>NZ_MDZA01000448.1 GCF_001816125.1 Hymenobacter coccineus | reverse complement strand
CGCGGGGGCCCTCCGGCGCGGGCGCGGCCGGCTCCGCGGCGGGCCGGGGGTGGAAACGCAGCGAAAGCGGTGATTCGGGCAGCATGAGAAACGGCGTTAAGCCCGGCGCAGAACGCTTGACAAGGAGTAATATATGAATAAATATTTTTATTTATCCAAGACAGTGCAGCAGACCCTATCCTTCGTCCGGGAGGCTAATGGTGAACTCGGTGAATTCGCCCTCCTGGCTGTCCACGGCCAGCGTGCCGCCGTGGCCCTTCGTCACGATGTCGTAGCTCAGCGACAGGCCCAGGCCGGTGCCCTCGCCGGTGGGCTTGGTAGTGAAAAAGGGCTGGAAAATCTTGTCGCGCACCGCCACCGGAATGCCGTTGCCGTTGTCGCGCACCCGGATGCGCACCGTGCCGCCGGTGCGCCGCGTGGCCACCGCCACCTCGGGGCGGTAGGCCGGGCCGGCGGTTTTGGCCTTCTCGGCCACGGCGTAAAAGGCGTTGGTGAGCAGGTTGAGCAGCACCCGGCTCAGGTCCTGGGGCACCACGGGCACGGGCCCCAGGCGCGGGTCGAAGTCGGTTTTCAGCTCCGCGTTGAAATCCTTATTTTTGGCCCGCCAGCCGTGGTAAGCCAGGCGCAGGTACTCGTCGGCCAGGGCGTTGAGGTCGGTGGGCTGGCGCTCGCCGCTGCGGGTGCGCGCGTGCTCCAGCATGTTCTTCACGATGCGGTCGGCGCGGTGGCCGTGCCGGTAGATTTTGGCCTGGTTCTGGGCCAGGGCCTGCACCAGGGCCCCAATGGCCGGCCCGCCGCTGGCCGAGAGCGACTCGTGGGCCAGCTCGGCTTCCAGCTCGGCCACCAGCTCCACGCTCAGGTCGGCGAAGTTGGTGACGAAGTTGAGCGGGTTCTGCATCTCGTGGGCCACGCCGGCCGTGAGCTCGCCGAGGGAGGCCATTTTTTCGCGCTGCACCAGTTGGTTCTGGGTAGTTTGCAGCTCGGTGAGGGTGCGGTCGAGGTCGTCGCGGTGGGCAGCAATTTCCACGTTCTTCTCGCCCAGGCGGCGGTTGGCGCGCTGCTTGAGGAAGATATTGCGCAGCAGCAGCGCCACCACCAGCACCACGCCCCCCAGCCCGACCAGCGCGGCAAGCATCTGCTGGCGCTGCCGGTAGGCCTTTTGGCCGGCAATTTCCTGGTCTTTCTTCAGCAGCACGATCTGAGCCTGCTTTTTGTCCAGCTCGTAGCCGTAGCGCAGGGCGCTAGTCCGGCGCTGGGTGTCCTCGCCCGAGAGCGTGTCGTTGTAGGCCATCTGCAAGTTCCGGTAGCGGTAGGCCTGCGCGTAGTCGCGCCGCTGCGCGTAGGCCTGCGCCAGGATGTCGCCCGCGTTGCGGATGTTCTCGTTGCTGCGCGACTGCTGGCTGAGCGCCAGCGCGTGCCGGGCCAGCACCACGGCGCTGTCGGGCTGGTGCGCCAGCACGAAGCCCCGGGCTAGCATCAGCTCCACCGAGGGCAGGTTGTACTGGTCGTGCGTGGCCCGCACCAAAGCCAGTGCCCGCCGCCCGTGGGCCAGCGCGGCAGCGAGGTTGCCTTGCAGGTTGTACACCTCGGCCAAGTTGGTTTCGTCCGATGCTTCACTAACGGCATCGCCCAGCTGGCGGCTTAGCTGCAATGCTTGCTGGTGGTAGTACAGCGCCCGCGGCCAGTCCTTCAGCAGCTGGTACGTGGTGCCCAAGCCGTTGAACGCCTGCGAAGCGACTTGCCAATCGCCGGCGCGCCGGCTGCTTTTCAGGGCGGCTTGCAGCATAGGCAATGCGTCGGGGTAGTTGCCCGTATCGCAATAAATACCACCGATGATGGCTTGCAGCTGCATGCGGGTTTTCACATCGCCCGTCTGCTCAGTTAGGGCCAGGGCTTTAAGAGCCGAGGCCACGGCCAGCGCCGGGCTGCCCTGTAGCTTGCTAATCAGGCTGAGCTGCAACAAGGCGTTCGCCATTCCCTGGCGGTCGGCGCGGCGCGTGAAAAGCTGCTGTGCCCATTGCGCGTAGTTTCGGGCCCTTACGTAGTCAGTCTGTCGACGACACAGCGCACTTAGCATAAGCAAAGCCCTCCCCTCACCCGTAGCATCGGCTAGGCGCAGGGCCAGGCGCAGGGCCTTTTGGCTCAGTTGCACAGCCTGCAGCCCATCCACAATGCGCAACTCCCCCGCCAGGGCTTGCAGCCGACGCACTCGGGTAGTATCAGCGCGAGGCTGAGCCCCCAGAAGCTGACGCAAACTGTCGGCCCGTGGCGTTTGACCCACTGTGGGCAGGGCCCCCGAGGCGCAGCACACCATAACAAACAGCGGGACTGTACGGGAATTCATGCGAACGAACGCTTTCGACCAAATTGTAGCAAGAGGCATCGCCAACGTGGCCCCAAGGGTGCAAAGCGAACATTACTTCTTGCCTTGGTTGCGTCTGGGAGGAGGATTATGACCCACTTCTGCCACCCCTAATACATCAGAGTTGACTAAGTTTCCTTTATCCTCGTTCAGGTAGAAGCTGCCAAACGTAAGGAACTCTTTTTCCAACAAACCGAAATGTGCAGCCCGGTACACAACTAGCGTGGTAACCGGGTCCTTCACCTTCAATCCAAGCTGCTTAAAATCTTTAACTATGCTGTTAAACTTTCGCAATGAATCAACTTGAAGAAAAATACTGCTCCCAGTTGGGGCGAGAAGCATACCTCGTATCAAATCCACGCCAGATTCGTCATTTCCCCACCTTGCCTCGTTGGCTTCTTCTACTGTTTGCACAGGCTTTCCAGATTTTAACAATTCGGGAGCGCCTAGCGTTTTGGTAATTAATTGCACTGTGCCAATCCATTTTTCCTCTGGAACGTGCGTAGGTTTTCGCGCTTCAACTGCGTGCGAAGCAGGCGAATAATCGGGAGCTGAATGGTCGGCCATGGTTGGAGGGTGGGGATTGAGGGTTGGGGTTGCGGGCGAGTTTTAAACGGGCGGGTTGTGGCCCACCGCGGCTTGCGGGGCCCCTCCGTCCGCAGCTTCTTCGGCGGCGGACGGAGGGGCTTGGGGGGCAGGTTCTTCTTCGGCTTCCGGCGCGTCGTCGGCTTCGGGGTCTCGGGGCTTTGCCATGCGTGGGGTGGGTTGGATGAGGGAAAAAGAGGGTGCAGAAATGAGGCCTAAATATAAGATATTATTTTATATATAAAATATATAATTCTTAGATACCATTTTCACTTGCCACGACTGCTGCCCCATCCCCTGCCCGCAGGGCCCCCAGCAAGCCAGCACGGCACTTTAGCGGGCGTTATGACTCCCGGAATACTACCAAGATTCTGGCCCGGGGCCCTAACCGCTCACCGGGCAACGCAGCCGCTGCTAGCTGGGTAAGTAATTGCTGGTAAGTGAGCCCCCACGGCTGCCCGTTGGGTTTTTCGCAATTAGGAATTAGTCTAAATATTGCCAGGGCCCTAACCGCGCTGCAATGGCCGCGTAGGCCGGTTATTGACTACTCAATTCCCAATGCTTTTATGAGCCTTCACTTCATCCAGGAGCCGCTGGACCACACCCCGCCGGCCATTGCTCCCACCCAGCCCGTGACGCTGCACATCAACGGCGAGGACCACACCATCCAGATTGCCCCGTGGACCAGCCTGCTCGACGCCCTACGCGAATACCTGGACCTGACCGGCACCAAGAAAGGCTGCGACCACGGCCAGTGCGGCGCCTGCACGGTGCTCATGGACGGCAAGCGCATCAATTCCTGCCTGGCGCTGGCCACCGTGTACCAGGGCAAGCAAATCACCACCATCGAAGGCCTCGGCGGCGAGGACGACCTGTCGCCCTTGCAGCAGGCCTTTATCGACCACGACGCCTTCCAGTGCGGCTACTGCACGCCGGGCCAGATTTGCTCGGCCCAGGGCCTCATCAACGAAGGCCGGGCCAAGACCGAAGACGAGGTGCGCGAGCTGATGAGCGGCAACCTCTGCCGCTGCGGCGCCTACACCAACATCCTGTCGGCGGTGATGGAAGTGCTGCACGACGGCCAAGTGGTGGTAGATAACGGCACGCTGGTCACCATCCCGATGCAGCCCACCCAGTCAAGCTCTGTTAATTAATGTGGAAGATGTGAAAGTTTGAAAATGGGTTTTAGCAGACCATTAGCTGCTGCGCTAAAGCAGTAGTTAGGGCCCCTGGTAAACCGCGCATTTTCACATTCGGCACATTCCTACCACATCTACCACATTAAAACCATGAACAGCTTCACCCTTACCCAAGCGGCGGCCGTTGACGAAGCCGTTAGCGACTTTGCCGGGCACACCGGCGCAGCCTACCTGGGCGGCGGCACCAACCTCATCGACCTGATGAAGGAGAACGTGAGCCGCCCCACCCACCTCACCAGCCTCAACCACCTGAGCGCCCTCGGCCAGATCGAGGACCTGCCCGGTGGCGGCCTGCGCCTGGGGGCCCTGGCCACCAACGCCGACACGGCCTGGAACCCCGAGGTAGAAGTGCGCTACCCGTTGCTGAGCCAGACCATTTTGGCCGGGGCCACGCCGCAGCTGCGCAACATGGCCACCAACGGCGGCAACCTGCTCCAGCGCACCCGCTGCTACTACTTCTACGACCTGGCCACGCCGTGCAACAAGCGCGAGCCCGGCACGGGCTGCTCGGCCATCAACGGCATGAACCGCGTGTGCGGGGTGCTGGGCACCAGCGAGAGCTGCATTGCCACCCAGCCCTCGGACATGTGCGTGGCCCTGGCCGCCCTCGAAGCCGTGGTGCGGGTGCAGGGCCCCAACGGCGAGCGTACCATCAAGTTTGAGGACTTCCACCGCCTGCCGGGCGACCAGCCCGAGCTGGACAACACCTTGGCGCCCGGCGAACTCATCACGGCCATCGACCTGCCGGCGCAGGGCTACGCCAAAAATTTCACGTACCTCAAGCTGCGCGACCGCGCCAGCTACGCCTTCGCGCTGGTGAGCGTGGCGGTGGGGTTGGAAATGGACGGCAACACCATCAAAACGGCCCGCTTTGCCCTAGGCGGCGTGGCCCACAAGCCCTGGCGCGACCAAGCGGCCGAGAAGATGCTGGAAGGCCAAACGGCGTCGCCCGACCTGTTCCGCCAGGTGGCAGCCAAGGTGTTCGAGTCGGCCATCGGCTACGGACCCAATTCCTTCAAAATCGAGTTGGGGAAGCGCGCCATCGTGCGCGCCCTCAAGCAGGCCACCGAGATGGACCAAGCCCTCGATTCCAACGCCTTTCTGAATACTAATCCGTAATCCATATGAGCCAGACTATCGCCACCCCGCCCACCGTGCGCTTGGATTCCGACGTTATCGGCAAGCCCATCAGCCGCCCCGAGGGCGCGGCCAAAGTATCGGGCGCGGCTAAGTACGCGGCCGAGTACAACGTGCCCAACCTGTGGTACGGCTACATCGTGGACAGCCCCATCGCCAAGGGCAAAATCCTAAAAATTGACGTTGATGCCGTGCTGGCTTTGCCCGGCGTAAAGCAGGTGTTCACGCACGAAAACGTGCCTTCTTTTGCCTGGTTCGACCGCAGCTACAAGGACGACGTGGCCCCCGGCGGCTCGCCGTTCCGCCCGCTGCACGAACCCGAAATCATGTTCAGCCAGCAGCCGGTGGCGCTGGTGGTGGCCGAAACCTTCGAACTGGCCCGTTACGCCGCGTCCATCCTGCGCATTGACTACGAGGTAGACGAAAACTTCAATACCGACCTCGAAAAGGCCCGCGCCGCTGGCAAAGGATTTGACGCCCCCAAGGGCAAAACCGGTTTCTTGCCCCCGCCCAAGCCCAAGGGCGATGCCGAAGGGGCCTTCAAAGCCGCGCCGCACCAGGTAACGGGCGAGTACACGCACCACGCGCAGCACCACAACCCGATGGAGATGTTTGCCACCACCGTCGAATGGCTAGGCGATGGCAAGAAGATGAACATCTACGACAAGACGCAGGGGGCCCCCAACGTGCAGCAGTACCTGCGCAAGATCTTCAGCCTGAGCAAGGAAGAAGCGCGGGTTGTGTCCAAGTTCACGGGCGGCGCCTTTGGCGCGGGCCTGCGTCCGCAGCACCAGGTGTTCATGGCCGTCATGGCGGCGTTGGAGCTGGAGCACTCGGTGCGCGTGTCGATGACGCGCCAGCAGATGTTCAGCATGGGGCACCGGCCGCACACCATTCAGGACATCAAGCTGGCCTCCGACGAGCAGGGCTACCTGCAATCCCTACAGCACACGGCCTTTGCCGAGACGTCGCAGTTTGAGGACGAAACCGAAACCGTCGTGAACTGGTCGGGCATCTTGTACAAGTGCGACAACTCCAAGTTTGGGTACGAGCTGGCCAAGATTGACGTGGACACCCCCGCCGACATGCGGGCCCCCGGCGCGGCCACCGGCTCATTTGCCATCGAGTGCGCCGTCGACGAGCTGTCATACAAGGCCGGCGTCGACCCGCTGGAATTCCGCCTGCTCAACTACACGTACTCGGACCCCACCGAGAACAAACCCTTCAGCAGCAAGCGCCTGATTGACTGTTACCACGAGGGCGCCAAGCGCTTTGGCTGGGAACAGCGCAACCCCGAGCCCCGCTCGATGCGCGAAGGCAACATGCTGGTGGGCTGGGGCATGGGCACCGGCTGCTGGGATGCGTCGATGCAGAAAGCCGCCGCCAAGGCCAGCCTCTCGGCCGATGGCAAGCTGACCGTGCACAGCGCCACCAACGACCAGGGCGCCGGCACCTACGTGATTATGACCCAGATAGCCGCCCAAACCCTGGGCCTCCCCCTGGACCAGGTGACCTTCGTGCTGGGCGACACCAACCTACCCGAGGCCCCCCTGCAGGGCGGCTCCTGGACGGCCGCATCGGTGGGCTCGGCGGTGCAGGCCACGTGCCAGGAAGTGGGCAAAAAGCTGCTCAAATTGGCCCAGAAGATGGACAACTCGCCCCTCGACGGCGTTGCCTTTGAGGACGTGCAGTTTGCAGACGGCCACATGCGCGCCAACGAGGACATCACCAAGTCGGTGGCCATTACGGAGGTGTTAGCCACCAGCGGCGAAGCAGCCGTGGAAGCGGAGTCGAGCGCGCAGCCCAACCCGATCAACATGCTGAAGTACTCCATGCACTCGCACAACGCGGCGTTTGTGGAGGTGAAAGTGGACGAAGACCTGGGCACCATCCACGTAACCCGCGTGGTGAACGCCGTGGCCGCCGGCCGCATCCTCAACCCCAAAACGGCCCGCAGCCAAGTGCTTGGCGGTACGGTGTGGGGCATTAGCATGGCTTTGATGGAGGAGGCTTACCTCGACAACAACCTCGGCCGGTACATGAACCACAACTATGCCGAGTACCACGTGCCCGTCAACGCCGACATCCACAAAATCGACGTGATTTTTGTGGAAGAGGAAGACGACCACGTGAACCCCCTCGGCGTAAAAGGCGTCGGCGAAATTGGCATGCTCGGCGTGGCCGCCGCCATTGCCAATGCTGTGTACCACGCCACCGGCAAGCGCGTGCGCGACCTGCCTTTGACGATTGACAAGCTGCTGTAATAACAGCATTTAGCCAGCAAAAACGCCCCGCAGCATGATGCTGTAGGGCGTTTTTTATTTAGCATCAAGCTGTCCGCCGCGTCAAAAAGCTGCCGCGAACTCCTTAGCAAAATCCTCCAGCTTCACCTTGCCCAGGGTGGGCTTGTGTTGCTCGTAGTCTTCGCCCAGGGCCCCGGTCCGGATGCTGGTGTAGATGTCCGCAATTTCGGCGGCCCGGTCGGCGGGTAGGCCGTGGCTTACCAGGTTGTGCTGCATCTGCTCGTCGGTGAGGGGCACCCAACGCAAATCGGGCTGGCCGATAGCGGCGCCGAGGGCCTGGGCCACTTCGTCGGCCGTGCGCTCGTCGCTGGCGATGTAGCGCACCGTCAGGCCGGCGGGAGTTGGCGTCGTCAGCTCTTCCGCGGCCGCGTGGGCAATATCCGACTGGTGCACGAAGGCCACGCGGGTGCTACCGGGGTAGTTAACGCCGATGATACCTGCCGCTTTTATCATGCCAGCAAAGCTGAACATGTTGGTGTAGAAAGAAGTGGGGCGCAAACGCGTCAGGGCGATGGCGGGCACTTCGGCCAGGATGCCTTCCACGTCGTGCGAGCCGAGGATGCCGCCCGTGCCCGCCGCTAGGTGGGCGCCCCAGCTGCTGAGCTGCACCACCCGCCGCACGCCCGCCCGCTGAATGGCCTGGGCATAATTACGGCCGATGCGCTGGTGGTACGCCCGCGAATCGGCGACGGCGAATTTGGGCGGTACCATTAGGTACACGGCGTCAGCGCCGGTGAAGGTCTTGGCCAGGAAATCCGCGTCCTCTACCGAGCCGATGGCGGCGGCAGCGCCCAAGGCTTCGATTTCGGGTTGCTTGTCGGGCTTGCTGCTGACGACCGTGACGGAATGACCCTGCTGCACCAGCTTGGTGGCCAGGGGCTTGCTGATGTTCCCGAGGGAACCGGTTACGATAATTTTCATAGCACAAAGCTCCGCCCGCCAGCAGCGCGCCGAAAGGGCAAAAGGACGGAAAGGTTGGGCCAAAGTGCGGCAAGCCCTACGCCCAGCGCTGCCGGTAGGCCGCCGGCGAGGCCCCGGTACTTTTCCGAAAGAACCGCCCAAACGTGGACTGGTCAGCAAAATGGAGCGTGTCCGCAACTTGGCCGATGGTGAGGGCTGGGTTTTGAAGTAGCACGCTGGCTTCCAGCAGCACGGCTTCGGCCAGCCACTCCGCGGCGCGTTTGCCCGTGGTTTCTTTCACGGTTTCGGCCAGGTGCTTGGGGGTGATGCAGAGCTTATCGGCGTAGAAAGCCAGGCCGCGCTCGGTGGCGTAGTGGCTGTTGACCAGCTTCTTAAAGTCGGCGGCAATCAATTGGCTCCGCGTCTGGGTGGGTGGCAACACGTGCTGCGCGCTGTAGATGGGCGCGACTTCGTGCAGCAGAATGTGGAGGAGGCTGCGCAGGATTTCTTCCCGGTATGCGTGGGGCGCCTCGTACTTCTGCTCAATGGCCCGCAGCAGGTTGGCGATGCCCGCGGCTTGTGCTGGAGGTAATTCAAAAACGTGCCGGGCATCCCGCTCAAAAAAGGCGAAGGTGTCGAGGTTCAAGCCGCCGTGGGCCGCAATAAATTGCTTGGTAAAAAAGATGCTCAGCGCGTCCAAGTCGGCCGACATGAACGGCCACTGCTTGATGACGTAGGGCGAGAGCAGCATCAAGGAATTGGGCCCCACGTCGTAGGTTTCCAAATTGACGTTCAGGCGGGCACTGCCGCGCAGGCAAAGGCCAATTTTGTAATAATCGCTGCGGTACGGCAGGTCGATGGGGAGCTGGGTTGGCGCGGAATGGGGCCCCAGGAAGAAGAAGGCCGCCGGTTCTTCCGCTGGTTCGGTGAAGGTATTTAATTGATAAACGGGGATGGTAGCGTTCATAAGGGCAAAGTACGCGCCGTTGGTTGGGTGCCAAGCGCCTACTTAGAACCGTGCTTCTGGGAAGGCGGTTATCAGCAACCCCGCCCCGCCGCCGGGCGTACTGCCACCACGCATCTTTTTCTGCAATGACCGAATTACAACGCCTATTCCTGGCCTACGACCAGCACCGCGCCGCCCACCGCCCCTGCGCCCTGGCCACGGTGGTGGAAGTGCTGGGCTCGGCCTACCGCCGCCCGGGGGCCCGCATGCTCGTGACGGAAGACGGCGAGCTGACCGGCGCCATCAGCGGCGGCTGCTTGGAGGGCGACGCCCGGCAGCGGGCGCGGCGGGCCATCTTCCGGGGCGAGCCGGCCTTGGTGACTTACGACACCCGCGACGAGGACGACCCGCGCCACGGTCTGGGCCCCGGCTGCCAGGGCGTGGTCCGCATCCTGCTGGAGCCGCTGAACTTTGCCGACGACCACAACCCGCTGGAGCTGCTGCGCGGCTTTGCCCAGCACCCCGCGCCGGCCGTGCTGGCCACCGTGTTCGAAACCGATGCTACCGGCCTAAAAGCCGCCGTGGGGCAGCGGGTGCTGCTTTCGGCCGCCGGGGCCCTGCGCGGCACGCCGCTGCTGGCCGCCCCGCTGGCCGAAGCAGCCCGCGCCACGCTGGCCCAGGGCCCAGTCGCAGGTGCTGGACGTGGAAACCGACGGGGGCCCCGTGCGGGCCCTGCTGGAAGTGCTGGAGCCGCCGCTGCGCCTGGTGGTGTACGGGGCCGGCAACGACGCCCAGCCGCTGGTGCACTTGGCCGGCTCGCTGGGCTGGCACATCACCGTGGTGGACGGCCGCCCCAACCTGGCCACCGCCGCCCGCTTCCCCGAGGCCGCCGCCGTGCAGTTGGTGCCCGTAGCCGCGCTGGAAACCCAGACGCCCGACCCCGGCGCGTACCACGTGCTGCTCAGCCACAACTACGCCTACGACCTAGCCGCGCTGCAAACGCTCCTCCCCTCGCCCGCGCCCTACATCGGCCTGCTGGGGCCCCGCCTGAAAGCCGCCCGGCTGATGGACGAGCTGGACCTGAGCGAAGCCGAGCGGGCGCAACTGCTGCGTGAGCGCCTGCACAGCCCCATCGGCCTCGACCTGGGCAGCGAAACCCCGGAGGAAATTGCGCTGGCCATCGTGGCCGAAATCCAGGCGCAGCGCAGCGGCCGGCAGGGCCGGCCCCTGCGCGAGCGGGCCGGTACGGTGCACATCCCGGCGGCCGTCGGCGCGGGCGCCGCAGTGGCTTAACACCCGCTAACGCCCGTGGAGCTGGGCAAAACTGCGCAGCAGGCCAGGCCGCGTGGCGCGCTGTCTCATGTAAGCAGGAGCCGGCGGCGGGCCAGCCTTTTGCCCGGGCCCCACCGGCATTGGCGCCCGGCGGCGCCGTGCGCACCGCGCCGTTCGTGCACCGCATCCGGGCTGGCGCTGGGTGCCAAAGCAGTTTGTAACCAAACAGATTACAATACAGCCTCTTACCACATAAATGCCTTACTATTAGCCCTGGGGCCCGAACAATCTGGGTCCACGGCCACTTATAAGGCGCTTCCAACCGGAAGCTTTTCCCTTTACTATTCATCCCCGCATCAAACCGACAATGGCTGAGCAACCGCTTCTGACCCCTTACCAATCCGATAAGCTGAATTTGAAAAACCGCGTCGTTATGGCACCCATGACGCGCAGCCGCGCCGACAACCCCGGCACCTTGCCCAACGACCTGATGGTGACCTATTATGACCAGCGCGCCTCGGCGGGCCTCATCATCACAGAGGGCACCTACGTGAACCGCGAAGCCTCGGGCTACATCAACGTGCCCGGCATCTACACCTCCGAGCAAGTAGCAGGCTGGCAGAAAATTACCAGCGCCCAGCATAAGTTAGGCGGCAAAATGTTCGTGCAATTGTGGCACGTAGGCCGCGTATCGCACCCCGACCTGCTCGATGGGGCCCTGCCCCTGGCCCCTTCCGCCATCAACCCCCACGACAAGGTGTACACGCCCACCGGCTTCCAGGCAACGGTGGAGCCCCGGGCCATGACCACGGTGCAGATCAAACAAACGGTGGCCGACTTTGCGCAGGCCGCCAAAAATGCCATCGAAGCCGGTTTCGACGGCATGGAGATTCACTCGTCTAACGGCTACCTGTTCCACCAGTTTTTCAACGGCACCAGCAACCACCGCACCGACGAGTACGGCGGCTCAAACGAAAACCGCGCCCGGTTTTTCTTCGAAGTGCTCGACGCCATCAAGGCCGCCGGCGTGGACATGGGCAAGGTGGGCGTGCGCCTCAACCCTTCGCTCGATGGCCTGTTCGGCATCACGATGGATGCGGACACCATCCCCACGTTCGACCTCATCATCAAGCGCCTCAACGACTACGGCCTTGCCTACCTGCACTTGAGCGAGCCATTTACCGACGTGAGCAAGATTCCGTTTGCTGAGCCACACATCGCCAAGCACTACCGCCCCCTGTACCAGGGCACGCTCATCATCAACGGGGGCTTCGACCAGGAAAAGGGCAACAAAGTTGTGGCCGACGGCGACGCCGACCTGGTGGCCTACGGCACGCTCTACATCTCCAACCCCGATTTGGTGGAGCGCTTCGCCCAGAACGCGCCCCTGGCCAAAGGCGATAAAGACACCTTCTACGCCCCGGGCCCCAAAGGCTACACCGATTACCCCAAGCTGAACGCCTAACCGGCGACGGCTAATTTCGGGCCGGTGGCTGGGTGGTTACGCGTTGCTTGGCAATGCGCAATCACCCAGCCACCGGCCTTTTTTGTATTAATCCCCCAGGATATGCCGCCCCTACTTGCTCCGCCGACCGCCGCCCTGGTTTTGGCGGCCGGCAATTCCAGCCGCCTGGGCCAGCCCAAGCAATTACTTGTTTACCAAGACGAAACACTGTTGCACCGGGCCGTCCGCACGGCCCTGGCCGCCGGCTACGCCCCGGTGGTCGTCGTGACGGGGGCCCTGGACGCGGAGCTGCGCCGCGCCGTGGCCGACCTGCCCTGCCAGGCCGTGCACAACCCCGATTGGGCCGCTGGCATGGGCGCTTCCATCCGGGCGGGCTTGGCCGCACTGGGCCCCGCGGCCACCGCCGTACTCGTCCTAAGCTCCGACCAGCCGCTGGTAACCGCCGCGCAGCTGGCCGCCTTGGCCCAGCACCAGCAAGCCACTGGGGCCCCCGCCGTGGCCGCCGCTTATGCCGAGGCGTTCGGCATCCCGGCCGTGTTCACCGCTAGCGCGTTAGCCGATTTGCACCGCATCCGCCCCGAGCAGGGCGCCAAGCCCCTGCTGGCCCGCTACGGCCCCGCGCTGGCCCTGGTGCCCCTGCCCGACGCCGCCTTCGACGTGGACACCCCCGCCGCTTACCAGGCGCTGCTGGACTACTAGGGCCCCGGCGCGGCGCTTCTGCTGAACAAGCTGTTGGTTTAAAACCGCCTCCAGCCCATTCTCGAAGTTTAAATTTGGAAGTTGTTTGGGAAGTCGTCAGACCGTCGCGCTGCGCCTGCCGAACAATTACAAATTTCCGAACCTCCCAAGCAGCTTCCTGCTACTGATGCGCATACCAATTCCCCTAAAATACCGCCAGTTCTTACTGAAAGCAGGACTCGTTCTAGCATTGCTGCCATTCTTTGGGTTGAGCTTTTATAGTCTGCCTTATTCTGACGATTACTCAGCCGGCGTATTGGCCCGGACTTACGGCATTGGCGGGGCCTGCCAGCACTTGTACCAAACCTGGTCGGGACGTTTTTTCTGCAACGCCCTGCAAATCGGATTGAATCCGCTTAGCTACCGTTGGCTGGGGGGCATGTTCTTACCCGTTCTTCTTGGGTTTGCTGTGAAAATCGGGGGTTTGTGGCTGGGACTGCGCCACCTCACCACCGGGAAGCTAACGGCATCCACCGCCGCATGGCTGGCCGCGGGCCTTACCCTCTTGTACCTGGCCGTAGTACCCGATGTGTATTCCGCGGCCTATTATTTCACTGATCTGGCCGTATACCAATTGCCCGCATTATGGCTCGTGGTAGTTCCTGTGGCAGTCAACCAGGCCCACCGGGTCCCAATTCGTTCTCGAAGGCATCTTTGGTTGCTGCTCGCTAGCCTGGGCACTGCGGCAACGGCCGGCGCCACGGAGTTAGCCGTAGTATTGCTGGGCTGGATGCTGTTTATTGGCTTCACCAGCAGCCTGATTCGCAAACAGAGGAATAGTGCGCGAATTTGGTTCGGACTGGGTTGCTTGCTGCTAATAGTAAGCGGCCTAGCATTCAGCGCGCCGGGCAATTACGCTCGGATGCAGGTGAATGCCACGCCAGTAGCGAGTGCGGCCGAATGTTTCCACCGCCTGCTCAACAACGTTCGATCGGTATTTGCTTCCCCTGGCCTGCACGGCATTGCACTGGTGCCGCTGCTCCTGGCGCCCCTTGGTGTGCGCCTGCTGCCTGGCCGGCCAGCCGGCTTGGCTTTGCCGCTGCCCCTCGGCACAGCGCTCCTGCTTGTAGGCGTAGTCCTGGGCTGTTTGCCCTATGCCCTTGTCTGGGACACGCCCATGCCGCTTCGGGCAACCAACGTATTGCTGTGGTGGCTATTAATTGGCTGGCTTCTGGTGTGCTGGGCCTCGCTAGGGCCCAGCCTTCCCCGGGTACTGAGCCCACCGGCCCGCTTGCTAATAGCCGTTTTTCTCGCGGCAATTGTTTCCCTTACCAGCGTCCGCGCTTGGCTGGAATTAGCAATTGATGCTCCTCCCTACGTCCACCAGTGGCAGGGCCGCTACGCCTTGTTCGACCGCCAAGCCCAGCAGCCAAACCAAAAGCTGACCATTGCCCCCATCGTAGGCGTTACCCCACGTCACATCACGATTCACGGTTATGACATTCAACCGTACTACAATTTTTATGTAAACGGGCAAGTGGCGAGCTGGTTCCGCATGGATTCGGTTAGAACCGATCCAAGCCAAATGGGCCACGCCGCTTTTTAGGCTACAAGCCCTGCAAGACGGCACGGCCCCAAATCCTTACTTCATCCCAAGCACCCGGCTGTGCGCTTTTAGCTGCTGTATTTTGGCGTTGATTTCGGCCAGCCCCGGGTTGTGCACGCTGCCCAGGTGCGAGGTGCGAAACTCCCGGTGGGCCCGGTAGCTGCCATCCTCCACCGCTTGGCCCACCTGGCGGTACGCTTCGCGGAACGGCACCCCGCTCTGGATGAGCTGATTGATGTTTTCAACCGAGAAAATCGGGTCGTATTTCGGCTGGTCGATGATGCCGGGCACTACCTGAATTTCGGGCACGGCGAAGAGCAGCATGTCCAGCAAATCAAGGAACTGGCGCAGGGGCCCGAACAGGATTTCTTTAAGAATCTGGAAGTCGCGGTGGTAGCCGCTGGGCAGGTTGCTGGTGGCCAGAATCAGGTCGGTGGGCAGGGCCTGGAGGCGGTTGGCGTGGGCGCGCACCAACTCGAATACATCAGGGTTTTTTTTGTGCGGCATGATGCTGGAGCCCGTCGTGAATTCCTTGGGCAGCTTCACAAACCCCATGTCCTGGCCGTTGTAGAGCACTAAATCGTAGGCCATTTTGGCCAGGGTAGCGGCGGCCCCGGCAATGGCAAAGGCGACGGTGCGCTCAGTTTTTCCGCGCAGCATTTGGGCTCCCACGGCGCTCACGGCCACGTGGCCAAAACCCAGCGCCGCCGTCGTCTGCTCGCGGCTGATGGGGAAGCTGCTGCCGAAGCCCGCACCCGAGCCCAGCGGGTTCTGGTCGGCCACCGTGTGGGCCGCCTCAAACAGCGCCACATCGAGCAGCAAGTGCTCGGCGTAGGCCCCAAACCACAGCCCAAAGCTGCTCGGCATGGCCGCTTGGAAGTGCGTATAGCCGGGTAATAAATCGTCGCGGTGCGCGGCGGCTTTTTGCAGCAGCACCTCGGCCAAAGACACCAGCTTAGCCGCCGCCTGCTCAGTGTAATCCTTGATAAACAGCTGGATATCCGTCAGCACCTGGTCGTTGCGCGAGCGAGCGGTGTGAATTTTCTTGCCCGCATCGCCAAACTTCTCCGTCAAATAAGACTCGATTTTGGAATGCACGTCCTCAAACTCGGCCTCAATCTCAAACGTGCCGGCCTCAATCTGCTGCTTCAGTTCCTCCAGGCCCTGGGCCAGTTGCTGCTGCTCCGCGGCGGTAATTAACCCGGCCCCGGCCAGCATATCGGCGTGGGCCCGGGAGGCCAGCACGTCGTAATATGCCAGGTACATGTCCAATTCCCGGTCGCGGCCCACGGTAAATTTCTCAATTTTCTCGTTAACCGAAAAGCCTTTTTCCCAGATTTTCATCCTTGCTTCTTTGTAATTAATTAAATCTCCAAATCAGTCAGCAGCGCTACGTAATCGCGCACCCCACTAATTATTTCACTGCGCAGAATAAACTCATCCGGCGTGTGCGACCGCGCACTGTCGCCGGGCCCTATTTTCACCGTCGCAAACGGCATCAGGGCCTGGTCCGACAGCGTGGGCGAGCCGTAGGTTTCCTTGCCCAGGGCCCGGCCGCGCTGCACAATGGGGTGGTCGGCTGCAATGCGCGACGAGTTCAGGCGCAGCGAGCGGGGCGTAATTTCTGACCGCAGGTTTTGCTGCAAAATCTCCACCACCTCGGCGTTGGCGTACAACTCGTTGGTGCGCACGTCCACCACGAAGCGGCACTCGTCGGGCACCACATTATGCTGCTGCCCGGCATTGATTTGCGTGGCCGTGGTCTTGACGGGCCCCAGCATGGGCGACACGCGCGGCAGTTGGTTGCGGCGCAGCCAGGCAATATCGTCCAGGGCCCTATACAGAGCATTATCGCCTTCGTCGCGGGCCGCGTGGCCGGTTTTACCGCGGGCCAGGCAGTCGAGCACCAGCAGCCCTTTTTCGGCCACGGCCAGCTGCATCTGCGTGGGCTCGCCCACAATGCCGAGGGCGATGGGCCCCAGCTCCGGCAATAGCTTGGCAATGCCGTTGGCCCCGGAAATTTCCTCCTCAGCTGTGATGGCGCAAATTAAATTATAGGCCCGCGGCTGGTCCTTCAAATGCAGGAACGCCGCCAGCAAACTCACCGCCGAAGCGCCCGCGTCGTTACTGCCCAGGCCGGTCAGTTTATCGCCTTCCCAGGTGGCTGCGAACGGCGCATACGTCCAGGCCGCGCCGGGCTTCACGGTGTCGTGGTGCGAGTTGAGGAGCACCGTGGGCCGGTCGGGCACGTAGCCCGGGGCCACGGCCCACACGTTATTGCCCTGGCGCTGCGGCAGGGCCCCGTGCACCGTCAGGAAATCAAAAATCAGCGTGGCGGTGGCCCCTTCTTCCCGCGAAAATGAGGGCGTCGCAATTAGTTGCTCCAGCAGCGCCACGGCCGCCTCCGTAAGCGCGGCTAGTTCAGGCATAGCACCGTTTTGAGTGAATCGCCAATTTTCAGTGCGTGGCCAATAATTACTTTACTGACGCCCTGGCTCAGCGCATCGAACGAATTATCCAGTTTCGGAATCATGCCTTCGGCAATAATTCCGGCTTCTTTTAATTCTGCATAGCTCGCCAAATTAATCGTGCCAATGACCGAATTATCGTCGTTTACGTCGAGCAATACACCGTTTTTCTCGAAGCAATAATGCAGCTCGACCGCAAATTGCTTGCTCAACGCTATGGCTACGGTGGCGGCAATAGTGTCGGCGTTGGTGTTTAATAATTGGCCTTGGCCGTCGTGCGTAATTGCGCAAATTACCGGCGTCAGGCCCAACCCGAGAAAGTCTTCCAACAGCGCGGCGTTGACACCCGAGGGCTTGAGGTCGCCCACGAAGCCGTAATTAATTTCGCGCACTGGCCGCTTCACCGCCCGAATCAGGTTGCCATCTACCCCGCTGATTCCCAGAGCGTTGACGCGGTTACGCTGCAAATCGGCCACAATGGCCTTATTGGTTTTGCCGGCGTAAAACATGGTCACAATCTCCAGCGTGGCCGCGTCGGTGATGCGACGGCCGTTCACTAGCTGCGGCGCAATTCCCAGGGCCCGCAGCATTTCGCTGGCCCCTTTACCACCGCCGTGCACCAGAATCTTGGGACCCTCCACGCGGGCAAACAATTGTAGAAACTGCGCCAAACTCGTCGCATCGTCGATGATGCCGCCGCCAATCTTAATTATTTTTAATTGCTTCATTTGCCCTTAATAATTAATTAATCGCTCTTTCACTTGTGTGTAGCTCGGGATAAGCTAGCATCCCGGCGCTGCTGCCTCTACCCCGGCAAATAAGTGGCTTGCCAAAAAACTTCTCTAAAAGGTTGCGCGCAAAAGTAGGGGGTTTTACTTTTGCAGCAGAATTGAACTCTGCGCCTCGGGGGCTCGTTTAGCATCCGATTTCTCGCTCCTGCCATGACCGTATCCTTGCCCACTACTACGTTGTTTGCCGCCGCCGCGATGGCCGGGGGCTCGACGGTGTGCGTTCGGACTTCGTGGGTACGACGACCCTAGCGGCTACCGCAGCCGCTTGGTGTGCCCGCCCGGGCCACCTCTCCTTGGCGCCGGGCCGGGCCCCGCGCCGCTTACCGATAGATTTTTGGGCTTGCCTGGCACTACCGAACGCGGACTGCGTTTGCCGGGAATCCGCGCATCTCTCCCTAAGTTTTTCTCAATTCACAGAATGGAAATTCGGGTTGCAACGGCAGAAGATGCCATTTACGCCGACGCGCTGTGCCAGTGGTACATCGAGTCGGCCAAACAGCGCGGGACGGGTATCGCCAAGCGCGAACCGGCCTACGTGGCCCAGAAAATGGCCAGCGGCGACGGCGTCATTGCCTTCGTCGACGGAGAGCTGGCCGGGTTTTGCTACATCGAAACGTTTGACGACAAGTCCTTTGTCGTCAACTCGGGCCTGGTGGTAAACACCGAAATTCGCAAGCATGGCGTGGGCCGGGCCATCAAGCAAGCGGTGTTCAACCTCTCGCGTACCAAGTACCCGCAGGCCAAGATTTTCGGCATTACGACCAGCCTGGCCGTGATGAAAATCAACACCGACCTGGGCTACGAGCCGGTCACCTTCTCCGAGCTAACCCAAAGCGAAGACTTCTGGAAGGGCTGCAAAAGCTGCAAGAACTACGGCATCCTGATGGAGAACGAGCGCAAAATGTGCCTCTGCACCGGCATGCTCTACGACGCGGCCGACCAGCTCGTGCAGGTGCAAGTGCCCGATTTTGCCGCCCTGGGGCCCCCGCCTTTCCCGGGGCCCCAGACCCCGCTTCCGACCCTGAAACTGACTCTGCCTCCTAAATGATGAAGAAAAAAGCCATTCTCGCCTACAGCGGCGGCCTCGACACGTCGTACTGCGCCGTGTATTTGTCGCGCGAACTCGACTTGGAAGTTCACACCGTCATCGTCAACTCCGGCGGTTTCTCGCCCGAGGAGCTGGCGGCCATCGAAAAGCGCGCCTACGAGCTGGGCTCGGTGCAGCACGAGGTGATTGACGTAACGCAGCGTTTCTACCACGATTGCCTGCGCTACCTGCTATTCGGCAACGTGCTGAAGAACGATACCTACCCGCTGAGCGTCAGCGCCGAGCGCATGTTCCAGTCGCTGGCCATTGCCGAGTACGCCCGCCAGAACAAGGCCGACTACATCGTGCACGGCAGCACCGGTGCCGGCAACGACCAGGTGCGTTTCGACGTGGCCTTCGCCGTGATTGCGCCCGATACCGAGATTATTGCCCCCATCCGCGACAAGAAACTCTCGCGCCAGGAAGAGATTGAATATTTGCAAAAGAACGGCTTCGAAATGAGCTGGGAGAAGGCGAAATACTCCATTAATGTGGGCATTTGGGGCACCAGCGTAGGCGGCGTCGAAACGCTGACTTCGCACCTGGCCCTGCCCGACAGCGCCTACCCGTCGCAGCCCACCGCTACGGAGGCCCAGCAAATCGAGATCACCTTTGAAAAAGGCGAGCCCGTGGCGCTTAACGGCGAAACGCTGGATTCGGTCACGCTGATCCAGCGCCTCAACGCGCTGGGCGCTAGCTACGCCATTGGCCGCGACACGCACGTGGGCGACACGATTCTGGGCATCAAGGGCCGTGTGGGGTTTGAGGCTCCGGCAGCGCTCATGCTCATCAAGGCGCACCACTTGCTGGAAAAGCACACCTGCTCGCGCTGGCAGCTGCTGCACAAAGACAACCTGGCCAACTGGTACGGCACGCTGCTGCACGAAGCGCAGTACCTCGACCCGGTGATGCGCGACATGGAGGCCTTCCTGGCTTCGTCGCAGGCCCGCGTGTCGGGCAAAGTGACGGTGCGCTTGCAGCCCTACCGCTTTGACTTGCTGGGCGTTGTATCGCCTTACGACATGATGCAGTCGAAGGCCGCTACCTACGGCGAAACCAACGACGCCTGGGACGCCCGCGACGCCAAGGGCTTCATCAAAATCTTTGGCAACCAGTTGAAAATTCACGCCAGCCTCGACGATGCAAACAATTAAGGCGGGCATCGTGGGCGGGGCCGGCTACACGGCCGGTGAGCTGCTGCGCATCCTGCTGCCGCACCCCAACGTGGAAATTGCGGCCGTGGTGAGCAGCTCCAACGCCGGGGCCCCCGTGGCCCTGGTGCACGACGATTTGCTGGGCGATACCGACCTGGTGTTTGCCAGTGAGTTATCGGGCGCGGAAGACGTGGTATTCCTCTGCCTGGGCCACGGCAACTCACGGGCTTTCCTAGAGAAAAACCCGCTGCCGGAAACTACGCGCGTCATCGACCTAAGCAACGATTTCCGCCTCGCCGCCGACCGCGACGTAGCCGGCCGTCACTTCGTGTACGGCTTGCCCGAGGCCAATCGGGAGGAAATCCGGGGCGCGACCAGCATTGCCAACCCGGGCTGCTTTGCGACCGCCATCCAGCTGGCGCTACTACCACTGGCCGCCGCTGGGGCCCTAACCGAAGCCGTGCACGTGTCGGCCCTCACCGGCAGCACGGGCGCCGGTAGGGCCCTGAGCGACACGGGTAACTTCTCGTGGCGTAACAACAACGTGTCGGTCTACAAAGCCTTCACGCACCAGCACTTGGGCGAAATTGGCGAGACGCTGACTGGTTTGCAGCCCGGCTTCGGCCGGCCCATTCACTTCATCCCGTACCGCGGCAATTTCACGCGGGGTATCTTCGCCTCGGTCTACACCACGTCGGATTTGCCGCTGGCCGGGGCCCAAAAGCTGTACCAAGAGTACTACCGCGACGCACCGTTTACGGTGGTTTCCGAGCGCGAAATTCAGCTCAAGCAGGCCGTTAATAACAATAAGTGCTTCCTGCACTTGGCCAAGCACGGCGACCAGCTGCTCATTACCTCCGCCATTGATAACCTGGTAAAAGGTGCCTCGGGCCAGGCGGTGCAAAACATGAATTTGTTGTTCGGCCTCGACGAAACCACGGGCCTGCGGCTAAAATCAACGCTCTTTTAATTACGCTGAGTCGTTCTTTCTTTCGAATAAAATGACCCAGCGTAATTAATACCTAATTAATCAGCCATGAATTTATTCGACGTTTACCCGCTCGTGGATATTACGCCCGTACGGGCCCTGGGGGCCCAACTCTGGGACGACAAGGGCCAGGAGTACCTGGATTTCTACGGCGGCCACGCTGTTATTTCCATCGGCCACAGCCACCCGCATTACGTGCAGCGCCTGACGGAGCAATTAAATAACATTGGCTTCTACTCGAACTCGGTTAAAATCCCGATTCAGCAGGAGTTGGCGCACAAACTGGGCCAGGTGTCGGGCTACGAGGATTACGCGTTATTCCTGTGCAACTCGGGGGCCGAAGCCAACGAGAATGCCCTGAAGCTGGCCTCGTTCCACACCGGCAAAAAGCGCGTGGTGGCTTTCAAAGGCGGGTTTCACGGCCGTACCTCGGGCGCGGTGGCAGCCACGGACAACCCCAAAATTGTGGCCCCCTTCAATGCGGGCCACGCCATTTCCTTCGTCGAGTACGACCTGAAAGCCGTGGCCGAAGTGCTGCGCGGCGGCGACGTTTGCGCCGTCATCATCGAGCCGATTCAGGGCGTGGGCGGCATCATCATGCCTTGCGATGATTTCTTGCAGGGCCTGTCGCTGCTCTGTGGGGCCCACAACGTGCTGCTGATTGCCGATGAAGTACAGAGCGGCTACGGCCGCAGCGGCAAGTTTTTCGCGCATCAGCATGCCGGCATCCGGCCCGATATTATTTCGGTGGCCAAAGGCATGGGCAACGGCTTCCCCATCGGCGGCATCCTCATTGCGCCCCAGTATAAAGCCTCCTACGGCCTGCTGGGCACTACCTTTGGCGGCAACCACCTAGCCTGCGCCGCCGCCCTGGCGGTGCTTGAAGTTATTGAAAACGAAGACTTGCTAGCGCACGCCACCGCCATGGGCGACCACCTCCGCACCGAGCTACTGGCCCACGCCGGGGCCCTGGAAATCCGCGGCCGAGGCCTGATGGTGGGCATCAAGTACGATTTTCCCATCAAGGAAATCCGCGACAAGCTGCTGTCGGAATTTCACATTTTTGTAGGCAACGCCTCCGACCCCACGGTGCTCCGGCTGCTACCGCCGCTTAATATCACGAAGGCGGAGGTTGACCGGTTTTTAGGGGCCCTGTATACATTGACGGGGAAGCCGGCAGAAGCTGTTCAACCAGCCTCGGTATTAGATTAATAGGATATAGAGACGCAATATTTTGCGTCTCTTTGTTTATCAGCCTTTTCCGAAACGACACATATTAATATGGTCTGCACGATGACGGCTTAATAACTTTGCGTCTCTAAAACAGCAACAACTTAGATGTCCCAAACAGTAAAACTCATCCTCGAAGACGGCACCGAAATCCAGGGCGAATCCTTCGGGGCCCTAACTTCCGCCGCGGGCGAAGTGGTGTTTAGCACGGCCATGACCGGCTACCCCGAAAACCTCACCGACCCGTCCTTCGCCGGCCAGATTCTGGTGCTCACCACCCCCATGGTGGGCAATTATGGCGTACCCGGCGAGGAGCTGTACGAGTCGATTTCCACCATTTTCGAGTCCGATAAAATCCACATTGCCGGGCTGGTGGTGAGCTACTACTCCGAGGAGCACAGCCACTGGCACGCCGCCAAGAGCCTCGGCGACTGGCTCAAGGAGTACAACATCCCTGGCATCTTTGGCGTCGATACCCGCATGCTCACCAAGAAGCTGCGCGAGAAAGGCGCCATGCTGGGCAAAATTGTGGCCGAAACCGACGTGCCAATGCACGACCCCAACCTCGACAACCTGGTGGCGCAGGTGAGCCCGGCTGGCGTGCAGCACTACGGCAGCGGCCAGCACAAAATCGTGCTCGTGGACTGCGGTACCAAAACCAACATCATCCGCTGCTTCCTGGAGCGCGACGTAGAGCTGATTCGCGTGCCTTGGGACTACGATTTCACGACCCTCGACTACGACGGCCTGTTCCTAAGCAACGGCCCCGGCGACCCCAAAATGTGCGAAGCCACCATCCAGCACCTCCAAAAAGCGCTGCAACAGGACAAGCCGATTTTCGGCATTTGCCTGGGCAGCCAGCTCATGGGCCTGGCGGCGGGCGGCGACACCTTCAAGCTGAAATACGGCCACCGCAGCCACAACCAGCCCGTGAAGCTCACCGGCACCCAGCACTGCTACATCACCAGCCAAAACCACGGCTTCGCGGTGGATACCGCCACCCTGCCGGCCGAGTGGGACATGCTGTTCGAGAACCTGAACGACGGCACCTGCGAAGGCATCAAGCACAAAACCAAGCCGTTCTTCTCCACCCAGTTCCACCCCGAAGCAGCTGGGGGCCCCCAGGATACGGAGTTTCTGTTTGATGACTTTTTGAAAGCGGTGGTGGAATATAAGAGCGCTAGCAAGGAATAGAAACTGTCGTTATGCTGAGCGCAGCGCAGCGGAGTCGAAGCATCTCTACCGCTTCGCTGAATACGTTACCCAGAGTCAATTATATAGTGTCCGCTCTTCATCAACTTCAACATGAAATTATTGGCCTTGTCAGTTTTGATGATGTTGACTTTCCGCAAGCATGTCGTGGGAAAATATGAAGGCGGCAGTCCACATCATTCGCATCTTATTGTAACGCTATTCAGTGATTCCACTTTCACATATTCAACTTGGTATCACAGTAGTCCTAAAACTACCCGAACCTATAAAGGCGTGTGGTACAAGTCACCAAACAAATTGGTACTAGACTCTGAAAAAGAGCACGGAATGTTTCATAACGAAACCTTCGACTTGAAAGGTGACACATTGCGATTATACTCTCGAAGAGATTCTATCGGAAATCCACGCTTTTACAGAGAGTACTTCACTCTTGTTCGCAAGCCATAATTAATTCAGCATGTACGTCTTGACCAATCAAACCCAAACCGTCCTCTACATCGGCGTTACCAACGACCTCATCCGACGACTTCATGAGCACAGCAGCAACCGAGGCGATGCCAGCAAATTAACCGGACGGTATCAGGCTGATTTACTCGTGTACTTTGAAACAGCCCCCGATGCCACGCAGGCCATAACACGAGAAAAGCAATTAAAAGGGTGGATGCGCCGGAAGAAAGACGCGTTAATTAATGCGCTTAATCCGAGTTAGCAGGCTATTGATTTAGAAACTTGGTAAGGCTGAATTTACTAAATCCAACGAAGCGGTAGAGATGCTTCGACTTCGCTGCGCTCCGCTCAGCATGACGTTCTTTTGAACACATACGACCTAATGAACAAACCCAACAAAGTACTCATCCTCGGCTCCGGAGCCCTAAAAATTGGCGAAGCCGGGGAGTTCGATTATTCCGGCTCGCAGGCCCTCAAGGCGCTGAAGGAGGAAGGCATCCGCACCATCCTCATCAACCCCAACATTGCCACTGTGCAGACGTCGGACAACATTGCCGACGACGTGTACTTCCTGCCCGTGACGCCCTACTTCGTGGAGGAGGTCATTAAGAAGGAGCAGCCCGATGGCATTTTGGTGGCTTTTGGGGGCCAAACGGCTCTGAACTGCGCCGTGGCCCTGTACCGTGCCGGCGTGTTTGAGAAGTACAATGTGCAGGTGCTGGGCACGCCCGTGCAGAGCATTATCGACACCGAGGACCGGGATATTTTCAAGGAGAAGCTGGAGCAGATTGGCGTGCTCTCGGCCCGCAGCGTGGCCGTGACCACAATGGACGACGCGCTGGCGGCCGGCGAGAAAATCGGTTTCCCGATTATCGTGCGGGCGGCGTTTGCGCTGGGCGGCCTGGGCAGCGGCTTCGCCAACAACCTGGAGGAACTTAGGGCCCTGGCCCAAAAATCCTTCACTACGTCCGACCAGATTCTGGTGGAAGAATCGCTGAAGGGCTGGAAGGAAGTGGAGTACGAAGTGGTGCGCGATGCCTATGATAACTGCATCACGGTCTGCAACATGGAGAACTTCGACCCCATCGGAATTCACACCGGCGAGAGCATCGTAGTGGCCCCATCGCAGACGCTCAGCAACCGCGAGTACCACAAGCTACGCAGCATCGGCATCCAGACCATCCGGCACCTAGGCATCGTGGGCGAGTGCAATATTCAGTACGCGCTGGACCCCGTTTCGGAAGATTACCGCGTGATTGAGGTGAACGCGCGCCTGTCGCGCTCCTCGGCGCTGGCCTCCAAAGCCACGGGCTACCCGCTGGCCTTCGTGGCCGCCAAGCTGAGCCTGGGCTACTCGCTGGCCGAACTGAAAAACAGCGTAACCCAGACCACTTCGGCCTTTTTCGAGCCGGCGCTCGACTACGTGGTGGTGAAGCTGCCGCGCTGGGATTTAGGCAAGTTTGCGGGCGTTAACCGCCAGATTGGCAGCGCGATGAAGAGCGTGGGCGAGGTCATGGCCATCGGCAAATCCTTCGAAGAAGCCATCCAGAAAGGCCTGCGGATGCTAGACACCGGCAAGCGCGGCTTCGTGGCCAACCGCCCCGAGGACGCGCTGGACAACGCCGCCATCGACCAGCTCTTGAGCGAGCCGAACGAGGAGCGCATCTTCGCCATCAACAGCGCCTTCGAGGCCGGCTACACGCTGGAGCAAGTGCACCAACTAACCAAAATTGACCACTGGTTTTTGCAGCGCCTCTACGGGATTTTTGAGCTAAGCAACCAGCTCGCCGCCGGCCGCAGCGCGGGCCTGCAAGGGCTGGAAACCAAGCTCCTGCGCGACGTGAAACGCGCTGGTTTCTCGGACCAGCAGATTGCCGTGAAGCTACTGGGCGAAGGCGACGTGAAGGCCGACGAGCTGTTGGTGCGTGCCTACCGCAAGGCCCTGGGCGTGCTGCCCGTGGTGAAGCAGATTGACACGCTGGCGGCCGAATTCCCTGCTAAAACCAACTACCTCTACACCACTTACTACGGCACCGAAAACGACCTGGAACGCGAAACCGCGCAGTCGGTGGTGGTGCTGGGCTCGGGCGTGTACCGCATTGGCTCATCGGTCGAGTTTGACTGGTGCGGCGTGCAGGCCGTGCAAACGGCCGCCGAGGAAGGCTACAAAACCATCATCATCAACTACAACCCCGAAACCGTTTCGACCGACTACGACGTCAGCGACCGGCTGTATTTCGAGGAGCTGAGCTTCGAGCGGGTGATGGACATTCTGGATTTTGAGCAGCCCGGCGGCGTCATCCTGAGCACCGGCGGCCAGATTCCGAATAACCTCGCTACTCGCCTGGCCGATGCCAACGCACCGATTCTAGGTACGGCTCCGGCCCGCATCGACGAGGCCGAGAACCGCCACAAGTTCAGCAGCATCATGGACGAGCTGGGCATTGCCCAGCCGCGCTGGAAGGAGCTGACCTCGCTGGCCGCCATGCAAGAATTCGTGCGCGAAGTCGGTTTCCCAGTGCTCATCCGGCCGAGCTACGTGCTATCAGGCGCAGCTATGAACGTGGTTTCCAATAACTTCGAACTGGAAGAGTTTCTGAAAACGGCCGCCGAGGTTAGCGCCGAGTACCCAGTGGTGGTGTCTGAGTTCATCCAGGAAGCCAAGGAAATTGAGCTAGACGCGGTGGCCGACCACGGCGCAATTGTGAGCTACGCCATTTCCGAGCACGTCGAGTTTGCCGGCGTGCACTCCGGCGACGCGACGATGTATTACCCGCCGCAGCGCGTATATGTAGGCACGGTGCGTAAGCTGAAAATTATCGCCGAAAAAATTGCCAAGCGCTACGAAATCAGCGGGCCGTTTAATATCCAGTTTCTGGAAAAGAACGGCACTATCCGGGTGATTGAATGCAACATCCGCGCGTCGCGGAGCTACCCGTTCGTGTCGAAAATATCGGGCAATAACCTGATTAAAAAAGCCACCCAGGTGCTGCTCGGCAAACACGTAGAGCGCGACGAAAGCGAGCGAATTTACGACTTGCCTTTCGTGGGCGTGAAGGCCCCACAGTTCTCTTTCACCCGCCTGCCCGGGGCCGACCCGGTGCTGCGCGTCGACATGGTGAGCACCGGCGAAGTAGGCTGCCTAGGCGACACCGCCGAAGAAGCCCTGCTAAAATCAATGCTGAGCGTGGGCTACAAAATCCCGCAGAAAACCGTGCTGATTTCCGGAGGGCCCATCATCTCCAAAGTGGCGCTACTCGCACCCACCGAGCTGCTGGTGAAAAAGGGCTACACTGTTTACGCCACGCAAGGCACGCACCGTTTCTTCGCCGAAAACGGCATCCCCAGCAGCCTGCTCTTCTGGCCCGACGACCATATGGAGCCCAACGTGCTCACGTATTTGAAGGAGAAGAAAATCGACCTGGTAATTAATATCCCCAAAAACCTGTCGAAAGGCGAGTTGGATAACGACTACAAAATCCGCCGCACCGCCGTGGATTTTGGGGTGCCGTTGCTGACGAATGCGCGACTGGCGAAGGCATTCATTCAGGCGTTCTGCACACTGGAAATGAAGGACTTAAAGATTAAGAGCTGGAACGAGTATAAGGCGATGTAGCCATCGTAGTGATAATAGGAGGAACGTCGTGCTGAGCTTTTTTAAGCATCCCTACCGCTTTGTTTTAATGACACTGCAATGAAACGGTAGATATGCTTCGACAAGCCCAGCATGACGTTCTGATTTTTTAAATAATCCACGCATATGAAAAACTTCACCTCCTTTGCCGATGCGGGCGACTACAAAGCCCTGTTGCAGCAGGCCCTGGAAATAAAGGCTAACCCTTACGGATACCAGCACATCGGCAAGAATAAAACCGTGGGACTGATATTTTTCAACCCCAGCTTGCGCACCCGACTTAGCTCGGTGAAAGCGGCTTATAACCTGGGGGCCCAAGCCTGGGTGCTGAACGCGGGAGCCGACTCCTGGACGCTGGAAATGGCCGACGGGGCGGTGATGAACGGCGGCACCCAGGAGCACATCAAGGACGCCATTGCGGTGATGAGCCAGTACTGCGACGTGCTGGGCGTGCGCACATTTCCTACCCTCAAGGACAAGGAGGCCGACTACAGTGAAGAGGTTTTCAACAAGATTCTACAATACGCCACGGTGCCGGTTATCAGCCTGGAAAGTGCTACGCTGCACCCGTTGCAGTCGTTTGCCGACCTGATTACGGTGGCCGAGACCAAGCAAAAGGCGCGCGTGAAAGTGGTACTGACCTGGGCCCCCCACGTGCGCGCCCTGCCCCAGTGCGTGCCCAATTCGTTCTGTGATTGGTTTTCAGAAATCGACTGGGTGGATTTTGTCATCACCCACCCCGAGGGCTACGAGCTGGACCCCAAGTTCACAAAGGGGGCCCGGATTGAGTACGACCAGCGCAAGGCCCTGGAGGGGGCTGACTATGTGCAGGCTAAGAACTGGAGCAGCTACCGTGACTACGGCCAGGTGCTCCAGAACGACCCGGCCTGGATGCTCACGCCCGAGCACATGGCCCTGACGGATAGCGCGAAATTCCTGCACTGCCTACCAGTACGCCGCAACGTGGAGGTATCCGACGCGGTGCTGGATGCGCCGGGCTCGCTCATCATCCAGGAAGCCGGTAACCGAACCATTTCCATGCAAACCGTGCTGCACGAGCTGCTGAAATAACCAGCGTAGCAGCGGAGTTGCGCACTGCCACCAGGGCCCGCCGGTAATCGGCGGGCCTTTTTTTGGTTAAAGATTGGGTAATACCGGCGTTTTCTTTACTGCCTGGCCCCGGAAAACCGTAGCTTTATTCACGCCAACCCGCCCCCTGCGCGACGGCCTTTTCTCACCCGGCCCCGCTTGTCTTCCCCAATGGACAAAGTCAATATTAAGCGCTTAGCCGAAGAGCTAAAGTTGTCCACGTCCACCATTTCCCGGGCCTTGCAGGACAGCTACCAGATTGGCGCGGAAACCAAGCAGCGCGTGCTGGAGCTGGCCAAAAAGCTCAACTACCAGCCCAATGCCCACGCCAGCAGCCTGGGGAGCCGCCGCAGCAAAACCATTGCCGTCGTCATCCCGGAAGTTTTCGATAGCTACTTCGCGCTGGCCATCAACGGAATCGAGGCCGTGGCCCAGGCCCGGGGGTACCACGTACTCATTTACCTCACCCACGAGCGGCTGCAGCTGGAGCAGGAAATTCTGCACGCCTTCCAGAGCGGCCGGGTGGATGGCGTGGTAATGTCGGTATCGGCCGAAACCACCTCCACGGCGCACATCCAGGCCCTGCGGGCGCAGGGTGTGCCGGTGGTATTTTTCGACCGCGCGGCCGACGACATCGACACGGCGCGGGTGACGACCAATGACGCCGAAAGCACCTACCAGGGCACCTGTCACCTGCTCGAGCGCCAGTGCACCACTTTGGTACTGCTTTCCATTTCGCGGCACCTTTCCATCAGCCGGCAGCGCATCGAAGGCTACCGCCGGGCCCTGGCCGAGCACGGCATCTCACAGCGCGACGACGTCATCGACTGCGGCCAGGACCCGGAAGCCAACTGCGAGTTAGTGAAGAACACCCTGGAAGCTCGCCCCGGCATCGACGGCATCATTTCCACCGTCGAGATGCTGACTGAGAGTGCCTACCAAGCGTGCGCTGCCCTGCACTTGCGCATCCCGCACGACGTGAAAGTGGTCAGCTTCTACAATGCGCGCTCGGCGGCTATTCTTAATCCTTCGCTGACCACCATCAGCCAGCCTGCTTTCGAGATGGGTAAGACCGCCGCGACGCTACTGCTCAAAGCCCTGCGAAACCCGAAAAGCACCCTGGTGGCCGAAAATGTCGTGCTGCCATCCGTACTCACCATCCGCAATTCGACGACCTTTGTTGGGTAGTGCAGGTGGGCAAATGCGGGGCCCCGGGGGCAAAGTTTACTGCGGGCGTTTCACTTTGTTAATCAACGCTTCATCTTCGGAAACAGGGCGAAAAGGCGAATTAATTGGCCTGGAGAGGACCTCCAGTGACCAAAACGTTTGTACCAGATTACGCAAGCGTTTGCGCAGATATAGCGTTGTCAATAGCATCTACTGCCGCGCTAGGGTATGTATTTCGTGGGCCTAATTGCTCACTTTTTATACCCTTTTTGTGTATGCGGACAACCTTTACGCGCTTACTAGCAGGCAATAGCTTAGCGGCCGCGCTCTGCTGCCTCAACTTCCCGGCACAGGCCAAGGTCGCGGCCCCGGCGGGCGGCTTGGGGCCCCACGCGTTGCCGGCGGCAGCCCTGCGCTGGGGGCCCCAACGGTAACGATTACCGGCAAAGTGACCGACGAAAAAGGCGAGAGCCTGCCCGGGGCCACGGTGCTACTGAAGGGCACTACCAACGGCACGACCACCGACATGAGCGGTAATTTCTCGCTCGCGCTGCCCACCGCGAAGGGGGTTCTTATTGTATCCTTCGTCGGCTACCAAACCATAGAAGTACCGATCAGCAACAACCTGGATATCAAGGTTGTCCTGAAGGCCGATGCCAAGTCGCTGGATGAGGTGGTGGTGGTGGGCTACGGCACCCAGAAAAAGCGCGACCTGACCGGCACCGTGGTGTCGCTCGAAAGCAAGGAGATTGTGAATTCCAAGGCACCCAACGCCCAAGAGGCGTTGCAAGGCCGCCTGTCGGGGGTAGACGTAAAACGCTCCTCGGGCAAGCCCGGCGCCGACCTGACTATCGAGATTCGGGGCGCCAACTCCATTGGCGGCAACACCCAACCGCTGTACGTGCTGGATGGTATTCCGGTGTCGAACATCAACGACATCAACCCGGCTGATATTGAGCGCATCGACGTGCTGAAGGATGCCTCTTCGACGGCCATTTACGGCTCGCGCGGCGCAAACGGGGTCGTAATTGTGACGACGAAGAAGGGCTCGGCCGGCGGCGCGCGCATCACCTACGACGGCTACGCGGGCTTTGTGGAAGCCTACAACCTGCCACCCATGATGAACGGGGCAGAATTTGCGGCCTACACCCGCGAATACAGCCGCACCCGCGCCATCGATCAAGGCCAGGACCCGGATGTGGTGGCCACCGATGAAAAGATATTTTCGGCTACAGAACTGCGCAACATCAAGAACAATAGCTTCACCAACTGGATAGACCTCATCAAGCAGCGCGGCCTGCAAACCAGCCACCTGCTTTCGCTTAACGGCGGCGATGGCAAAACCAACACCTTCTTGTCGCTCGGCTACCAGGACTACCAGGGCGCCGAGAAAGTAGCCGACCTGAAGAAGTACACCCTGAAAATCGGCGTTGATAAAACGCTCAGCGACAAGTTCAAATTTGGGGCCTCGACCTACGCGGCCTTCGTAGACAACAAGCCCGGCGGCTTCGAAGCGTTTCGGAGCGCCCACCGCCTGCGGCCCACCGGCAGCGCCTACAACGAAGACGGCAGCGAGCGTTTTATCGCCTTCGAAACCGAGGCGCAGGTTACCAACCCGCTCTTCGACTTCCGCAATGAAGTTCGGCGCACGCAGTACATCCGCCTCCTGCCGAACGTGTATGGCGAGTGGATGATCCTGAAGGACCTGAAGTTCCGGTCCACTTTCACCACCGATATCACGTACCAGCGGGGCGGCTCGTACTTGGACACCTATACCAAATCGCGGGCCGGCACCCAGCCCAGCAGTGCCAGCTACGACACGTACCACGTCTTCAACTACGACCAGGAGAACTTCCTGAGCTACGCCAAGGAATTTGGGCCCCACAGCCTCAGTATTTTAGCGGGCACCACGGCCAACTATTACCAGAACGACGCCAGTTCCACCAACGTTTCGGGCCTGCCTTACAGGTCGCTGTGGTACAACCTGGGCACGACTACGGCCGTGACCATTGGGGGCACCACTACCCCCCCTTCTACCGTTGCCACTAGCAACTACGCCAAGCAAACGACCATGTCGTACCTGGCGCGGGCCAACTACTCGTTCCACAACCGGTACTTGGTGACGTTGACCGGCCGCTACGATGGCAACTCCATCCTGGCCGAAGGCAAGAAGTGGGACTTCTTCCCATCGGCAGGCTTTGCCTGGGTAGCCAGCGACGAAGATTTCTTCAAGCAGTACGAATTCTTGAACCTGCTGAAGGCGCGGGTGAGCTACGGCGAATCGGGCAACGCGGCTATTTCGAGCAACAACCCGCTGGGCTTGAACCCCTACGCCACGCAGGTAACGGTGACGCCCTCGTACTACGACTTCAACGGCGTGACGGCCAATGGCTTTTCGCCCTCGGGCCTGGGCAACAAAAACCTGACCTGGGAGAAAACCCGCGAGTACAACGCCGGCCTGGAAATCTCGCTCTTCAAGGGCCGGATTTCGCTTGATGCGGACTACTACAACAAGACGTCGCGCGGCTCCATTCTGGTGCAGCAAATTCCGGCTGGCAACGGCTTCAACTCGGTGCTCTCCAACGTGGGCCGGGTGCGCAACGAAGGTGTCGAGCTGAACCTGAACACGGTGAACGTAACCAACAGTAAGTTCACCTGGAAAACGAACATCAACTTTGCCCACAACCACAACGAGATTCTGGACCTCTACGGCGACGGCAAAGACGACGTGGGCAACAGCTGGTTTATCGGCCAGAACGTGCGGTCGTACTACGACTACAAAGTGATTGGCGTGTGGCAGACCGACGAAGCGGTGAAGGCCGCCGAGTACGGGCAGAAGCCCGGCCAGTGGAAATTGCAGGATACCAACGGCGACGGCAAGATTAGCAGCGACGACCGGGTGGTGCTGGGCAACAACTCGCCCAAGTGGTTTGGGGGCATTTCCAACACCGTCAACTTCGCCAACTTTGACTTGAACGTGACCGTGTACACCCGCCAGGGCGTGACGGAATACAACCAGTTTCTGTCGGCGCACGAGTTTGGCGACCAGGGCCGTGCCCGCTTCAACTCCTTCAACCGCTCCTACTGGACCCCAACCAACCCGACCAATGAGTGGGCCAACGCCGCCATTGAGCAGGACGGCAACCGCCGGCGGGCTTCGGGCTACACCGATGCTTCCTACACCAAAATCAGCAACATTACCCTCGGCTACAACGTGCCGAAGGCCATGTCGGGCCGCTTTGGCGTGGGCGGGCTACGGCTGTACGCAACGGCTTACAACCCCTTCATCTTCACCGACTACGTGGGCTGGGACCCCGAAACGGCTAGCCTGAACACCTACGGGCAGCAAAGCTTCCGGACCCGCACCTTCCTCTTTGGGGTGAATGTGTCGCTGTAACCTAACCTTCTACAAGCCCACTCTTACTTTATGAAACGCTACATCAACGGCCTGTGCGCAACGGGCTTTCTGGCCCTGCTGGCCCTAACCGGCTGCAAGGACTACTTGACCGAAGAAAACCTGGGCGGCCTCACTGCCGAAACCTACTACGGCACCCCCCAAGGCTTCCAGGACCTGGTGAAATCGAATTACGCGCCCCTGCGGCCCCTGCTCGCCTACTCGGGCATGTTTTTCCTGGGCACCGATATCTTTACGGCGACGAACGTGGGCACGACCGATGCCTTCAACAGCTACGACAACAACCTGAATTCGAGCAACTACGACCTCGATTCGTACTGGAAAGAGGCCTACTACGCCATTCAGTTGACGAACACGACGCTCTTCTGGTCGACGCAGGTAGCGGGCCTGGACGTAGCAACGGTGGCCACCCGCGTGGCCGAAGCCAAGGCGCTGCGGGCCTACCACTACTTCCTGCTGACCGAAACGTTTGGCGACGTACCCCTGGTGCTGGCGCCTTCGACGCAGCCTTCGTTTGGCTTTACCCGCGCGGCGGAGAAGGACGTGTACGCCCAGATTATCAAGGACCTGACCGAGGCCACGGATGCCTTACCGGCTACCACCCCCGACTTTGGCCGCGTGACGAAGGGCATGGCCCAGCACCTCTTATCCAAAGTATACCTGACCCGCGGCTACAAGAGCTACGGCGCTGGCCAGGCCGACTTCACCAAGGCGGGCCAGCTCGCCGAGGCGCTTATCAGCTCGGGCACCTACGCGCTGAGCAGCAACTTTGCGAGCCTCTTCGACCCCAGCAACGCCGGCTTCCAGGTAAACCCGGAGGTTATTTTCTCGGTGCAGTACAATCCGAACGTCGAGAGCAACCGTTACTCCTACATCAACAACCCCGGCGCGTTAATCACGGGCAACGGCCTCCAGAACCAGTTCAACATGGAGTTTCAGACGTATCCGGCCATTGGTCGGAGCGCCTACTACAACAAGTCGAATCTCTACATTGCGCCTACTTCGTACCTGTACACCCTGTTTGACAAAACGCGCGATTCGCGCTACCAGGGCACTTTTGCGACGGCCATTTATGCCCAAATAGCGACGGCGGGCTTCGCATTAGGAGATACGGTGATCTACTTCCCCGACGTGCCTTTTTCGGCGGCCCGCAAGGCTACCAAGAAGTACTACGTGTACAACTTCGACGAGTACGAGACCAAGACCAGCTTTTCGCCCCGCTCGCTGCCCTTTGCCAAGAAGTTCCGGGAAGTGAACGTGCCCTACAGCGACGACAACAAGGGCGTTCGCGACACCTACGTGTTCCGTTTGGCTGAAACCTACCTCATTGCGTCGGAGGCGTATTTGAAGGCCGGTGACATGGCCAAGGCGGTGCAGTACTACAACGTGATCCGGACCCGGGCCGGCAAGCCCGGCACCAACCCCGCCACCAACCGCACCTACAAAGACGAGTTGAAGGCCACCAGCATCACCATCGACAATATCCTGGACGAACGCGCCCGCGAGCTGTTTGGCGAAGAGCTGCGCTGGTACGAGCTGAAGCGCACGGGCAAGCTGCTGGAGCGCGGCAATCTTTACAATAAGGAGCTGGCTAAATTCAACCGATTGAAACCCACCAACCTGCTGCGTCCCATCCCCCAAACCCAGATTGACTTGAACCGCGGCGACTTCCCACAAAACCCGGGCTACTGAGCAGCAGCTTCGTTGCCTTAATACATAGAACAGGCAGGCGGCCGCGCCCTCCCCAGCAGGCAACCGCCGGGGGAGGGGCGGCCGTTTCGCTGTACTGCCCCTCCTTCTGGACTGAAGTCGTCGCACCGGTTGTGCAAAGAGGAAGACCCCCAGCAAATGATTGGCCCGGACCGGACTTATTTGCACGGGCCCCGCTACCTTCCTACCCCCCTTTTATTCGCTACCATGAACCGACGCTCCATCGTAAAAGGCCTGGCCTCCGTAGTGCCAGCAGCCTTGGCAACCCAGGCGCTGGGCAAGTTTCGGCCATTTTTTGACTCCAACACCTCCGTTCCGGGCAAGTTTCAGCCCACTTGGGAGTCGTTGCAGCAATACCGCGCGCCCGAGTGGTTTCGGGATGCCAAGTTTGGCATCTGGGCGCACTGGGGGCCCCAGTGCCAGGCCGAGCACGGCGACTGGTACGCCCGCGGCATGTACGAGGAGGGCAGCGACAACTACAAGTACCACGTGCAGAAGTACGGGCACCCGTCGAAGTTTGGCTTCAAGGACGTTATCAACCAATGGAAGGCCGAGAACTGGCAGCCCGATGAGTTGCTGGCCCTGTACAAGCGGGCAGGGGCGCAGTACTTCATGGCGCTGGCCAACCACCACGACAACTTCGACCTATTTGATAGCACGCACCAACCCTGGAACTCAACCCGCCTGGGGCCCAAGAAAGACCTCATCGGCGGCTGGGCCAAGGCGGCGAAAAAGCAAGGCTTGCGCTTCGGGGTGAGCGTGCACGCTTCCCACGCCTGGAGCTGGTACGAAACGGCCCAGCGCGCCGACAAAACGGGGCCCCTAGCCGGGGTGCCCTACGATGGCAATACGCTGGCCGCGGCTGGCAAAGGCACTTGGTGGCAGGGCTACAACCCGCAGGACCTTTACGCCCAAAACCACCCGCTGGGCGAGGGCAGCCTCGAAGGCAAAATACAGTGGGACTGGGAAAAAGGCGTGACCGTGCCGCCGAAAGCGTACTGCGAGAAGTTCTACAACCGCACCATCGAGCTGCTCGATAAGTACCAGCCCGACTTGGTGTATTTCGACGATACGGCGCTGCCGCTCTGGCCCATTAGCGATGCGGGGCTGCGCATTGCCGCCCACATGTACAACACCAGCATGGCGCGCCACGGCGGCAAGCTAGAGGCGGTGGTGTACGGGAAAATTCTAAACGAGCAGCAGCGCCAGTGCATGGTCTGGGACATTGAGCGCGGCCAAAGCAACAAGATTGAGCCCCTGCCCTGGCAAACGGATACTTGCCTCGGCAGCTGGCACTACGACCGCCGCATCTACGATAAGCACGGCTACAAAAGCGCCCAAACCGTGGTGCACACCCTGATTGACGTGGTGAGCAAAAACGGCAACCTGCTGCTGAGCGTGCCCGTGCGCGGCGACGGCACCATCGACGACCAGGAGCGCGCCATTGTCGAAGGCATTGCCGCCTGGATGCATACCAACGGCGAGAGCATCTTTGGCACCCGCCCCTGGAAGCTATTTGGCGAGGGCCCGGCCCAGGAAGCCACTGCGCCGCTCAGCGCCCAGGGCTTCAACGAAGGCAAGGGCAAAGCCTTTGGGGCTCAAGACATTCGCTTTGCTACCAAGGGCCCGGTGCTGTACGCCACGGCCCTGGGCTGGCCCACCGACGGCCAGTTACTCATCAAGTCGTTGGCGGCGGGCAGCCCGCACCACCCCCAGGAAGTGAGCCGGGTGGAGCTGCTAGGCCACGGCCAGCCGCTGAAGTTTGAGCGCACGGCGCAGGGCCTCCGCGTGGTGCTGCCGGCGCAGGGCACCCAGTCCATCGCCTACGCTTTTAAAATCAGCTAAAAAACGTAGGCGTTACTATAAGAGCGCCGGCCACCAACCGGCTTTCATATTCGACAATAGCAAAAGCTGACTTTGCAAGACGTGGCTGTATCAAGCGCGCCGGCGCTGTCGGTAGTAGCCTTGCAGATGCAACGGGGCTAGCTGATGACGCCGATGAGCAAGCAGCAGGCGCTGCTGGTGGTCGCGGCCAAGGCGAAGCGGCCGCTGTAGTGCAAAGTCGTTCACCGTGTTGCCTCACTGCCTGAACAATAAATTTCCTACCCTCCCTGAAAGCCCCTACCCTCCTACTCTGCCTTGGCCTGCTGGGGCCCCTACCAGCCGCCGTGGCCCAGGCGCCCGACCTGGTGCGCTACGTGCAGCCACTGGCCGGCACGGCCGCCAGCACCACCCTGGGGGCCCTCAAGCACGGCGAGGGCACCGAGCACCTGGCCAACACCATCCCGGCCGTGGGCACGCCCTTCGGCATGACGCAGTGGACGCCCCAAACCCGGCCCTCGGAAACCAAATGCCAGGCCCCCTACTACTTCCGCGACTCGCTGCTGACCGGCTTCCGGGCCAGCCACTGGCTCAGCGGCTCCTGCACCCAGGACTACGGCAGCGTTACAATTATGCCCATCACGGGCCGGCTGCGGACCCAGGCGGCGGCCTACGCCGCTGGCTTTTCGCACCGCACCGAAACGGCCACGCCAGCTTATTACCAAGTCAGCCTGCCGAAGTACCGGCTGCGGGCCGAGATGACGGCGACCCCGCGCTGCGCCATGCTGCAATTCACTGCTGAGCAGGCGGATAGCTTGTACGTGCTCGTCGCGCCCAATAGCGACCAGGGCCAGGGCTTCGTGCAGGTGAATGCGGCGAAGGGCGAGGTGTGGGGCTACAACCCGGCGCACCGCATTTACCAGGGCTGGGGGCAGCCGGCGGGCTTCAGCGGCTACTTTGTGGTGCAGCTGGAGCGGCGCGGGGCCCGGGGCGGCACGTTCAGCGGCGGGCGCGCTTCGGGGGCCCTAAGCCTGAAGGACCAGAAGGACCTGGGCGCGTTTCTGGGTTTTAAGGTGGCCAAGGGCGAGACGCTGCGCCTGCGCGTGGGCACCTCGTTCAGCAGCCTGGAAGGGGCCCGGCGCAACCTGGCGGCCGAGGTGCCGGGCTGGGACTTTGCCGCGCTGTTGGCGCAGAACAAGGCCGTCTGGCAAAAAGCCCTGGGCCAGATTCAAGTGGAAACCGCGCTGGAGCGGGATAAGCGCATCTTCTACACCGCTATGTACCACACCATGCAGCAGCCCCGGCTGTTCAACGATGTGGACGGTACCTACCCAGTATTTGCCGGCAACTACCAGAATAAGAAGCTGCCAAAAGGCAATTACTACGACGATTTTTCGATGTGGGACATCTACCGGGCCGAGCTGCCGCTCTATGAAATACTGCGGCCGGCACTGGTGAATGACCTGGTGAACTCTCTCATTTTGAAAGGCCAGCAGGGCGGCTGGCTGCCGATTTTCCCGTGCTGGAACAGCTACACCTCGGCCATGATTGGCGACCACGGCACAGCGTTCATTGCCTCGGCCTACGCCAAGGGCATCCGCGGCTACGATGTGCCGGCGGCCTACCGCCTCATGCGCCAGAACGCCTTCGACCAGGCCGGCCCCGCCGACTACGCCAACGGCAAGGGCCGCCGGGCCCTGCCCTCCTACCTGCGCTACGGCTTCGTGCCGCTGGAGGACAGCGTGCAGGAAGCCTTCCACAAAAAGGAGCAGGTGAGCCGCACCCTTGAATACGGCTACGACGACTACGCCCTGGCGCAAGTAGCTAAGGGCCTGGGCAAAACCGCCGATTATGACACCCTAACCAAGCGCGCCCAGGGCTACCGCCGGGTGTTCGACCCGACCGTGGGCCTGGTGCGGGGCCGCCACGCCGACGGCCGCTGGGGGGCCCCGTTCCGGCCCGACGTGCGCGAGCCGTACATCACCGAAGGCACGCCGCGCCAGTACACGTTCTACGTGCCGCAAGACGTGCCCGGCCTGGCCCGGCTGATGGGGGGCCCCGCCCGGCTGGAAGCGGCCCTCGACACCCTGTTCACCAAAAACGAGTACTGGCACGGCAACGAGCCCGGCCACCAAATCCCGTTCATGTACAACTACACCGCCGCGCCCTGGAAAACCCAGCAGCAGGTGCGCCGCATTTTGGCCGAGGAGTACAGCGACGGCCCCGGCGGCCTGAGCGGCAACGACGACGCCGGGCAGATGTCGGCCTGGTACGTGTTTGCGGCCCTGGGCTTCTACCCGCTCGACCCGGTTTCGGGCGAGTACCTGCTGTGCGCGCCGCTGTTTGCGCGCACCAGCGTGCAATTGCCAGCCGGCAAGCGCCTGGAAATCATCAGCCACCGCGCCAGCCCCGGGGCCCAGTACATTGCCGCCGTGCGCTGGAATGGCCGGCCCTACGCCCGCAACTTCCTCCGCCACGCCGACCTGATGCAGGGCGGCAAACTGGAGCTGGACCTGCAAGCCGCGCCCGCCAAAAAGTGGGCGAGCGAAAAGCAAAGCTGGCCCTCGGGCCTCTCCGCTAACTGATATAAATGGCTGTTCAGGAAGTTATCAGACGGTCATGCTGAGCGGAGTCAAAGCATCTCTGCTGCACCACTACTCATGATTACTGCTGGTGGAGAGATGCTTCGGCTGCGCTCAGCATGACAATACTATTTGCCATTACCTTCCGCTCTTCAAACAGGCTCCAAATTCTTCTTTAATGCGTCTATCCGTTCTTCTCTTGTGCCTTAGCCTGGCCTGGGGCCTGCTGGCCTGCCGGGTCGAGCAGCCCACCACCAGCACCGGCACCGCTGCCAGCCTTTCACCGGCGGCGGTGGCTCCAGCGCGGGGGCCCTTCAATGTCCGCGACTTTGGGGCCCTGGGCGACGGCAAAACGGACGACGCTGGGGCTTTGCAGCGGGCCATCGACGCGTGCGCGGCGGCCGGCGGCGGGCGCGTGCTGGTGCCGGCGGGCGGCACGTTTCTGGCCGGGCCGTTTGATTTGAAGTCGCGCGTGGAGTTTTGCGTGGAAACCGGGGCCACGGTGCGGGCCAACCCCGACCCGCGGGTATACCAGAAAAGCGCCTTCCGGGCCAACCGGGGCGAGGGCACTATTTGGATCGGGGGCGAAAACCTGGAGTATGTCACACTGTGCGGCGGCGGCACGCTCGACGGCAACGGCGTTTCCTTCATGGGCGCGGAGCTGGACGACTCCTACGAGCTGAAGCCCTTTGTGGGCACCGACCCGCGCCCGCACCTGCTGACGCTGGTGGGCGTGAAAGGGCTGCGCATCCGCGATCTGCACATCCGCAACTCGGCCTACTGGACGCTGCACCTGGTGGGCTGCGACGACGTGGCCATTTCCGACATTACCCTGCTCAACAGCCTGAAAGTGCGCAACAGCGACGGCATCGACCTGGACCACAGCAAGAACGTGCGCATCGCCAACTGCTACATCGAATCGGGCGACGACTGCATCTGCCTGAAAAACCGGCGCGAGTACGTTGAGTTTGGGCCCTGCGAGAACATCACCGTCACGGGCTGCACGATGACCTCGCGCTCCTGCGCCATCAAAATCGGCTCCGAAAACGTGGACCGCATCGGCCACGTGGTGTTCGACAATTGCATCGTGAGGGCCAGCAACCGGGGCGTGGGCATCCAGAACCGCGACGAAGGCACCGTGGACAACGTGCTGTTTTCCAACCTCCTTGTCGAGTCGCACCTGTTTTCCGACGTGTGGTGGGGCAAGGCCGAGCCCATTTACGTGACGGCCTACCGCCGGGCCCCCGGCAACAACAAGGACGCCGGCTGGCGTTTTCCCCCGGGCCAAACCGAGGGCAAAGTGGGCGCGGTAACGAACATTTTTTTCAGCAACGTGAAGTGCCAGAGCGAGAACGGCATCTACGTGAGCGGCGAAACGGCCGATAGGGTGGCGGGCATCTACTTCGACCAGGTAGACGTGCAACTCAACAAAACCACGCCCATTGCCGGCGGCGTGTACGACCGGCGGCCCAGCCAAGCCGCGGGCCTCGTGCCGGGCCAAACGGCGGGCTTCTACTTCGACACCGCCACCAACATCACCGTGCGCAACAGCTCGGTGCGCTGGGGCCCCAACCGCCCCACCTACTATGGCCACGCCCTGGAAAGCCACGGCGTAACGGGCCTCGTGCTGCAAAACCTAACCGGCGAATCGGCCTTCCCAGCCCGGCTCGCGGCCATCAAGAAATAAGTTAAGAAGCTTCATTTAGGGCTTCGGCAACACGTCATGCTGCGCTGCGCGCTGCATGGCGGTCAATTTTGAATTTTCAGACTTCCTAAATAGCTGCGAAAGCACCTCCAGCGCTGAGGTTTGGCATCACCGTTTAATTGAGGTGCTGCCGTTATTCAGCGGGGCTTTTCGTTTTGGGAGCAACGTAGAAATATTTTAACTCAAACCTGACCGTTTAGGAAACCTTGCTAGAAACGTTTGCGCGAATAAATAGGGCCCGGTGGGGCTTTTGCGGTTTATGGGCCCCCAACCGGGGGTAATATTGCCTTGCCCTAGCTTGGGGCAGTTGCCGGGGGCGCGGCCGGCACCTGGCCCGCAAAGCTCCTGGCCCAGGACTACCCCAAGTGGCAGCAAAAACAAGCCAAACCCCACCGGCCAGTAGCCGGCGCTTTATTCTAATTTCCGATGATGCCTATTCTAACGCCCGACCTGTTGCGGACCGGCGCCGCCAGCGCCGCCGTAGCACTGCCCGATCCGGCCCTGCTCAGCCTCCCCGAAAAAGTACTACAATTCGGCACGGGCGTGCTGCTGCGCGGACTGCCCGATTTTTTCATCGACAAGGCCAACCGCCAGGGCCTGTTCAACGGCCGCGTGGTGGTCGTGAAGTCCACCGATGGGGGCGACGCTGGCGCCTTTGCCCGCCAGGGGGGCCTGTACACGGTGTGCGTGCGGGGCATGGAAGACGGCCAGGCCGTGGCCGAGAACGTGGTGTGCGCCGCCATCAGCCGGGTGCTGTCGGCCCGCAGCGAATGGGCCGGGGTACTGGCCTTCGCCAGCAACCCCGATTTGCAAGTGGTCATCTCCAACACCACCGAAGTAGGCCTTGAACTACTTGACGGCGAAGACATTCACGCCGCACCGCCGCGCTCGTTCCCGGGCAAGCTGCTGGCCGTGCTGTGGGCCCGGTTCCAAGCCTTCGAGGGGGCCCCGGATAAGGGGTTGGTCATCGTGCCCACCGAGCTGGTGCCCGAAAACGGCACCAAGCTGCGCGCCATTTTGCGCACCCTGGCCGAGCGCCAGGCCCTGGGGCCCGATTTCCTGCACTGGCTGGACACGGCCAACGACTGCTGCAACTCGCTGGTGGACCGCATTGTGCCCGGCGCGCCGGCCCCCGGGGCCCTGGCCGCGCTGCATGCCGAGCTGGGCTACGCCGACGAGCTGCTCATCAGCGCCGAGGCCTACCGCCTGTGGGCCATCGAGGGCGGCGAGCGGGTGCGGCAGGTGCTGAGCTTCGCACCCGCCGACCCCGGTATTTTCATTCAACCCGACATCACGCTGTTTCGGGAACTGAAACTGCGCCTGCTCAACGGTACGCACACACTGAGCTGCGGGCTGGCGGTGCTGGCCGGCTTTGGCACGGTGCGCGCGGCGATGGATGACCGCAACATGGCCTCGTTCGTCCAAAACCTGATGCTGGCCGACCTGCTGCCCGGCATCCCCTACCCCATCGACGAAAAAGTGGGCCAGCGCTTTGGCCTGCAAGTACTCGACCGCTTCCAAAACCCCGCCGTGGAGCACCGCTGGCTGGCCATCACCCTGAACTACAGCGCCAAGCTTCAACTGCGCGTGGTGCCCACGCTGGTGCACTACAGCCGGCAGTTCGGGGCCGTGCCGCAGTACGTGGCCCTGGGCTGGGCGGCGTACCTGCTATTTATGCGGGGCGAAACGCAGGACGAAAAAGGCACCTGGCACGGCCGCCTGCCCGACGGCACCCCCTACCCCATCAACGACGAGCAAGCCGGCTACTTCGCCGATTTGTGGCAGCGCCTGCCCGTGCACATGCTCACTGCCAGCGCGTTGGCCAACGTGTCGCTGTGGGGCCAAGACCTGGGGGCCCTGCCCGGCTTCACGGCCGCCGTAACCCAGCACCTGGCCCTGCTGTTGACGCACGGGGCCCCGGCCGCCGTGGGGGCCCTGCTGGGCCGCGCCGTGCCCGCGCCAGCCTTGTAAAACGGCGTGGCACTCCGTTGCCGTGCGCACGTTAAAAGAAGTGCCAATCCGTTTTACAATACCCGATAAACCGCTCCGGGGTTGGCCTTTTTGCCCGGCGGCCCTGGGCACTCTGGGGCCCCGGGGGCACCTTTGCGGCGGGCTGATACGTAGCAAATACGTACATCCGACGCTCAGCAGCCTTCCTGGTTTATTATTCTAGCTCGCTCAATTCGTTATGAAACACCTGGTTGCGAGAATCCATCCTGCCGATAACGTGCTGGTGGCCCTTACGGACCTACCCATCGGCACGCCCGTGACGGCCGGCGGCTTCACCGTGACCACCACGGCCGCCATTCCGGCCAAGCACAAGCTGGCCATGCACCCGCTGGCCCCCGGCGACGCCGTGACCATGTACGGCGTGCTGGTGGGCCGCATGCGCCAGGCCGTGCCCGCCGGCGGCCTGCTCACCACCGCCAACATCCAGCACGCCACCGACACCTACGAGGAAGGCCAGACCCGGGCCCCCTGGGCGGCCCCCGACGTAACGCACTGGCAGGGGCGCACTTTCCAGGGCTTCCACCGGGCCGACGGGCGTGTGGGCACCGCCAACCACTGGCTGGTGGTGCCGCTGGTGTTCTGCGAGAACCGCAACATTCAGGTGCTGCAAGAGGCCTTGGTAGACGACCTGGGCTACGGCCGCCGCAAGAGCTACCAGCCCCAAACCCAGGCCCTGATCGAGCTGATGCAGGCCGGCAAGTCGGTGGAGGAAATCTTGCAGGCCGACCTGGCCGGGGCCCTGAACGGGGCCCCCAAGCCGCGCCTGTTCCCGAACGTGGACGGCGTGCACTTCCTGACCCACGAGGGCGGCTGCGGCGGCATCCGGCAAGATGCGCAGACGCTGTGCGGCCTGCTGGCCGGCTACATCACGCACCCCAACGTGGCCGGCGCCACCGTACTCAGCCTGGGCTGCCAGAACGCGCAAGTGGCCATGCTGCAAGCCGAAATCGCCAAGCGCGACCCCAATTTTAGCAAGCCCCTCTTCGTGCTGGAGCAGCAGCAGCTGGGCACCGAGGAAACGCTGGTGAGCCAGGCCCTGCGCCAAACCTTCGTGGGCCTGATGCAGGCCAACGGCCAGCGCCGCCAGCCCGCGCCCCTCAGCAAGCTCACGCTGGGCCTGGAGTGCGGCGGCTCGGACGGCTTTTCGGGCATTTCGGCCAACCCCGCGCTGGGCCACGCCTCCGACGTGCTGGTGGCCCTCGGGGCCTCCGTCATCCTGGCCGAATTCCCGGAGCTGTGCGGCGTGGAGCAGGAAATCGTGAACCGCTCGGTGACGCCCGAAACGGCCCACCGCTTCACCTCGCTGATGAAAGCCTACAGTGATAGCGCCGTGGCCGTGGGCTCGGGCTTCGACATGAACCCCTCGCCGGGCAACATCCGCGACGGGCTGATTACCGACGCCATGAAGTCGGCCGGGGCGGCCCGTAAGGGGGGCTCGTCGCCGGTGGTGGCCGTGCTCGACTACCCCGAACTGGTGACGCAGCCCGGCCTGAACCTGCTCTGCACACCCGGCAACGACGTGGAAAGCACCACCGCCGAGGTGGGCTCGGGCGCCAACATTGTGGTGTTCACCACTGGCCTGGGCACGCCCACCGGCAACCCCGTGGCCCCCGTCGTCAAGGTCAGCTCCAACACCAAGCTGGCCCTGCGCATGCCCGACATCATCGACCTGAACACCGGCACCGTCATCGACGGCGAGGAAACCATCGAGCAGGCCGGCGAGCGTATCCTCGACTACCTGGTGCGCGTGGCTAGCGGCGAAACCGAGGTCAGCGCCGTGCGCCACGGCCAGGAGGATTTCATCCCGTGGAAGCGGGGCGTTTCTTTGTAGCCTCTACAACATACAGATACAGGCAATCCCCAGGCCTCATGCCCATTTGGCGTCCGCGAGCGAAGCATCTCTACTGCACAAGTAATCCAATTGATTTAACGAAGCGGTAGGGATGCTTCGGCTGCGCGGGCGCCAGATGGGCATGACGGCCTGGGGGCCCGGTTCACTGCTCACTGTTAATTGATAACTGCTAATTAATAACTGACCTTATGAAGCCCTTTTTGAACGACGATTTCCTGCTGCAAACCGACGCGGCGCGCCAGCTCTACCACCAGCACGCCGCTACGCAGCCCATCATCGACTACCACTGCCACCTGCCGCCCGACCAGATTGCCCAGGACCGGCAGTTCGACAACCTGACGCAGGTGTGGCTCTACGGCGACCACTACAAGTGGCGCGCCATGCGGGCCAACGGCGTGAACGAGCGCTTCATCACGGGCGACGCCTCGGACTGGGAGAAGTTTGAGAAGTGGGCTGAAACGGTGCCCTTCACCGTGCGTAATCCCTTGTACCACTGGGCGCACCTGGAGTTGCAGCGCTACTTCGGCATCACCGAGCTGCTCGATAAAAACAGCGCCCGCCGCATCTACGACGCCTGCAATGCCCAGCTGCGCACGCCCGAATTTTCGGTGCAAAGCCTGCTAGCCAAAATGCGCGTGGAAACCGTGTGCACCACCGACGACCCCGCCGACGCGCTCGAACACCACCGGGCCCTGGCCGCTAGCAGCCTGGCCACGCGCATCCTGCCCACCTTCCGCCCCGACAAGGCCATGACGCCGGAAGCGGCCGACTACAACCAGTACCTCGACCGGCTGGGCGCGGCGGCGGGCGTCGAAATCCACACCTACGCCGACCTGCTGGGGGCCCTGCGCCAGCGCCACGACTACTTCGCCGCCCACGGCTGCCGCCTGTCGGACCACGGCCTGGAGCACCTCTACGCCGCCGACTACACCGAGGGCGAAGCCGCGGCGGCCTTTGCCAAAGCGCGCGGCGGCTACGAGCTGGACACGTTCGAAATCAACCAGTTGAAGTCGGCGATGCTGATTTTCCTGGCCGAGTTGGACTGGGAGAAAGGGTGGACGCAGCAGTTCCACCTGGGGGCCCTGCGCAACAACAACTCGCGCGCCCTGCGCCAGCTGGGCCCCGACACGGGCTGGGACTCCATCGGCGACTTTGGCCAGGGCCGGGCCCTCTCGCGCTTCCTCGACCGGCTCGACAGCCAGGACCGGCTGGCCAAGACCATCATCTATAACCTCAACCCCGCCGACAACGAGCTGATTGCCACGATGATTGGCAACTTCAACGACGGCTCGGTGGCCGGCAAGGTGCAGTTCGGCTCCGGCTGGTGGTTCCTGGACCAGAAAGATGGCATGGAAAAGCAGCTCAATGCCCTGAGCAACATGGGCTTGCTGAGCCGCTTCGTGGGCATGCTCACCGATTCGCGCAGCTTCCTGAGCTACCCGCGCCACGAGTACTTCCGCCGCATCCTGTGCAACCTGCTGGGCAACGACGTAGCGAATGGCGAGCTACCCGCCGAAATCATGCCCTGGCTGGGCGAAGTGGTGGAAAACGTGAGCTACCGCAACGCCAAGGCGTACTTTGGCTTCGAGCAAGGGGCCCCGGCGGCGCAGCCCGTGGCGGAGCAGGCGCACGCTTAACCCATATTTGCCGGCAGTTAAGCGGCGCGAGCGTGTACCGCCAAGCTGTGCTTGGCCTCGCCCCAGGGCCCCCACGGGCAGCATACGCGAGGCCAAGCACAGCTTGGTGGTACACGCTTGCGCCGCCCAACTACCAATAATTCAATCCCCAACAATCTAATTATCAAGTATGAAGCAAATCGTGACGTTCGGCGAAATCATGATGCGGCTCTCGCCGCCGAACCACGAGCGGCTGACCCAGGCCCCGGCCCTGGCCGTGACTTATGGCGGCGGCGACGCCAACGTGGCCGCCGCCCTGGTGCAGCTGGGCCAGCCCGCCGCGCACGCCGGCTGCTTCCCCGCCAATCCGCTGGGCCACGCCGCAGCCGAGCACTTCCAGCGCTACGGCGTGGACATGCAGCACTGCGTGTTCAGCGAAAACGGGCGGCTGGGCCTGTACTTTCTGGAAGTGGGGGCTTCGCTGCGCCCCAGCCGCATCGTGTACGACCGGGCCGAATCATCCTTCGCCCACCTCAACCCGGCGGCGTTTGATTGGGCTAAAATTTTGGACAACGCCCGCTGGCTGCACTGGACAGGCATCACGCCGGCTATTTCGGCCAGCACGGCGCAGGCCTGCGGCGAGGCCATTGCCGAAGCCCGCCGCCGCGGCCTCACCGTGTCGGCCGACGTGAACTACCGCCGCAACCTGTGGCAATACGGCCAGCGGGCGCAGGACGTGATGCCGCCCCTAGTGGCCGGCTGCGACCTAGTGGTGTGCACCGAGGGCGACGCTGAGGACCTGTTCGGCATCCAGCCCGCCGCCGGGGCCTCTAATTCCTTTGTGTCGATGGCCGAACAGCTCATCGCGCGCTTCCCTCGAATCAAGCAGGTCATCGCCACCAAGCGCGAGACCCAGAGCGCCTCGCACGAGCGCATCCGGGGGCTGCTGTACCAGGGCGGCGAGTACTACGAAACAGCGCCTTACGACATCGCGCCGGTCATCGACCGCATCGGTGGGGGCGACTCGTTCATCTCCGGCTTCATCTACGGCACCACGGTGCACCCCGCCGACCCGGCGCGGGCCCTGGCTTTCGCCACGGCAGCTTCGGCGCTGAAGCACACCATCGCCGGCGACATTAACCTGGTATCGGCGGCGGAGGTGGAGCACATTGTGGCGGGCAACACCACCGGGCGGCTGTTGCGCTGATGGTTAGGGGCCCGTAGGAGGCCGGCTACCGCAAACGTTCCCGGCGTTTTTTCTAGGACCGGGCCCCGGATTAGGTCATCTTCGCACAATCGTTTATCCTTTGCCAAGGCCCATGCCCCAATTCTCTGCCGCCGATGTGGTGGCCCGCACGCTGCAAGCGCCGCTGGTTCCCGTTTTTTACCACGCTGACGCGGCCCACGCCCAGGACGTGGTGCGGGCCTGCTACGCGGGCGGCGTGCGGGTGTTTGAGTTCACCAACCGGGGCCTCCAGGCCTTCGAGGTTTTCCAGGAACTAGCCAAACTCACCACCGAATTGCCCGAGCTAATCCTCGGCATCGGCACCATCTACACCGCGGCCGATGCCGAGCGCTTCATCGGGGCCGGGGCTGCCTTCGTGGTACAGCCCGTAACCACGGCCGAGGTAGCCGGTACCTGCCGCGCCCACGGCGTGGCCTGGGTGCCGGGGGCCCTCACGCCCAATGAAATCTACGCCGCCCAGCAGCTCGGCGCGGGCCTGGTCAAAATCTTCCCCGGCAACCTCGTGGGGCCCGACTACGTGCGCGCGCTGCGGGGCCCCATGCCCCAGGTGCCGCTGATGGTGACCGGTGGCGTGGAGCCCACCACCGCGAGCCTGAGCGAGTGGTTCGGGGCCGGCGTGAATGCGGTGGGCATTGGCTCGCAGCTCTTTAAGGGTGCGGCCGACCCGGCCACGATTACCGGGCACGTGGCCCCGCTCATGCAGTTTCTTTCCTCATTTAACAATTAACAATTACCATTTAACAAACCGGTAGCTGGCGGTCAAAACCCTGATTTATTGCCCGTTAATTACTGCTAAATATTAAATGCTAACTGTTAAATGACCTTCCGCCCATGAATCCCGCCCTTCGCAGCTCACCGCCCCCACCCGTGGCCGCCGCCCCCGGCATTGGCCGCTACCGCTGGACCATTTGTTCGTTGGTGTTTTTTGCCACCACGATCAACTACCTCGACCGGGCGGTTATCTCGCTGCTGAAGCCTTACCTGGAGAAGGCGTTCAGCTGGAATGCGGGCGACTACGCCAACATCGAAATTGCCTTTAAGCTGGCCTACGCAGTGGGCATGGTGGGCGCGGGCCGCATCATCGACAAGCTGGGCACCAAGAAAGGCTATGCCCTCTCGACGGCTCTGTGGAGCCTGGCGGCCATGGGCCACGCGCTGGTTAGCAGCACGTTGGGCTTCGGGGTGGCGCGGGCGTTTCTGGGCATTACGGAGGCCGGCAACTTCCCGGCGGCCATCAAAACCACGGCCGAGTGGTTTCCGCAGCGCGAGCGGGCCCTGGCCACGGGCATCTTCAACTCGGGCTCGAACGTGGGGGCCATCATTGCCCCGCTCACCGTGCCGCTCATCGCCGTCACCATCGGCTGGCAGTGGGCGTTCGTCATCACCGGGGCCCTGGGCTTCGTGTGGCTGCTGCTGTGGAACAAGCACTACGAGACGCCGGCCACTCACTCCAAGCTCAGCAAAGCCGAGTTCGATTACATCAACGCCGACATTCCCACCGGCCTGCCCGCCGAGGGTGTGGTGGAGGAGAAACCCAAGGCCTCGTGGGGCCGCCTGCTGGGCTTCCGCCAAACCTGGGCGTTCGTGATTGGCAAGTTCATCACCGACCCCATCTGGTGGTTCTACCTGTTCTGGTTGCCCGACTTTTTGGGCAAGCAGTACCACCTCACGGGCACGGGCATTGCCCTGCCGGTGGCGGCCGTGTACTTGCTTTCGAGCCTGGGCAGCGTGGGCGGCGGCTACCTGCCGCTGGGCTTTATCAAGCGCGGCCTGCCCGCGTTTCAGGCCCGCAAGTCGGCCATGCTCCTCATTGCCTTCTGCGTGTTCCCGATTGTATTTGCGCAGTATTTGGGCGAAACCAATATGTGGCTGGCCGTAGGCGTGATTGGCATTGCCGCGGCGGCTCACCAGGCCTGGAGCGCCAACATCTTCACCACCGTGTCGGACATGTTTCCGAAGCGGGCGGTGGCCTCCGTCACGGGCATTGGCGGCATGGCCGGGGGCCTGGGCGGCATTGCCCTCACGGCCCTGGTGCAGAAGCGCATGTTTGTGCACTACGAGGCCATCGGCCAGCTCGACAAGGCCTACTTCATCATGTTTCTGATTTGCGGCGGGGCCTACCTGGTGGCCTGGGTGCTGATGTTTACGCTGGTGCCGCGCATGGAGCCCATCGTGCTCGACGACGACGACATCCTTCCCACTGCCGCCTAACCTATTCGTTATCAGTTATTCATTGTCGGGTTGATGTAAGTGGCGAAGCCCGTACCACCAAGATCAGCTTGGTGGTACGGGCTTCGCCACTTACATCAACCCGGTAACAACTAAAACCTACAGCGGCTTACCGGCTTCGGGGTAGCGGTTCAGAAGCCAGAGCAGCGTGCCGTTGGTCCAGCCGAAGCCGTCTTGCAGCGGGTACTCGCCGCCGCCGGCCGCGGTGTTCACGTCCAGCACGTTGTATTTCTCCAGCAGCTTACCGGTTTGGGTGAACACGCGCGCGTTCAGGGCGCTCCAGCGCAGGGCCACGGTGCGGGCCAGGGCGGGCTGGTTGTACTGGCGCAACCCGCTGATGGCCATCCACTGCAAGGGGGCCCAGGCGTTGGGCGCGTCCCACTGCTGGCCGGTGCGCAGGGGCGTGGTCACGAGGCCGCCGGGCTTGAGGAAGTCGCGCTCCAGACCGGCTGCTACCAGCTTGGCCTGGGCGGGGCGGGCCAAGCCCAGGGCCAGCGGGAACACGCCCGCCAGCGTGGGGCGGGCCGAGCGCCGCCCGGTGCGCCAGTTGTAGTCGAGGAACCAGCCGGTGGCGGGGTCCCAGCAGTATTGCAGCAGGGCCTGGGCGCGGCGGGTGGCCTTCTGCTCGAAGGCGGCGGCCTGCGCGGCGTTGCCCTGCTGGCGGTAGCCACGGACAATGGTTTGCTCCAGTCCGTAGAGCAGGCAGTTCAAATCAACGGCCACCAAATCGGTGGTTTGGATGGAACCCAGCGTATTATCGGGCCCAAACCAGCGGCTGCTGAAATCCCAGCCCGAGGCGGCCGCTGCCCGGATGTTGCGGTAGAACGCGGCCGGGGCCTGGCGGCTCAGCTTGGCGGCGGCCACGTCTTCGGCGTACGATTCTTCGCGGGGCTCGGTGCTGGCGTCCCAGTAGCGGTTCAGCAGGGCCCGCCGGGCAGGCGCACCACCGGGCCGGCGGCGGTGCCGGCGCGCACGGCATCGGCGCCGGCCATCCAGTAGGCGTACTCGCCCAGCAGGGCCCCCTGGTAGCGGCGGCGCACGGTGTCGCCCTGGGCGGTGGCCAACAGCTCCACCATTTGGGCGAAGAACGGCGGCTGCGAGCGGGTGAGGTAGTAGGTGCGGTTGCCGTTCGGGATGAAGCCGTAGCGCCCGATGAGGTAAGCAAAATTGTCCACCATGTCGCGCACCAGGCCCACGCGGTGGGCGTCCACCAGGCCCAGCATGGTGAAGTACGAATCCCAGTAGTACACCTCCCGGAAGCGCCCGCCGGGCACCAGGTACGGGTGCGGCAGCGGCAGCAGCGACGAGCCCGGGGTCACGGCCGCGGCGTCGGGCCGGCGTTGTAGCACCGTCCACAGCGTGTCGAGGTGGGCGCGCAGGCCCGCGGCCACGTCGCTGCGGTAGATGTCCGTGCCCGCCACCGGGGCCTGGAAGTAGGTGTCGGTGAAGGCTTTCAGGTCGAAGCCGGGCTTCTGGTGCTGCTGCGCGTAGGCGGCCACGATGGTGGCCACCGGGGCCTTGGGCAGCGCATCGACAAACGTTTTGCCGTCGCGGTACACGTGCCCGAGCTGCACGGCCTCGAACAGGCCGGGGTATAGCTGCCGGGGCGACAGCGGCAGCGCGCGGGCGGCGGCTGGGGTTGCTTGGGCGGTAGCGGCCGGAGTGGCCGCGGGGGCCTGGGCGTGGGCCGCGCCCGCGAGCAGGGCGAGCCCGAGGATGTACAAGTAGTTGCGCATGGACAAGAGGCGTTGGGATGGGAACGGGCTGGCAAGTTCGGTGCTTTTTGGCCAACGGCCGCGGGGCGGCGCAAGGGCCCAGATGGGACCCCGTTGGGAGCGGTTCGCGCATTTTTTGCGCCCTTTATTTTTTGCGCCGGCGCCCGCCAAAACCGCTACCACGGGCCCCTAGATGCCCTTTGGTGGCCGCCCTACACTCGCGCTTAGCCGGCTGCCAGCGCAACCCCGTGCGCTGGGGTGCGTTTCTTTGCGGCAACGCGCCACCCGGCGAGGCCCCTTGCCCCGCCCCGGCGCCCACCCACATGGAAGAACAACGACGCCTCGCCGCGGCCACCGCGAAAACGGCCCCCTGGAAGAAATTTGGCCCCTACCTCACTGAGCGCCAGTGGGGCACGGTGCGCGAAGACTACAGCCCCGACGGCAACGCCTGGGGCCACATCACCCACGAGCGCGCCCGCGCCTACGCCTACCGCTGGGGCGAAGAGGGCCTCGGCGGCATCTCGGACGACCAGCAGTACCTGTGCTTCGCCGTGGGCCTCTGGAACGGGCAGGACGACCAGCTCAAGGAGCGCCTATTTGGCTTGACCAACGGCGAGGGCAACCACGGCGAGGATGTGAAAGAGGCCTACTACTACCTCGACAGCACGCCCACGCACTCCTACATGCGGATGCTGTACAAGTACCCGCAAGCCGCGTTTCCTTACGAAGCACTACGCCGGGAAAACGCCGCCCGCAGCCGCCAGGAGCCGGAATACGAGCTGATTGACACCGGCATTTTCGACGAAGGGCGCTACTTCGACGTGTTCATCGAGTACGCCAAGGCGGGGCCCGACGACCTGCTGGTCTCCATCACGGCCCACAACCGGGGCCCCGTGGCCGCGCCGCTGGCCATCCTGCCGCAGCTCTGGTTCCGCAACACCTGGGCCTGGGGCTACGACGCTGCCCGCCCCACCCTGGCCGCCGGCCCCGCCGGCACGGTGCGCGCCGAGCACCCCGCCCTGGGCCGCTACCAGCTGTACTGCGACGGCCCCGCCGCCCTGCTGTTTTGCGACAACGACACCCGCCCCGTGGCCGTGCCCGAGCCGGGCACCGACCCCGACGCGCACCTGCTGGGGGGCCCTACCTACGACCCCGCCACCGGCGCGTACTACAAAGATGGCATCAACCGCTACGTGGTGGAGGGCAACGACGGGGCCGTGAACCCCGCCCAGCGCGGCACCAAGGCCGCCGCCTGCTACACCGCCACCGTGGCCCCGGGCCAGAGCTACACCGTGCGCCTGCGCCTCAGCCAGGCCGAGCTGGGGGCCCCATTCGCTGATTTTGAGGACGTGTTTGCCGCCCGCCGGCAGGAGGCCGACGTGTTTTACGACTGCGTGCAGGAGGGCTTAGTGGGCGACGATGCCCGCAACGTGCAGCGCCAGGCCTACGCCGGCATGCTCTGGAGCAAGCAGTTTTACTACTACGACGTGGCCCAGTGGCTCGACGGCGACCCCGCCCACCCCGAGCCGCCGCTGCCCGCCGCCCGCCGCCGGGGCCGCAACGCCACCTGGCGGCATTTGCACAACGCCGACCTCGTCTCGATGCCCGACAAGTGGGAATACCCTTGGTACGCGGCCTGGGACTTGGCTTTCCACTGCCTGCCGCTGGCGGCGGTGGACGCCGAATTTGCCAAGAGCCAGCTGCGGCTGCTCTGCAAGGACGGCTACCTGCACCCCAACGGCCAGATGCCGGCCTACGAGTGGAAGTTTGAGGACGTGAACCCGCCAGTGCACGCCTGGGCCACCTGGCGGGTGTACCAGATGGACAAAAAGCTCAACGGTGGCCAGGGCGACCACGCCTTTCTGGAGGCCGTTTTTCAGAAGTTGGTGATGACTTTTACCTGGTGGGTGAACCGCAAGGACCGCGACGAGCGCAACATCTTCGAGGGCGGCTTTCTGGGGATGGACAACATTGGGGTGTTCGACCGCAGCTCGCCGCTGCCCACGGGCGGCAAAATGGAGCAGAGCGACGGCACCAGCTGGATGGCCATGTTCGCCCTCAACCTGATGCGCATGGCCCTGGAGCTGGCACAAACCAACCCCGTGTACCAGGACATGGCCAGCAAGTTCCTCGAGCACTTCCTCTACATCGCCGACGCCATGACGCACGGCGGCGGCGGCGAGTTTAACCTCTGGGACGAGCAGGACAACTTTTACTACGACGTGCTGCACGCCCCCGACGACTCGCGCACGAGCCTGCGCATCCGCTCGATGGTGGGCCTGATTCCGCTCTTCGCCGTGGAAATACTGGACGATGACCTGCTGGGGGCCGCGCCGCAGTTCATGGCCCGGGCCACCTGGCTGCTCAACCACCGGCCCCACCTGGCCGCCCTCGTGGGCCAGCTGCAACTGCCCGGCCAGGTTACCCGCCACCGCCTCAGCCTGCTGCGCCGCACCCGCCTGCGCCACGTGCTCACGCGCATGCTCGACGAGCAGGAATTCCTGAGCGACCACGGCATTCGCTCGCTCTCGCGCCACCACCTGGCCGCGCCCTACCAGTACCACACCACCGAGAACTCGTTTGAGGTGGCGTACCTGGCGGGCGAGTCCGACTCCGACATGTTCGGGGGCAACTCGAACTGGCGGGGCCCCATCTGGTTTCCGGTCAACTACCTCATCATCGAGTCGTTGCAGCGCTTCCACCACTACTACGGCGACTCGTTCACCATTGAGTACCCCACCGGCTCGGGCCAGGAGCTGAACCTGCACCAGGTGGCCGCCGCCCTCGCCGAGCGCCTCGCCAGCCTGCTGCTGCGGGGCCCCGACGCCGCCGCCCGGCCTTTGCCCAGTCCGAGCTGCTGCAAACCGACCCGCACTTCAAAGACAACCTGCTCTTCCACGAGTACTTTGACGGCGACAACGGCAAAGGCCTGGGCGCCAGCCACCAAACCGGCTGGACCGGCCTCATCGTGCGGCTGTTGCAGCAGGCGCAGCACTAGGGCCACGGGGGCCCTAGGATAGTTTCCTGGTCAATAATCCGGTCATGCTGAGCGCAGCGCAGCATGACCGTTTTTTTTCGTTAGAATAACTCCTCGTGCCTTCCCCCGGAGCCCCATTGCCCCTACTTTTTGCGCGGCTTGAGGTACTGCTGAGCCTCGGCGCGCAGGGGCAGGGTTTTGTCGGCGTGGTCGAGCACGGCTTGGTAATAGCGGCGGGCGGCGGTGGCATCGTGCTCCTGCACGGCTATTTTGGCCAGGTTGCCGTTGGCGTAGGAGTAGTAGCGCTGCTGGGTTTGGTTGCTGATTTCGGCGAATACGATGCAGCGCAGGTAGTAGTCCTTGGCGGCCGTCAGGTTGTGGTAGATGAACTGGTTGTAGTAGCCCATGTAGTAGGCCGCGTAGCGCCCGCTGGTGGCCTCGTAGCCGGGCAGGCCCAAGTTGATTTTGTCGAGCAGCTGGCGGCTCACGGCCTCGCCCGCCCCGATGTTGCCCGTCACGAAGCACAGCTTGGCGTACTCGCGCTGCACGTAGGCATTGTCGGGAAATTCAGCCAGCAGGCCGGCGCAGATTTGCAGGGCCCCCATGGGGTTTTTCTCGCGCGTACTCTCCAACATATCAACGAGTTGGATCTTGGACTCGGTGCGGGTGTAGAAGCCCTCGGTGGCCACCGTGCGCACCTGCTGGAGACCCAGCACGCGGTTGCCCTTCGGGAAAAAGACCAGGACGGGCTTTAGCCAGGGGTGCGCCTCGGTTATGACGTCGGCGTAGTAGTTAAACAGGCCCTGGCCGAGCAGAAACTCGGGGCTGAGGCCGTTGGCTTCGCGGCTGCGCTCCAGGTAGTTGAGGGCCCGCTTGCTGTAGAGGCTGGCCTTGGCGTAGGAGCTGCGCTCGCCAAACAGCCGCGCCTCGAACCCGTAGGCCGCCGACAGGAAGAAGCAGGCTTCGTAGTTCTTATCGTCGGCGTCGTAGCGGCGCTTGGCCAGGGCAATGGTCGTATCCATGTAGGCCAGGAACAGCCGGTCGTACTTCGTGTCGGTGAAGTTGCTGGGCATCATCTTCCACCACACGTTCAGGCCCAGCAAAAAGTAGGGCATGGGGTGGTGCGGGTAGCGCCGGCGCAGCGACCGAAACTGCCGCTCGGCGCGGTCGAACTTGAAGTTGTAGAGGTTGGCCACCGCCCCGCCCAGCTCCCCGCGGATGTCGGGGTCGAGCAGCAGCCAGCCCTGCGTGTCCACGGCCTGCGGGGCCACTGCCACGGTGTCGAGGGCCACGGTGCGGGGCTGGCGCACGGTATCGGCCGGCACCTGGGCCAGGGCCCCCAGGGGCCCCAGCAGCAGGCAAAACAGGTAAAATAGCTGTTTGATAATCTTATAAATATAAATTACAATGGCTTAAAACGGGGTGGTCCGGCGAATTGCCCGCAGGGCTTCGTCGGGCCACTCTTATCACTGGGCAGGGCCCCATTCAACCGCCAGAGTGGCCCGACGACTGAAAAAGTCGCCGGACACCCCGTGGTCAGACCACTACCGATTAGTCAACAACAGAGGCACTTCGGCTGCGTGATGGCCAGCAGACCAACTGCTACGCCTCGGCCGGCTGTTCCAGGATTTCCAGTTGCCAGGCTACTTCGTCGGCGCGCACCGGGTAGGGGTGGTTGTGGCGGATGGTTTGGGCCACAGCGTCGAACAGGCCCAAATAGTTTCCGGAGGGGGCCGGGTCGGGCTGGGTGCTCAGGCCATCGTCGGGGCCCGCCAGGGTGAGGTGGCCGTCGCTGCCGGGCAGCTCGTGGCCGTAGGCGGGGTCGGTGGGGCGCAGGCCGGCCAGCAGTTGGGCCTCCTGGGGGTCGGTGCGGCCCTTTTGGTAGCTGCCGCGGGTGCCGTGCAGCACGTAGGCCGGGCCGGGGGCGGCCACCAGCAGGCCGGCCGTCAGCCACACGTTCAGGCCGGCGGGGTAGCGCAGGTGGAAGCTGAAAAAGTCGTCGATCAGGCCCCCGGGCCGGTAGTGGCCCTGCACCTTGCGCACGCCCAGCGGCCGCCCAAACAGGCTAATGGCCTGGTCCACCAGGTGGGGCCCCAGGTCGTAGGCCAGGCCCACGGCGGGACCGGGCGTTTCCTTGAAAGGCTTGGGGCTCAGGGCCGTCTTGTAGCGGTCGTAGCGGAAGTGGGCTTCGATGAGCTGGCCGAGCTGGCCGCTCTCCACCACGCGGCGCACGGCCCCGAAGTCGGTGTCCCAGCGGCGGTTTTGGTAGGCCAGCAGGTGGCGGCCCTGCTCTTGGGCCAGGGCCCCCAGGGCCTGCCACTCAGCGGCCTTGGCGGCCACGGGCTTCTCGATGAGCACGTGCTTGCCGGCCAGCAGGGCCTGGCGGGCCTGCTCGACGTGCAGGCCGCTGGGAGTGTTGATTATGACCAGCTCGAGGGCGGGGTCGGCCAGGAATTCGGCCACGCTGGGGTAGCTGCGCACGCAGGGGTAGTCGGCGGCCATGCGGGCGTCGTGGCGCTCAACCACGGCGGATAGTTCGAAGCCGGCGTGGGCGGTAATGAAGGGCGCGTGAAACAGCTTGCCCGACATGCCGTAAGCCAACAGGCCGGTGCGGATGGGTGCGGAGGAAGGCATCATACCCAAAACTACCGCCCCCGCCCCGAACGCGGCCGCCCCAGCTGCTGGGGCCCTACTTTTACGCCTTTCCCCGCCGCCCCGCCCATGGAACCCGAAACCGAACCAGCGAACACCTCCTCCACCCTGGCGCTGCTGGGCCTGCGCTGCCCGCGCTGCCACGAGGGGGCCCTATTTCTGCACCCCGCCACCAGCCTCACCAAGTTTACCGACATGCCCGCCGCCTGCCCCGTGTGCGGCCTGAGCTACGAGCCCGAGCCGGGTTTCTACTTCGGGGCCATGTACATCAGCTTCGGCTTCGCGGTGGGCATTTTCTTCGCCGTCGGCATCGCCCTCTACTTCCTGGCCGGCGACCCGGATACGTGGGTGTACGTGTCGGTGGTGGCCGCCCTCACGCTGGTGGCCACGCCGTTGGTGTTCCGCTACTCCCGGGCCATCATGCTGTACCTGTTCGGCAATAGCGGCTACGACCCTAACTGGGCTCGCTTCCACCGCCGCCACATGGGCGAATAGCCCAAAAATGTAGCTTGGACTTTGTAGTCCGAGCGGGAGCGCAGCGAGCATCTCGCAGCAACAATCGTTGCATACCGCCTGCTCGCTGCGCTCCCGCTCGGACTGCAAAGTCCAAGCTACTTAATCGCCGCCTTCGCCTTTGCGCAGCTCGGCGTCGAGGAAATAGGCGCCTTTGCGCACCAGCTTCGTGGTGTCGGGCAGCGGGTCGAGCACGGTCACGGCCACGTCGCCGTGCTGGGGCAGGCTGGCGCGCACCTTCACGCGGCGGAACACGGTGCGGCCCGAATCCTGGCCCACGGCGCGGAAGATGTAGCTCAGCTCGCCGGCCTGGATTAGGGCTTCTTCGGGCAGGTGCGCACCGGGCCCCGGCGGTTTGGATGCGGGCGGCCACGAACTGGCCGGGCAGCAGGTCGGTGCGCTCGGGCTCGAGGTGGGCGTGCACGCGCACGGTGCGGGCGTCGTCGTCGAAGGCCTTGCCCACCAGGAACACGCGGGCCGTTAGTTCCTCGTCGCGCCCGGTATTCTGCACCTTGAACAGGATTTTCTGGCCCACCTTCACCTGGGCCACGTCCTTCTCGAACACCTTGAGCTCCAGGTGCAAGTCGTCGCGGTTCAGCACCTCCACCAGCACGTCCTGGGGCCCCACGTACTGGCCGGGGTTGATGTTGACGGCCTTCACGTAGCCGGCGATGGGCGAGGTGAGCGGCACGCTCTGCACGATCTGGCCCGTGGCGTCGAGGCGGGCCACCGAGATGCCCAGCAGCCGCAGCTGGGCAGCGGTGGCGCGCAGCGTGGCCTGCTCGGAAGCGTAGTCGGCGCGGGCCATTTGCAGCTTGCGCTTGGCCCCCACGTCCTCCACGTCGAGGATGCGCTGGCGCTCCAGGTCCTCGGCCAGGAAGCGCACCTTGGCCTTGCTCTGGAGGTAGGTTTCCTGCATGGTGAGGTACTCGGGCGAGCGTAGGGTGGCCACCGTGGCGCCGGCCCGCACCCGCTCGCCGGGCAGCACCAGCACGGTTTGCACGTAGCCGCCCATCACGGCCGTGATGGACACGCGGTTCTGGGGCGGCACTTCCACCGAGCCGTTGGCCTGCACTTCGGTGGTCATGTTCTGCCGCTCAAAGGTGCCGAAAGTGATGCCCGCCGCCTGCTCCTGGGCGGGGCTCACGCTGATTTGGTCGGGGTTGGCGGGGGCTGCGGGCGCGGCGGCCTGGCCGGGCGCATCGGCCTCGGCTTTTTTGGCGTCGTCGCCGGACTTCGAGCCGCAGGCCGTGAGCAGCGCCAGGGCCCCCAGCACGGGGTAAAGGTTGAGGTTGAAAGGCATTTTGGTTGTGGTCGATTTTTTTTAGATAGAAAGCGGCGCGTAGCAGCTCAACTGGGTCTCTTTTTAGAACGGGGCACATCGGGCCGTAGAGACGCAAGGATGCGTCTCTAGGCCGATGTGCCCCATTACTTCCCGGGGCCCTGGGCCGGTGGCAAGTCCGTACCCGTCAGGGCCTGCACGCTCACCACCAGGTCGTTGTAGCGCTGGGCCTGGTCGAGGTAATTGGTTTGGATTTGCCAGGCGGGCTCGGTGTTCACCACGTAGGTCACGTAGTCGATGTCGCCGGCGCGGAAGCTTTTTTCGGCGGTGCTGATGATGAGGCGGGCCTGGGGCAGGGCCAACTGCTCATAATAATCGAGCGAGGCGCGGGCCCGCCGCAGCTGGCGGCGCAGGCCTTGCAGTTGGGTGCCGAGCTGGCTAGTGGCGTAGGCAAGCTGGCCGGTGGCTACCTGCTCGCCGAGGCGGGCGGCAGCCACCCGCGCCCGGCCGGCGCCGCCCAGCAGCGGCACGGCCAGGCCCAGCTGCACCACGCTCAGGGCCTGGTACTCGGGCCGGAGGGTTTGCTGGAAGTAGCCGGCCCGCACGTCGGGCAAGCGGCGCAACTGGTCCACCCGCGTTTGCTGCTGGCTCACGGCCACTTGCTGGCGCAGCAGGCCTAGGGTAGGGTTGCTTTCGGGCGAGAGGGCGGCCGTATCGGCGGCCGTGAGCGGGGCCACCAGCGCGTCGGTGGTGTCGATGGCGGCCGGGGCGGGGCTGCCTAGCAGTTGGCCCAGCTGCGACCGCTGCACCTCCAGGTCGGAGAGGGCGGTGAGCAGGCGGTTTTCCAGCTCGCGGGCGCGGGCCTCGGCGGCCACCTGTTCGAGGCGGTTGGTTTCGCCCACCTGGTAGCGGATGAGGGCGGCGTGGGCGGCACGGCGGTACAGGCTGTCCTGGCGGCGCAGCAGGGCCACCCGGCGGTAGCTCACCAGCAGGCCGTAGTAGTTGCTGCGAATGGACTGCACCAACGCGCGCTGGCTCAGGCGGGCCTGCTGTTCGGCCGTCACGCTTTGGCCTTGCAGCAGCTTGCGCTGCGCGACGTACACCCCCGGAAAGGCCGCCTGCTGGATGACGTTGAACGTGTGGTCGTTTAGGGGCCCCGAAATCTGGCCGAGTTGGAAATCGACGATGGTGCGCGGGGCTTCCAGGCCGGTGCGCACCAGGGCTTGCTGCTGCTGGGTTTGCAGGCCGGCGGTTTGCAGCGACTGGTTTTGGGCCCCGGCCGCTTGCAGGGCCCCACTCAAATTCAGCGGCCGGCCGGCCGTCGAGCCCAGCGTGTTTTGGGCCTGCGCCGGGTGGCTTAGGGCCCCCAGCAGCGCCAGCAGCAGGGCGGTGGCCACGGCAGCCGCGGGCTTCACGGCCGGCGCGGGGCTGTGGTTGGGGCCCGGGGCGTTAGGGCCCTGCTGGCCGGCGGGGCCCGGAGCGCCGGGGCCCTGGGGTGCCTCCCCCGTCTCGGCGGCGCGCTTGGCGTCGGTGGCGGCCTGGGCGGCATCGCGGGGGTTGGGCTCGCCGTCTTTCGTGAAGAGGCCGTAGAGCACCGGCAGCACCACCAATGTGAGCAAGGTGGCCGAAATGAGGCCCCCGATGACCACCGTGGCCAGCGGCTTCTGCACCTCCGCGCCGGCTGAAGTGCTCAGCGCCATCGGCAGGAAGCCCAGCGAGGCCACGCTGGCTGTGAGGATCACCGGCCGGAACCGCTCCTCGGTGGCGCGCAGGATTCGGTCGCGCACGCTGGCCACGCCCTCGGCCGCCAGCTCGTTGAGGCTGGCCAGCAGCACGATGCCGTTGAGCACGGCCACGCCAAATAGGGCAATGAAGCCCACACCCGCCGAAATGCTGAATGGCATCCCCCGGGCCCACAGCGCCACAATGCCGCCAATAGTGGCCAGCGGCACGCCGGTGAAAATCAGCAGCGCCTGCTTGATGGACCGGAACGAGAGGTAGAGCAGCAGGAAAATGAGCAGCAGCGAGACCGGCACGGCTACTTTGAGGCGCTCGATGGCGTGGTTCAGGTTTTCAAATTGCCCGCCGTAGACGATGGTGTAGCCGGGGGGCAGCCGGAGGCCCTGGCCGAGCTTGCCCTGGATTTCCTGCACCAGGCTCTGCACGTCGCGGCCGCGCACGTTGATGCCGATGTTGATGCGGCGGCGGGCGTCGTCGCGCGAAATCTGGATGGGCGCGTTGCGGTAGGCCACGGTGGCCAGCTCGTCGAGCGGGATTTTTTGGCCGCCGGGCGCATCCACGTACAGGTCTTGCAGGTTGCCCAGGCCCTGGCGGTGGGCGCTGTCGAGGCGCATCACCAGGTCGTAGCGCCGCTCGCCCTCGTACACCTGGCCCGCCACGTCGCCGGCGAAGGACGCGCGCAGAATCATGTTCAAGTCGCTCACCTTCACGCCGTACTGGGCCAGCTTCTGGCGGTCGTAGGTCACGCGCATCTGGGGCAGGGCCGCAATCTGCTCCACCTTCAGGTCGCCCACGCCGGCCAGCGGGCGGATGAGGCCGGCGGCCTCGTTGGCCTTGTCGTAGAGCACGCCCAAGTCGTCGCCGTAAATCTTGATGCTCACGTCGGACTTCACGCCCGAAATCAGCTCGTTGAAGCGCATCTGAATGGGTTGCTGGAACTCCATGCTCACGCCGGGCACGCCGGCCAGGGCGGCCTGCATCTTGCCCGCCAGCTCCTCGCGGGTGCTGGCCGAGGTCCAGAGACTGTGGTCTTTGAGGATAACCATCTCGTCGCTGTCCTCCAGCGACATCGGGTCGGTGGGAATTTCGGAGGTGCCGCTCTTGCCCACAATCTGCTCAATTTCGGGGAATTTGCTGCGCAGGATTTGCTGCACGCGCAGGTTGGTGGCCACGGTCTGGCTCAGCGACGAGCCGGGGGCCAGCGTCACGTTCAGGGCAATGTCGCCCTCGTCGAGCTGCGGGATGAACTCGCCGCCCATGCGCGAGAATATGAAGCCCGCCAGCACCAGCAGCGCCACCGCCGCGCCCACTACCACCACCCGGGCCCCCAGGGCCCAACGGATGATGGGGTCGTAGCCGCGGTGCAGAAACTTCATGATGCGGTACGAAACCGTCCCCTCTTCCTTAATGTCTTTCTTCAGGGCCCAGGCCGTGACGGCCGGTACGTAGGTGATACACAGCAACATGGCTCCCAGGATGGCGAAGCTCACGGTGAGGGCCATCGGCCGGAACATCTTGCCCTCGATGCCGGTGAGCGAGAGGATGGGGAAGTACACGATGAGGATGATGAGCTGCCCGAACAACGCCGACGACATAAGGCGCGTGGCGGCCACCTCGGTCATGTCGTCCATGGTTTCGCGGGCGGCCTGCGCGCGCTGGTGCACGAGGTGGAAAATGACGGCCTCCACGACAATCACGGCCCCGTCCACGATGAGGCCGAAGTCCAGGGCCCCCAGGCTCATCAGGTTGGCCGACACGCCGAACAGGCTCATCATGCCCAGCGCAAACAGCATGCACAGCGGAATCATGGTGGCCACCACCACGCCAGCGCGCCAGTTGCCGAGCAGCAGCAGCAGCACCACCAGCACAATCGCGCCGCCCTCGATGAGGTTGTGCTCCACGGTGGCAATGGCCTTGTCGATGAGCTTGGTGCGGTCCAGAAACGGGGTAATGACCAGGCCCTTGGGCAGCGTTTTCTGGATTTCGGCCACCTTCACCTTCACGTTCTGGATGGTGTGCTCCGAGCTGGCGCCCTTCAGCATCAGCACCACGCCGCCCACGGTTTCGCCCTGGCCGTTGCGCGTCATGGCGCCGTAGCGCACGGCGTGGCCCATGCGCAGGGTGGCCACGTCGCGCACCAGCAAGGGGGCCCCAGCGGCGGCCTGCTTGATGACGGTGGCGCCCACGTCATCAAGCGAGTTGGCCCGGCCCTCGCCCCGGATGAAGTAGGCGTTGGGGCCCCGCTCGATGTAGGCGCCGCCGGTGTTGGCGTTGTTGTCCTGCAAAGCCGCGTACAGCTCGGCCACCGTCACGTCGTTGGCAGCCAGGCGGGCGGGGTCCACAGCCACTTCGTACTGGCGCAAGTAGCCGCCGAAGCTGCTCACGTCCACCACGCCGGTGGTGCCGGCTAGCTGGCGCTTCACAATCCAGTCCTGCACGTCGCGCAGCTTGGCCAGGTCGAACTGCTTTTCGTAGCCCGGCAGCACCCGGATGCTGTACTGGTAAATCTCGCCCAGGCCCGTGGTGATAGGCGCCATGGTGGGCACGCCAGCCCCGGCGGCCAGGTCGGCCTCGGCCGATTTCAGCTTCTCGGCCACCAGCTGCCGGGTCTGGTAGGTAGTCATGTCATCGGGGAAAACGACGGTAATCACCGAGAGCCCAAAGCGCGAAATGGAGCGAATTTCCGTTACGCCCGGTACGGTGCGCAGCTGCAACTCCAGCGGCACCGTGATGAGCTGCTCGACCTCCTGCGCGGCCAGCGCGTTGCTCTGGGTGATGACCTGCACCTGGTTGTTGGTGACGTCGGGGATGGCGTCGAGCGGCAGGTTGGCCGCCGAAAACCCGCCCCAGGCGATGAGGGCCAGCACCATGAGCGCCACCAGCAGCTTGTTGCGGACGCTGGCGGCAATTATTTTTTCAAGCATAAAAGACAGGAACAGGGCCCCGGCGCAGCCGCCCGCTGCGCAGACTCTAAAAGTCCGCGCGTCAGCCGTTCAACGCGCGGACTCACAGAGCCCGCGCTACACCCAAACCACTAATTTTCAATTCACTAAACCCCATCACTATTCAACCCAGTCCCTTCGGCCCAACCGGGCGCACTATCTCCAGGGGCGGCCGCCGGGCTACGCTCGCGGCGGTTGCAGCAGCGATGCGCTGGGCCGGAAGCGGTACAGCCCGGCCCACGCGCTGCGGGGCCCCGGCACGGCCCGGGGCACGCGGGGCGCCCAGCCCAGGTGCGGCGCGGGCGCCACCAAAAACGCTACCGCTCCGCAGCTGTGGTGGCAGCGCAGGGGCAGGTTGTGGTGGTCTTGCCGGTGGCGGGCCGAGAGGGTGCAGCCCGTGTAGTGCACGCTGCCCGCCCCGTAGTGTTCCGCCAGAAACTGCCCCAGCGTAAGGCCCCCGCCCGCTGCCGAGTGGTGGAAACGGTAGTGCCGCGCCAGCTCGGGCAGCTTGGCCAGCTCGCCCAAGTCGTTCTCGGGCACGCAGCTACCCAGCAGCATCAGCAAGCTCAAGCAGAAGGCGGCGAGGCGTTTCATTAGCGGCAGTACCCGGTTGGGGCCCCGATGGTTTGGGACGAAGCGCAAATTTAAGGTGTTTTTAAGGGGTCGCCTAGGGCACGCCAGCAGCAGACTGGCCCCGGGCTACCCGCTTTTCCGCGGGCTGCCCGGTAATCGCTGGGGCCCCCAGCCGGGTTTGGGGAAGGCCGGATTACAAGCAAAAAGAACGTCATGCAGAGCGCAGCGAAGCATCTTTCCCGCAGCAGCAATTATGATTATTCAGAACAGTTTTAGGAGCCCTGGGGGACCTCACCCCCGGCCCCTCTCCAAAAGAGAGGGGTGCGTTCAATCTGCTTGTTAAGGTACTGGCACCCCTCTCTTCTGGAGAGGGGCCGGGGGTGAGATTCCCCCAGGGGCCCCACACCGGCGCAACGGCCCGCGAATCCCCCCAACGATTACCGGGCAGCCCGCCGAAAAAGCGGGCTGCCCGGCCCACCGAATCTACCCTGGGGCCCCTATCTTGCCGGCTCACCTTGCCCCTGCTGCTTCGGCATGGAAAGCTTTTTGCCCGTTGTATTTGCCTCGGTGGCCGGCCTGGGCCACGCCCTGGAGCCCGACCACGTGCTGGCTGTGAGCAACATGGTGTCGCGGCGCGACGCCCTCACCCCCGCCCTGCGCGACGGCCTGTTTTGGGGCCTGGGCCACACGCTCATGCTGGCCATTATTGGGGCGGTGCTGCTGCTGGGGCGCGTCACGTTCCGGCACTGGGGATACTTCGAGGCGCTGGTGGGGCTGGTGCTCATCGGCATGGCCGTGCACCGCCTCTTCACCGAGCACGCCGCCCGACCGCCGCGCTTCAACCGCACGGCCCACGGCTGGGCGTTTGCCGTGGGGCTGGTGCACGGGCTGGCCGGCAGCGGGGCCCTGGTGGTGCTGGTGCTCACCGAAATCCGCAACCCCTGGCTGGGCCTGCTCTACATTGTGGTGTTCGGCCTGGGCTCGGTGGCCGGCATGTTCGGGGTGGCGGGCCTGCTCAGCATCCCCTTCACCCAGCGCATGCGCTTAAGCCGCCGCCTGCGCCGCACGTCGGTGTGGCTCTCGTCAGTAGTGTGTATCGCCTACGGCGGCTGGATGGTATACAGTAATTTGATTGTTTAATAATTAGGGCCATAATTATTTTAATTACTTGCCACCTAATCGGCTGTCATGCTGACGAAGGAAGCATCTTATCAGCGCTGCATCGTTGCTCAGCATATCATGCAATCGTGAAAAGATGCTTCCTTCGTCAGCATGACAGACGATTGCAAAGCCAAATAAAACTTAGGGCCCCCAGCGCCAACCATTCAACGCCCAGCAATTAATTAACTCCCTCCCATGCACCTCGCCCCCAAAGACCTCGACAAGCTGGTGCTGCACCAGGCGGGCTTCGTGGCCCAGAAGCGCTACGCCCGCGGCCTGCGCCTCAACTACCCGGAAGCCGTGGCCCTCATCGCCACCCAGCTGCTCGAATTCATCCGCGACGGCGAGCGAGTGGCTGTGCTCATGGACAAGGGCAAGCAGCTGCTGGGCCTGGCCGACGTGCTGCCCGGCGTGGCCGACCTCGTGGCCGAAGTGCAAATCGAGGGCACCTTCCCCGACGGCACCAAGCTCGTGACCGTGCACCACCCCATCTGCCGCGACCACGGCGACCCCGCCCTGGCCCTCTACGGCTCGGGCCTGGCGCGCACGCCCACCGCCGCGGGGCCCCGACATGGTCGTCAACGCCCAGCCTGGCGAATACCTGCTGGCCGACGGCGACATCATCCTCAACGAAAACCGCCCCACGGTGGCCATCGAAGTGATAAACATGGGCGACCGGCCGGTGCAAGTCGGCTCGCATTACCCCTTCTTCGAAACCAACGCCGCCCTGCGCTTCGACCGCGCCGCCGCCTACGGCTTCCGCCTCAACATCCCGGCCGGTACCGCCGTACGCTTCGAGCCCGGCGAACGCAAGCGCGTCACGCTAGTAGCCCTCGCCGGCGAGCGAATCGTGCACGGCGGCAACGGCTGGATTGACGGGTCCCTGGACGAAGCGGGCAGGAAGGAGGCAGCGCTGGACAACCTATGAAAAGCTCGGAACTCTACCGGCTGCTGACCCGGGACGGTTGGTATAAAATCGCCCACACGGGCAGCCACATCAAGCTGGCGCACGCCACCAAAAAAGCCCTCACCCGCAGCGGATACCTTGAATTTCCGCTGCACGGCAGCGCCGAGGTGGGCAAAGGATTGGCCGCGGTACTCCTGAAACAGGCGGGGCTCAAATAGCCGAACCTATTTTTCAAAAAAAGGTAGTTAATATACTACCTTTACAAAAGAGCGAGTAGCCAATTTATAGCGCGACACTACTGGCCACTAACAAAAGCCGAACCGATGAAAAAGTACGAAATGATCGTCGAGCGCACCGCCACCGGGTACAGCGCCTACAACGAAGGCGAAGGGGCCTACACGGTGGGCACCAGCTTCGAGGAGTTGAAAGCCAACATGGTGGAGGTACTGAACCTGGCCCTGAGCGACACGGGCCGCACCGTGGGTATCGGGGACGTGAAAATCACCTATGATTTGAAATCGTTTTTTGATGCCTACAAGGTCATCAACGCCGCCGCACTCGCCAAGCGCCTGGGCATGACGCAAAGCCTGCTCAGCCAGTACGTTTCCGGCAATAAGAAACCCAGCCCCACCCAGACGCGGCGGATTCTGGAAGGCGTGCGCGCCGTGGGGCGCGAGCTAGCCGAGATGGACTTTGCTTTTTGAGGCCCCCGGCCGCTTCGGATCCAGCGAACGCAAGCGCGTTACGTTGATGGCCCTCGCCGACGAGTGAGTCGTACACGACGGCAACGAGTGGATTGATGGAAAGATGGCCGATGAGGGGAAGAAGGCATCTATCTTAAAAGCTGAAAAGTAGCTCCTAGAATTATATCAGGTCCTCCTAGTATGCAATATGGAAAAGTTGGTCCAGAAAATTAATGACACATTAGCGCTGGTGCTTATGGCAGTAGCAATTAGCTTATTAATTCTTATCATCCTACCTACTGTTCCATTCTTTTTAATTTACTTCTACTTCAGCGACAAGCAGTTTGAAAAAAAGAATAAGTTATTTCTGGAGCGAATGAATGGTGCCCGTTTCTTCTGTTATAACAGTCGCAAAAGCAGCGTCGAATTTGCCAGAGAAGTTATTGTACCTGAACTAGACCCCTCGGTCTATGTTGTTTTTGTAAATGGGAAAAAAGTTGATTTTGGTGCAGATAGCCAATATATTTCGAGAATCCTACACAGAATCAAGGAGCAAAAAGGATTTCCATATCTGCTGAAAATTGATGACGCGCGAGTAACTGATGTTTCCGTGAATAATCAATTCTATAGCATCATGATTGGGCGAAAACCAGTAGAACCACTCCTAGAAAGAATTAACGCTTTTTTCTTTTCCGCGCCAGTTATTTCTTCAAATTAATATGTCCCTTCCCCTCGACCGCCGCGCTTACGCTGAAATGTACGGCCCCACCACGGGCGACCGGGTGCGGCTCGGCGACACCGACCTGCTGATTGAGGTCGAGAAAGACTACTGCCAGTACGGCGAGGAATGCAAGTTTGGCGGCGGCAAGGTGCTGCGCGACGGCATGGGCCAGGCCGCCGGCATCCCGCCGGATGGGGCCCTGGACCTGCTCATTACCAACGCGCTGGTGCTCGACTACACCGGCATCTACAAGGCCGACGTGGGGGTGAAGGCCGGGCGCATTGCGGGCATCGGCAAGGCCGGCAACCCGCACATCATGCCCGGCGTGACGCCCGGCATGACCGTGGGCGTGACCACCGAGGTAATTGCCGGCGAGGGCCTGATTCTCACCGCCGGGGCCATCGACTGCCACATCCACTTCATCAGCCCCCAGCAGATACCCGAGGCGCTGGCCTCGGGCATCACCACCATGGTGGGCGGCGGCACGGGGCCCGCGGCCGGCACCACGGCCACCACCTGCACGCCGGGCGCCTTCTACCTCGAAATGATGCTGAAGGCCACCGAGGCCTACCCGCTCAACTTCGGCTTCCTGGGCAAGGGCAACACCTCCAAGCCCGAGGGCCTGCGCGAGCAAGCCGAGGCGGGGGCCCTGGGCTTCAAGCTGCACGAGGACTGGGGCACCACGCCCGCCGCCATCGACCAGTGCCTGGCCATTGCCGACGAGTACGACGTGCAGGTGTGCATCCACACCGACACGCTGAACGAGAGCGGCTTCGTAGAAAACTCCACCGCCGCCTTCAAGGGCCGCACCATTCACGCCTACCACACCGAGGGCGCGGGGGGCGGCCACGCCCCCGACATCATCAAAATCTGCGGCGAGCCCAACGTGCTACCTTCCTCCACCAATCCCACGCGCCCCTTCACGGTCAATACGTTAGACGAGCACCTCGACATGCTCATGGTGTGCCACCACCTCGACCGCAACATCCCCGAAGACGTGGCCTTCGCCGAGAGCCGCATCCGCGGCGAAACCATTGCCGCCGAAGACATTTTGCACGATATGGGGGCTCTGAGCATCATCAGCTCCGACTCGCAGGCCATGGGCCGGGTGGGCGAGGTCATCACCCGCACCTGGCAAACGGCCCACAAAATGCGCCAGCAGCGGGGCCCCCTGCCCGAAGACGCGCCCGGCCGCCACGACAACTTCCGCGCCCGCCGCTACGTGGCCAAGTACACCATCAACCCCGCCCGCGCCCACGGCTTCGCCGACGAAATCGGCTCGGTAGAAGTAGGCAAATGGGCCGACCTGGTGCTCTGGAAACCCGCGTTTTTCGGCTCGCGTGCCGAGATGATCGTCAAGGGCGGCGTCATCGTGCAGTCGCAGATGGGCGACGCCAACGCCTCCATCCCCACGCCGCAGCCCTCGTTCTCGCGCCCCATGTTTGGCTCCTACGGCCAAGCGGTGGGCCCCACGTCGATGGTATTTGTATCCGCGGCCTCGGTGGCGCACGTGCAAGCCACCTACGGCCTCACCAAGCAAGTAGTAGCCGTGAAAAACTGCCGCAACATCGGCAAAAAAGACATGGCGCTAAACGACTACCTGCCCAATATCGAAGTAGACCCCGAAACCTACCGCGTGACCGTAGACGGCGTGCACCTGACCTGCGAGCCAGCCGAGAAATTGCCCCTGGCGCAGCTCTATAATCTGTTTTAGGCCGCACGCACTGTAGCGTGGACTCTGCGAGTCCGCGCGTTTGAACGTCAATTGTATTAATGGTGCAACTCGCGGGCTTGCAGAGTCCACGCTACATTCTTTTCCTTGTCCCAGTTCGTCCGCCTGCTGCACCTCGTTGATTCGGCCTTGCCCACCGGCTCGTTCGCCTATTCCTACGGGCTGGAAAGCAGCCTCACTTTCGGGCTAATCGATACGCCGTTTAAGCTCCGCAATTACCTCTATGCCTACTTGCAGCAAGTAGCCAGCCTGGAAATCCCGTTTATTAATTCCTGCTTCGCCCTGCCCGAAGGCACCGATGAAATGCGCGAAATGGCCGCCGATTACGACGCCCTGCTACTAGTACCCACGCTGCACCGCGCCAGCATCGTGCAGGGCAAAAACTGGCTGAAGCTATTAACTACATTTTATCCCGAAGCTAAATTAGAAGAATTAATTAACTGGTTCGGGGCCCAAAATCTGCCGTTGCATTTCACCCTCAGCTTTGCCCTCACGCTGCGCCGGGCCGGCTTCGCGCAAGCCGATTTACAAGCCGTATTCCTGCACATGTCCCTACGCGACCAGCTCAGCGCCGCTGTGCGCCTGGGCTTCCTAGGGCCCCTGGAGGGTCACCGCCTACAACACGATTTCTATACCGTATTCGAGCACCTGCTGGCCGCTCACGCCGGCCACGACTACACACAAGCCGCCCGCTTCGCCTTCATGCTCGACGCCGCACAAGTGCTGCACGAAGACATTTATTCCCGGCTGTTCCAGAATTAATTACCACCTCTTGTCATTCCGAGCACAGCGAGAATCTGGTTTGTCATTTTTGCGCAATTGTGCACCCAGATTCTTCGCTGCGCTCGGAATGACAAAACGCACATTTCCACATCCTTCACATTCTTACACTTAACAAAGAATGGCTTTCGTTGACAAACTCGCCTTGCTGCTCCACGGCCACAGCCACGAGGCCTACGACTCGCCCGGCGACTTCCAGGAGCGCGAGACGCGGCGGCTCCCCTCCTACCGCGACTTCCGCAAGCGGGCCTTCACGGTGGGGATTGGGGGGCCCGTGGGCACGGGCAAAACGGCGCTGCTCAAGGCACTGTGCGAACGGCTGCGCAGCGAATTCGAGTTGGGCGTGGTCACGAACGACATCTTCACCCGCGAAGACGCTGAGTTTCTCATCCGCCACAGCGCCCTCACGCCCGAGCGCATTGTGGGCGTCGAAACCGGCGGCTGCCCCCATGCCGCCATCCGCGAGGACATTTCCGTCAACATGGACGCGCTGGAAGGCTTGATGGTCAGCTTCCCTGCGCTCGATTTCTTATTCGTGGAAAGCGGCGGCGACAACCTGGCCGCCCACTTCAGCCGTGAGCTGGTCGATTATTCCATCTACGTCATCGACGTATCGGGCGGCGATAAAATTCCGCGCAAAGGGGGCCCCGGCATCACCCAATCCGATTTATTAATAATTAATAAAATTGATCTCAAAGACCTCATCCGCGCCGACCTCGGCGTGATGGAGCGCGACTCCAAACGCATGCGCGGCGAGGGCCCCTTCATCTTCGCCCGGGCCCTGGATGGCTTCGGTTTAGAGGAGATTATTGGCCACATCCACGCGGCCAAAGCGCGGGGTTTCGCCGCCGTCAGCCCCGAGCGACGCCCCAGCACCAGTAGCGTGGCCTCAGCGAGTCCGCACATTTAAACGGTCGCCGAACGGGCTGTAGCGCGGACTTTGTAGTCCGCGGCTCTCGCTTCGTCCTACCAATTCTAGCAGCGACCGTTCAACCACGCGGACTCGCAGAGTCCACACTACACTGTAATCACCGCTCAACGGCCGTTCAAAGCCGCGGACTACCAAGTCGCGCTACAGGCCGTCTAGCGACTGTTCAATATTTCCGAGCCAGCGGGTTGTGCCCCAAAAACTCTTCCTTCGCCAGCGTTTGCAGCAGGTGGTGGTAGATGAAGTCTGCGTCTTGCCGGTGGTGGGCCAGGGCGCGCAGTACTACTACGCCGGGGCGCGCCGCGGCCACCGCCAGCACGCAGGCGCGGCCTGCCAGGCGGAAGTGCGGGTCGTCCTGCACCGGCATTTTGAGGGCGTGCAGGGCCCCGGCCAGCGCGGCAAAGCGCGGCGCTTCGGGGGCCCCACCAGGTACACCGTCAGCATGGTTTCGTACCGGTCGAAGTTGGCGGGCGCGGTAGCGATGTGCTCGGCGGGGTCGAAGTGGAAGCGGTCGAGCACCAGCGGCCGGCCAGCCACGCTGATGCGCGTTTCGGACGTGAAATTTTGGAAGGCAAACCGCTCGCCGAGGTCGGTGCGGCCGGCGGCCCACCAGTCGGCCAATAGCAGCAGGGCCCCGGGGGCCAGGTCCCAGCGCTGGTGCTGGCGGTAGCGGCTGTCGGCCTGGGGCACCACGGGGTCGGGCAGCACGGCGGCCAGGGCCCCGGCCTCCAGGGTGCCGGCGAAATGCTGCGCCGCCCACTGCCCATCGATGGACTTGAACACCTTGGTGTTGGCCTGGGTGCTCAGGCATAGGCGCGTGCCGGCCCCGCCATGAATGCGCAGGCGCAGGTCGTCGCCAGCCACCAGGCCACCGCCATAGCTGGAGAGCACCACGTGGCAGGCCGCGTGGGCCGCGCCGGGGTTGAGGATTTTGAGCGGTTGGATGCTTTTGCTGGCCACGAGGCGTGTGCGGCCCTGCACCTGGGCCACGGCCAATTCGCTCCATTCGGCGGGGGTACTCATCGGGGCAAAGTAAGCGGGCAAACCGACTAAGAACTGTCATGCTGAGCCTGCGAAGCATCTTATCCCTGCTGAACGACCTATTCTACACTGATAAGATGCTTCGCAGGCTCAGCATGACAGTTCCTATTATTAATAACATATATGTATGCAAACCCGCGCCACTAGGGCCCCCGAACCCCCTTTTCCGTTGCGGTTATGAAAAAATCGGATTTTCATTATGAAAAAATAACCCCTTTTTACGGCTGTAATTTAATTTTATAATTAATTATTTGATTGAATGTCAATTACTTAAATAATTAATTAAGCATTGGCTAGCACGCGGCATCTGGATTGGCAATAGGTGACCATCCCCCACCAACCGCTGCTTCCGCCATGCTCCTGTTTGATAACCTCGCCAAAGCGGCGAAGGACTTCTTTGTCGAAGACGACGCTGCTGCGCCGGCCGCGGCAACTCCTGCGCCGCTGCCCTCCCCAACTCCGCTGGCGGTGAGCCCCACTGGGGCCCCGGCGCAGGCCGAGCAGCGGCACCTCGACCACATGGCCCAGCTGCTGGCCGCCGACCACGACTTCGGGGCCTACCTGAAAATTGTGAAGAGCCTGACCGGCAGCGGTATGGCAGGGCCCCTGCTCTACCAAACGGCCTTCAACGCCTACAGCGCCGTCACGGGCCACGACCTGCCCGCCCTGCTGGCCTCGGCCGACCGCCTGGCCCAAACCCTGGCCGACGACCGCGCCCGGGTGCTGGCCCGCCACCGCCAGAAGCTGGGGGAAACCGCCCCGCCGCCCGGCACGCCCCCCAGCCCCCTGGCCCAACTCGCCGGCCAAGAGGCCCAGCTGCAAGCCACCGTGGCCGACCTCACCCGCCAGCTGGCCGAGCGTGGCCAGCAACTGGCCACCGCGCAGCAGGCCCTGGCCGCCGAGCGCCAGAAGGCCCAGGGGGCCCTGGCGTCCTACGAGTTGGCGCAGGCCGCGGCGGCGGCCGAGGTGCAAGCGCACCGCCAAGCCACACAGTCTTTTCTGATGGCTCCTTCTTCCGATAAACCTCTAACTACCAACCAACAATGAACACGCTCCCCGTTTTTTCTTCTTCTGAGCCCACCGGCCTGCCCAAGTGGCAGCAGCCCGAAAAGGTAGCCGGCTGGGTGGTACTGGCCGGCCTGGGGGCCGCCGGGGCCTACGGCTGGGGCCACATCGTGCCCTTCCTGGTGGCCATGGTGTTCGACACCGTGCGGCTGGGCATCGGGCTGGGGGCCCTGTTCGTGCTGTTTTTGCTGGGCACCAACAAGCGCATCCAGGCCGGATTTTGGTACGCGGGGCAGCGCATTTTGCGCACCGCGGCGGGCATTTTCGTCAACACCGACCCCATCGGCATCATGGAGGACTACATCCGCACCACCGAGCAGGAGGCGCGCAAGATGGACGCCGAAGTGGGCCACATTGAGGGGGCCCGCGAACTGGTGCAGCGCAAGCTGGCCGCCAACGCCGCCCAAACCCGCGAGTACCTGGCCCTGGCCGACGCCGCCACCCGCCAGGGCGAAAAGGACGCCGCCGACAGCTACGCCAGCCGCGCCGCCCAGCTCCAGGAGTACAGCCAGCGCCTGCAGCCCATGGCCACCACCACGGCCAACGTGAGCGTGGTGATGCGCCAGATCCTGAAAGCGGCCCTGCGCCAGATCGACGCCAGCAAGTTCAAGGTCAACCTTTTGAAAGACGAGTACGAGTTGGTGAAGCGCACCAGCTCGGGCATGCGGGCGGCGATGAACATCCTGCGCGGCGACCCCGACAAGAAGTACTTCTTCGACCTGGCCACCGACCGCGTGGCCCAGGACATGGCCCAGCAGCTCGGCCAAATCAAGCAGGCCATGCGCTACTCGCAGGAGTTCGTGAAGGAGATGGACATCCAGAACGGCGTGATGAGCGCCCAGGGCCAGCGCCTGCTGGAGAAATACCAGAAAGGCGATTTCAACGCCCTGATGACCAACGACAAAACCCCGGCCCAACCCGCCGCCGCCACCCTTAAAAAAGCTTCCGATGATGCCTATTCTAGTTTGCTTGACTAGCAGCGCCCTGGCGCAATGCGCGCTGCTGCTGCTGGGCTACTAACCCGCCCGGGGCCCCTTCCTCTCAACTCTTTTTTTGCTTCAACTACAATGACCACTCGCGGTAAAATCGTAATCGGCGCCTTGCTCGCCGTGCTGCTCTACTTTGGCATCAACAAGCTGGTTGCCAGCGGCAGCTTCTTCAAACCAGCGGAAACCCAGTCGGTGCTGCTCAGCTCGATTGAGCTGCCGGCCGCCACCGGCGGGACCCGCACCAACCTGGCCGTGCCGCTGGCCCCGCTGCCCGGCACGGCCCCGGCCGAAAAAGGCACCGCCCTCACCTGGGAGGTGATGGCCTGGAACAGCCAGATGGCCGCCATGCTGGCCAACGGGGGGCCCCGCACCACGCAGGGCTCGGCGCTGGCCGCCAACGGCTTGGACGTGCAAATCAACCGCCAGGACGACGTGGCCAAAATGCAGGCCGACCTGGTGAAAAACGCCCTCGACCTGCAAAGCAATCCGCAAGCCCCGGGCCTGGTGGTGAGCATCATGGGCGACGGCCTGCCGGCGTTTTCGTCGGTGCAGGCGCAGCTGGCCAAGGCCGGCACCGGCCTGGCCGTCATCCCCTACAGCGTGGGCAAGTCGTTTGGCGAAGACAAGCTGATGGGCCCCAAGGCCTGGCTCGACAACCCCAAGGCGGCCCTGGGCAAAACCATTGCCTGCTACCTGCGCGACGGCGACCAGAACATTGCCCTGAAGTGGTGCGCCGACAACGGCCTGAAAGTCAACCCCGACGAGACGACCTACGACCCGCAGGCCGTGAACTTCATGGCCGCCGCCGACTTCCTGGCCGCCGCGGAGAAGTACATCGTGGGCAAGCCCGAAAGCCGCGCCCAAGTCATTAACGGCCGCAACACCGGCACCCGGGTAGACGTGGTGGCCGACGCCGTGGCCACCTGGACGCCCGGCGACGTGAACATCGCCAAGCAAAAGGGCGGCCTCGTCAACATCGTGTCCACCAAGGACTACTCCAACCAAATGCCCAACATCATGGTGACCACCAAGCGCTGGTACGACGCCCACCCGCAGCAGGTGCTGGGCCTGATTACGGCCCTGGCCGTGGCCGGCGACCAGGTAAAAAGCCACCCCGAAGCCCTGGCCCGCGCCGCGGATATTTCGGCCCAGGTGTACGGCGACCAGGACAAGCCCGGCGCCTACTGGCTGAAGTACTACAAGGGCACGAGCGAGGCCGACCAGACCGGCGAAGTGGTAGAACTGGGCGGCAGCAAGGCCTTCAACTTCAGCGACAACCTGGCCTTGTTTGGCCTGGACAACGGCGGCACCAACATCTACGCCGCGGTGTACAAAACCTTCGGCGACGTGCAGAAGAAGCTGTACCCCAAGGAGCTGCCCACCTACGTGCCACTCGACGAGATGCTCGACCTGGGGCCCCTGCGCAAGTTGCAAGCCCAGTACCAGGGCAAGGCCGTGGCCCCGGCCGAAACGCCCAAGTTTGCCGCCGACGACGAAATCAGTCGCCGCGTGAGCCAGCGCGTGTGGGACATCGAGTTCAACACCGGCCAGAGCACCTTCACGCCCGCCGCCCAGCGCCAGCTCAGCCAACTGTTTGACGACCTCGTGGTGGCCGGCCGCCTGAAAGTGGCCGTGCACGGCTACACCGACAACGTGGGGGCCCCCGCCCAAAACCTGCGCCTCTCCGAAACCCGGGCCCAGGCCGTGGCCCAGTGGCTGGCCCAGCAAAGCGCCAGCGCCTTCCCCACCGGCCGCGTGCAAGTGTACGCCCACGGCGCCGCCGAGCCCGTGGCCCCCAACGCCACCGAAGCCGGCCGCGCCCAAAACCGCCGCGTCGAAATCGTGCTCGGCAACTAAATAGGGTCGTCCGCAGGCCAAGAAACTGCCCATAAAAGAACGTCATGCAGAGCGCAGCGAAGCATCTTTTAGCGCCAGCGAAGCATCTTTTAGTCGCCAGTCAA
>NZ_MDZA01000447.1 GCF_001816125.1 Hymenobacter coccineus | reverse complement strand
GGCGTCGTAGCCGGGCTGGGCCCAGCCGGTTTTTTCCAGGCGCGCGTCGTAGGTTTCGCCGCGCTGCAGCTCGGCGAAGCGGATGGGGCCCTCGCTGGTAGTTTGCCAGCTGCCGTCCGACACCACTTCCTCGCTGGTGCCGTCGGCGTAGGCCAGGTGGAGCTGGAAGAGCAGCGCCGCGTCGCGGCCGTAAATGTTGTGAACCCGATCAAAGCCGATGTAGCCGCGGTACCAGCCGCTGGCCAGGGTGGCCCCCACGGCGTTGGCCCCGGCTTTCACGAGGCTGGTCACGTCGTAGGCCTGGTAGGCCAGCCGCTTGTTGTAGCTCGTCCAGCCCGGCGTGAGGTAGCCGTCACCCACGCGCCGGCCATTAATTTGGGCTTCGTACAGGCCGTGGGCCGTGATGTAGGCGGTGGCCGAAGTTATCTTCTTGTTGATCTTAAACTCTTTGCGCAGCAGCGGGCTCGGGCGGTGCACCGAGTCTTCGGCGTAGCCGGGGCCTATCCACGCGGCCAGCCAATTGGCGGGCGCCAGCAGGCCTACTTGCCAGAAGGCGGGCGCGCTCCAGGCCGAGGGCTTGCCGGCTTCGTCCCAGGCCCGCACCTGCCAGTGGTAGCGCCGGTTTAGTTGCAGGGCCGGGCCGGCGTAGGTCACGTTCACCGACGAGTCGGACGCTACTTTGCCCGAGTTCCACACCTCGGCGGGGCCCCCATGGGCCAGCCCAGCGGCCGAGGCGGCCACCCGCACCTCGTAGGCGGTCTGGCGCACGCCGCGCCGGTCCTTGGCCGCCAGCAGTTGCCAGCTGAAGCGCGGCCGGGCCACGTCGAGGCCAATGGGGTCGGCCAGGTTTTCACAGCTCAGGTTTTGCACCCGCACCTGGGCCAGGGCCCCGGGGCTGCGCAGCAGGCCCACCGCGAGCAGAATAAAGAGTATTTTTTTCATAAAGGAAGCAAAGCAAGACACCGTCCTCGCGCACCGGCCCGCGTAGGGCTTTGGACCGGAGCGGAGGATGGACAATTGAAAATTAACCCGTATCAGGCACTAGGGTATACAGCGGCAGCACCAGCGTCTCCCACCGGGTGGTAACAGCCCAAGCCGCTTGGCCGGATATAGGCCAAAAGGCCACCTGCGCGGCGGCCAGGCCCAGCGCGTGGGTGCAGACTAGTCGCCGTAAGGTGGCCACCGGAGACAATTCGCCAGGCGAGCGTGAGCTTCGGCCAGGGTGGTGCCCCAAGGCAGCGTTAGCTCGTCGAAGAAAAACCAGTAAGCAGCGGGGAAAAAGCCATGGCCCGCAAAGTAAGCCAACCAACGAGCTATCAGCTACCCTGCGCTAGCGGCGGGGTTTGCTGGATTGCAAATGTCTTTATTTGCTACGCCATGACCCTAGAAACTGCTTTCGCTGAAATCCAACAATTCTGGCCTACGGGCTTGCCGTTTGCCTTCGGCCGTGGCCAAGCGGCGGCCCGGCTCAGCGCCGAGTTTGGCCGCCCCTTCCCGCCGGATTTGGTGGCGTACCTGGATAGGGTGGCTCCTGCGGAGGACATGGAGTTTGCCACCGTCGGCAACCCCTTGCAGCTGTACGGCTTGGCTCGGCTCGGGCCGCAGCAGCCGGGCTACAGCTTTAACCCCGTGACCCAAACGCCGTTGCCCGACTGGAACCCCGCCTTTTTTCTGCTTGCTGACGAGGGCGCCGACCCGCTGGTGCTCGACCTCGGGCAGCCAGCGGCTGGCATCCGCAAGCTGCTGCACGGCGCGGGCAACTGGGACGAAGGCGACCCGGTGGCCGATACGCTCGGGCAGTTTTTGTTGTGCAGCGCGGCTCGACACCACGCGCTGCAGGCCTTTGAAGACGAGCCGATTGTGGACGATGCGCAGGGTTTTCGGCTCGCGCCGCAAGCCGCCGCGTGGCTGTTTCCGCGCCTGAAGACCTGGGCTAGGGCGCACTATGCCGCATGGTGCGCCGCTTTCGACAATGCCTAAGCCTGGCGCGCCGCGCCCTTGCTGCTTTCCGGCCCTCCCCTCCCAACGTGCCCGTCCTCAACTGCAGCGGCCAGCGGCAGCGTTTTTGCGCCAGCTGGGTGCGGCGGGCTGCTACAAGTCCTTCTTACGAAGGAGGCAGTAGTAGCGCGGGTCGCAGCCCGACACCAGGCAACCGCGCAACACTGCCCTGCCTTGGCTCGCCTGGCGCCCGGTTTGGGGCGTGGGCCGGCCGCACATAAACGGCACCAGCCGGGCGGTGTGACCGCCCACGCCGGCCGGGCGACTATTATTGGAGTAGTGGCAAGGACATGGCATGGTGGCGAACGGTGGGCTAGGCCGCGCCGGGTCCGCGGCCCGCGGCTAGGACCAGGACTGAGATTCGGAGTTAAGCGCACGCTACTTTGGCTCCCGGTTCCTTTCGGGGAAGCGGGCGGCCTGGTGGATGCTCACCCCAATTGACTACCGCAAAGCCCACTATTGTAAGTTATTGTCAACTCCTGCGTATGCTTCGTTTTCGACTGTGGTACTGGCTGTTGGGGCTTGTAGTGCTGGGTGGCTGCCAGTCGCCGGAACCGGCCCGCCGCATCACGGCCGACAACTACCTCACCACCATCCCCGACCCCAAAACGCTGGGCGAAGCCTACGTGAGCGACCCCGACCACGTGCTGGCCCCCGGCACGGCGCCCTTCCTCAACGCCTGCCTCGACAGCCTCGACCGCAGCGGCCGGGCGCACCTCGACGTGGTGCTGGTGCGCAGCCTGGGCGAGGCCATGCCCAAAACGGCCGTCACGGCACTGTTTAATAAATGGAAAATCGGCAGTAAGGCCACTAACAACGGCCTGCTGATGCTGCTGGTGCTCGACCAGCGCCGGGTGGAGTTTGAAACCGGCTACGGCCTGGAAGCCGACCTGCCCGACATCATCTGCTACCGCATTCAGCAGCGCTACATGGTGGAGCCCGCCCGCGCCGGCGACTACGACCTGGCCGTGCGGCAGGGCGTGGCGGCCCTCATCGGGCGGTTGCGACCGGCCGCCGCGCTCCCAAAACCGGTGCTGCGAACGGCCGCCGACTCCACCCGATTCTACCTTGACAGCCTGCAACGGGCGATAATGGCGCAAAGCGGACTACTCGACGACGAGGACCCGCTGAATACCGCTCAGCCCGGTGAATCATTAGCTTACAATTACTCGCCGCCCGCGCCGGGGCCGCCCATTGGCACGCTAGTGGTGGCCGGGCTGGCACTGGTGCTGTACCTAGTGCTGTGGTACCGCACCGCCCAAGGACTGCGTGCGCGCGGCTGGCTGGTGCTGGTGCCTTTAGGGGTGCTGGGGGCCCTGGTGGTGCCCGCGCTTCAAGACGAATTAACTACAGGGGCGTTTTTGGCCCTGCTCTACGGGCTGCCGCTGCTGTATTTGCACGCCTATTTTGGGTGGCAGTATTGGCGGGCGCGGCGGCCGGTGGGGCCCCTAGGTCGGCCAGAGGCCTACGGGCAGCGGCAGGAGGCGCACCGGGTGCTGGCCTTCACGGCCTATTTGTTTCCGGTAGCGCTGGCCCTGTACTGGCCCTGGCACCGCCGGCAGCTAGCGGCGCTGCGTGCGGCGCCCTTCGCCTGCCCCGAGTGCGCGCTGCCCATGCACCAGCTCGCCAGCGCCGCCGAGACGCCCCACCTTGAACCTGCTCAGCAAATAGAAGAAACCTCGCGGGCAATAGACTACGACGTGTGGGAGTGCGCCAACGGCCACCACCTGCCCCTCGCCTACCCCAACCCGGAGAGCAGCACCACCGTTTGCCCCGCCTGCCACCACCGCACCCTGCCGCCGCCGCGCCTGCGCGTGGTACAGGCCGCCACCCGCCGCGCCGAGGGCTGGGGCTGGCGGGTAGCCACGTGCCGCTTCTGCCAGCACGAGGAGAAAACCAGAGAAACCATTCCGCGTCGGTCGAGCCCCACAAAAGGTTCTTCTTCAAGCGGCTCGTCGTCGTCGTGGGGCAGCAGTTCAGGCAGCAGCAGCTCGGGCGGCAGCGGCTCTAGCAGCAGTAGCAGCGGCGGCTCGTCGGGCGGGGGCGGGGCGGGCAGCAGCTGGTAGGATTTAAGAAACAGTTGCTGAGTTTGTCGCACGTTTTCAGGCAAGGCTTCCTGCCGAAATTTTCACCACGGGCGGTGCGCCTAGGCCTCCCGCGCTGCCCGAAGGCCTAGCATATCGGGAAGGGCGGGAGGGCCGCTACTTTGAATCCGCCGCAGGCGAATCAGCTGACGGCAATCACCAGCAAAAGTGATAACGTAAATTGAGCGCTGGGCAATCAATTCCCGCCCACTGCTGCTGAACCATGAGCCCCCAAGAAATCAGAGCGGCGCTGGCCTGGCCCGCCGTGGCGTTCACCACCGGCGGATTCCAGCCTACTTATTCGGCTACCGAAAGCTGGCTGGGCCACGTGTACCTGGGCCTGCTTGGCGAAACGCTGCCGCTAGATGCCCAGGGCCGGCCCATGTGGCCGCTGCTGCAGCTGGTGCTGGCGAACTTGTCGGCGGTGCCCACTAGCCTGGCCGGTACCCAGGCCCTGACGGTATTCGTGAGCCCGCAATTGCCCGTAGACACGGCCCCTGCCCCCAATGGCCAAAACTGGCTACTGCGCGAATACCGGCACGGCGCGCCGTTGGTAACGCTCGCAATGCCCTGCCCCTCGTCGCCGCTCAAGCCCTTTCCACTGCAAGCGGGGCCTTTGCTGACGGACTATCCAGTGTGGGACGGGGGCGGCGCCGACCACTTAGTGGGGGATGTGATGGCGCTGAAACGCGCCGGCACTATCGCTAGCTACTACGACCTCGTAAAAAACCATCATGGCCACAAGCTGGGCGGCTGGCCCACGTTCTGCCAGCTGGGCATCGACTTTAGTGCTGGCTTTGAGTTCGTGCTCCAAATTGCCTCCGATGCCCAGGCCCAACTCAACGTAGTAGACAGCGGTACCATCTTTCTGGCCAAAAACGTGGCTACTGGGGCCTGGGAATTCTACTGCGACTTTTATTAAAAACCAGGCTCGCACAAACTTAGCCACCGCTACTACCCTTGAGGGAGGCTAGCCGCCCTAGGTCGTCGAAAGTCGCGGTGAGCGTGCCGGAATCCAAGGCGGCGCTTACCGCATCGGCCGTTTCGGTGACGGGGTAGCCTTTCTGGGTGATATAGTGGGTGAAGGCCGGCCGGTGGTGCAGTTCGAACATGCTGATGACCTGCGGAAATACGGTTGAAATGCGGGCGAAGTCGTTTTTGGGCACCTGGTCAAGCTGCGCGCTTTTGACGGTGAGCACCAGCGTGCCCTGGCCGTAGTTGGCCAGGTAGTAGCCGCTGGCCCCAAACAGGCCCGAGGCAATGGCCCCGATGGCGTGCAGGTCCTGCGGGGTCGCGGCAAACTCGCCGGCCGTGAGCAGCTCGATGCCGTGCTGCTCACCATAGGCCCGCAGTTGCTCGGCCTGGCTCAGTAGCCGGGCGGGCCAGTCGGAATCGGCGGCGACCCAGGCCCAGCGCCACGTTTCGGAAACGTGCGAAAACGTGCCCAGCGCTTGCAGCGGAAACACCAGTTCGGGCCCGAAGGAAATGGTACCGGCGTCCATCTCCGCGGTCCAGGCATTATCGCCGATGACCTCGTAGAAGTCGGTTTGCCGGTCGTAGGCCAGGGCGGCGTAGCGTTCGAGCAGTTCTTACTCGGTGCGGGCGGGGCTAGGGTCAGGCATCATGGGCGCGCCATCACCATCGCCCCAGCGGCCGCAAGAGCCCCCTCACCCCAGCCAAGCTGCTCGTGCGCTGGGCAGGGGCCCCTAATGCGGTTTCCAGGTTAGCGACTGGGTTTTACCGTTGCGCGCCAACGATGGCAGCGGAAGCACGTATTTGAGTGGACGCAATGCGGGTGTCAGGCAGTGGTTACCGGTTGTTCGCAGCCGGCTAAACACGCGGCCGACGCCCACAACGAGCAGCTGACCACCCGTTTGCTTTGGAACGGCTGCTTGAAAGCTAGAAATTAGAAACTTGACGGTCAGGTTTTTGATTTTGCTCCGCACGGCGCCCCGCTCCGAAAACTGCTGCACTCCCCACGCACGGCCACCCCCATGACCCAACCACCAGTACCCGCGCTGCAAACCGGCGACGTGGCCCCGAACGGCGCGCTCCCCGATGGCTCCACCCTGCTGGCGTTGCGCGGCCGGCCCGTCATCCTGGCGTTTGCGCCCAGCGCGTGGAACCCGGCCCAGGCCCACCAGAGCGCGGTTTTCGCGCGCTTGCTGCAGGAATTTGGCGACGGGGCCCCTTCGCCGCCGCGGCCCCCGACGGGTGGCACGCGCTCGACTGCCACGGCGACCTAGCGGCGCAGTTGGGCGTGGCGGGGCAGCAGGCCCTGGGTGCTGCTCGACGAAGCGTGTGCTGCGCTGGAAAACCGTGGTTGCGCCGGGCCAAGACCTGCGGCCCGGCCAAATCCTGGCCGCGCTAGAAACGCTGCGCCCAACCGGCGGGCCGCCGCCGGGGCCGGCGCAGACGTAGTGGCCGGCGGCATGTCGCGCCGCACCTTTGTGACGGCCACGCTGGCCGCGGCGGCGCTGCTGGCGCTGCCCAGCGTCGTAGCCGCCGCGCCGGAAGCAGTACCCGCTAGCCTAGCCACTGCCAACGACACCGCCGCCATGCTTCCTATTGAGTTAAATATCAACGGCCACCGCCACCACCTTCAACTCGACCCGCGCACAGCCCTGCTCGACGCGCTGCGCGAGAACCTGCACCTCACGGGCACTAAAAAGGGCTGCGACCACGGCCAGTGCGGCGCTTGCACCGTGCACTTGGATGGCCAAAGCGCCCTCGCGTGCCTCACGCTGGCCGTGATGGCGCAGGGCAAGGCCATCACCACCATCGAGGGGCTAGCGAAAGGCGACGTGCTGCACCCCATGCAGGCGGCGTTTATCAAGCACGATGCGTTTCAGTGCGGCTACTGCACCCCTGGCCAAATCATGGCGGCCGCCGCCCTGCTCCAGGACAAGCACGCGCGCCACGGCTCAGCCGTTGAAATCCGCGAGGCCATGAGCGGCAACCTGTGCCGCTGCGCTGCTTATCCCAACATCATCGCCGCCATTCAGGAGGCTCAACGCGCCTAGCCGCTCTTTGTCCTCCCTCCCTCACCTAGCTCATGCATCCGTTCCAATACCAACGCGCCACTAGCGGCAGCCAGGCCGTGGCCGCCGTGGCCAAAATTCCCGACGCATCCTTCATCGCCGGCGGCACGTCACAAGTCGATTTGCTGAAAGAAGGCGTGCACCAGCCTAGCCTGCTGGTGGATGTGGCGGGCCTGCCGCTGCGCCAGATTACTGATTTTGAGGACGGCGTGCGCATCGGGGCCAACGCGACCAATACCGAGGCGGCGTACTACCCAGCCATCCTGGCGCGCTACCCGGCTGTGAGCGAAGCGTTGTTGGCGGGCGCTTCGGTGCAGATTCGCAACATGGCCACGATGGCCGGCAACCCGTTGCAGCGCACGCGCTGCCCCTACTTCCGCGACCTGGCCCAGCCCTGCAACAAGCGCACGCCGGGCAGCGGCTGCGCGGCCATTGGGGGCTACAACCACGTGCACGCGCTGTTTGGGGCCTCGGCGGCCTGCGTGGCCACCCACCCCAGCGACCTCGCCGTGGCCCTCGCCGCCCTCGATGCCCGCGTGCAAACCACCGGCCCGCAGGGCCCCCGCACCATCGCCTTTACGGACTTGCACCGGCTGCCCGGCACCACCCCGCACCTCGACACGGTGCTGGCGCACGGCGAGCTGATTACCAGCATCGACCTGCCCGCCTTCGCGGGCCGCTCGCACTATCTCAAGGTGCGCGAGCGCGCCTCTTACGCCTACGCCCTCGCCTCGTGCGCCGTGGCGCTGGAAATGGACGGCCCCAAAATCAAGCGCGCCCGCATTGCGCTGGGTGGGGTGGCCTCCAAGCCCTGGCGCGCCACGTCAACCGAGGCGCTGCTGGCGGGCCATGTGCCCACCGAAAAGCTGTTTCGGGCCGCCGCCACCGCCGCCTTTGCCGACGCCAAGCCGCTGGAGCACAACGCGTACAAAATACCCATGGGCCGCAACCTAGTGGTGCGCGCCCTGCTCGAAACCAGCGGCCTGCAGCCCCTGGCGGGCCCGGCCGGCACGGCCTTCGCGGCCAGCGTGGGCGGCATGGCCGGCCAGGTAGCTACTCCTAACTAATTAAGTAAGACCCTATTATTATGCTAACCGAAGCTACCGGGCAACCGCTCGAACGCGTAGATGGCCGCCTCAAAGTGATGGGCGGCGCGCGCTATACCGCCGAGTGGGACCTGCCGGGCCTCGCCTACGGCGCACTCGCCACCAGTGCCATCGCCCGCGGCAAAGTGCGCGCTCTTGATGTTAAAGCTGCGCAGCAGGCCCCCGGCGTGCTGGCGGTGCTCACTTACCTCAATGCGCCCCGCCTGCAGCCCATACCCGACAAGGTGGGGGGCTCGCTGTTTCGGGGCGAAGGCGGCATCACCGAAACGCTGCAGCCCTTGCAGGATGCTACCATCGAGTACGCCGGCCAGCCGCTGGCCGTGGTGGTGGCCGACACCCACGAGCACGCCCGCCACGCCGCCACGCTGGTGCGCATCACCTACGACGAAGCCAAACCCGAGCTGGACCGCGCCACCGCGAGCCGCCAAACGCTACCCGAAGCCTTCACGGGCAGCAAGGACGAGCCACTGCAAGTGACCGTGGGCAACCCTAGGGCCGCGCTGGCCACCGCGCCGGTGAAGCTGGAACGGGTGTACGAGTCGGCCATCACGCACCACAACCCCATCGAGCAGCTCGCCACCATTGCGCGCTGGGAAAAGCGCAACGGCGCGGACTACCTGACGGTGTACGACACCACCCGCGGCGTCGATACGCTGCAAGAAGTTTTCGCCGCGTCGCTGAGTTTGCCCAAAGAGAACGTGCACATTATCTGCCCGTTTATTGGTGGGGCGTTTGGGTCGAAAGGCTGGCTGTACGCCCCGGCGCTGCTCACGGCGATGGCGGCCCGCGTGGTGGGCCGGCCGGTCAAAATCGAGCTGCGGCGGCAGGATATGTTCAGCACGGCGGGCCAGCGCGGCGCTACCCGCCAGACGCTTTCCCTAGGTGCCACCCGCGACGGTAAGCTCACGGCCCTGCAACACGACACGCAGGCCCAAACCTCGATGGTGAGCGGCTACACCGAGCCCTGCGCCCGGGTGTCGCGCATGCTGTACGCGGTGCCCAACCTAGGCTTTGCGCACCACCTGTCGCACCTCAACCTGCCCTCGCCCTGCCCTATGCGCGGCCCCGGCGAAACCGTGGGCGGCTGGGCCCTGGAGTGCGCCATCGACGAGCTGGCCACCGAGCTCAACCTCGACCCCGTGGAGCTGCGCCTGCGCAACTACGCCGACAAAAACCCCGAAACCGGCAAGCCCTTCAGCAGCAAGCACCTGCGCGAGTGCTACGCCCGCGGCCAGGAGCTCATCGGCTGGGCGAAGCGCAACCCCAAGCCCCGCTCGATGCGCGAGGGCAACAGCCTCGTCGGCTACGGCATGGCCACCACCATGTACCCGGCCGCCCGCCGCGAGGCCACGGCCCGCGCCACCATCTTCGCCGATGGCCGCGCCCTGGTGCAGAGCGCCACCCACGAGTTGGGCAACGGCGCCTACACCATTTTCCGCCAAATCAGCGCCGACGCGCTGGCCCTGCCCGTTGACAACGTGCGGTTTGAGCTGGGTGATTCGGCTCTGCCGAAGGCGCCCACCACGGGCGGTTCGGCCACCACCGCCACCATCGGGCCGCCGCCACGGCGGCCAGCCAGGCCGCTCTCAGCGCCCTCAAAAAAGTAGCCATCCGCGACAGCAAGTCGCCCCTTTTCGGCGTGGCTGAAGACGTCATCGAGGCCCGCGAGGGCCGCCTGGTGCGCAAGGCCAACGCGGCGCAGGGCGAAACCTACGCCGCCATTTTGCAACGCGCCCAGCAGCCGTCCATCAGCGCCGAGGGCACGGCCAAGCCGGGCGACGAGCGCGAGCAATTCTCGTTCTACTCGTTCGGGGCGGTGTTTGCCAAGGTGCGCGTGGACGAGGCCAGCGGTACCGTGCGGGTGGCCCAACTGTGCGCCGTGTACGACGTGGGCCGGCTGATGAACCCGCAAACGGCACGCTCCCAGTTCATCGGCGGCATGGCGATGGGCCTGGGCGCCACGCTCATGGAAGCCACCCACTACGACGCCCGCAACGGCCGTGCCGTGGTGCGCAACCTGGCCGATTACCACGTGCCCAGCATGGCCGACACGCCCGACATACTGGTGGAAGCCCTCAACATTCCTGACCCGCACATCAGCGCGCTGGGGGCCCGCGGCATCGGCGAGATCGGCTGCGTCGGCACGCCGGCGGCCATCACCAATGCCGTGTTCCACGCCACGGGCCAGCGCCTGCGTTCCTTGCCCCTCACCCCCGACAAATTGCTTAAGGCCCTGGCCAGCTAGCGGGCCAGCCGCACCGGGCCAACTGGGTGCCGCAGCAGCGCATTGTTCCCGCCCTTCGACAGGCGGGCCAGCAACTCTTGGCCGGGGTAGCAGTCGGCGGCTGTCCAGCGGCGGCGGGTATCCAGGGCCACGAAATGCCGCAGTTCGAGCAGCAACTGCTCCTGTGTGGGGTTGCGTTAGTAACTGGACAAAGAATTACGGTAAGGGCCTCAGCGGTCGCAGGCCATTGACCAGCACGTCGGCGGGCAACTGGAAAGAATAGCGACCCAGGCGGTTTAAATGGGCAAAACGAGCCGGCGAGAGTTGGGCCAGGTGCTCGGGAAGCACTGGCTGCCCCGCCGCTTGCTGACGTTGCAAGGCCAGTTGGGCGTAGACCGTATTCGAGACGACGACCACGTTGGTGACCACGTTGAGGCAGCGCACGACTTCCTGCTGGGCCTCTTCCTGTTTCTGACGCAGCACGCCGTCGCCGCCAAACCAGAGCCAGCTGCGCAGAGCGTGCAACTGCTCGCCTTTGTTAAGTTGGGCGTGGATGCGCCGGCGCAGGGCCTGCGAGTGCAGGTCAGGGCTTACGCATCAAATTGCAGTCACTCTACTAACAGCGGACCTTTGCCTTTTTAGGCATTTCCAAGGTCCTTATGCTCAGTCAACTAGTTGCTTCCTTCGCCACCTTGCCCGACCCACGGTGCGCCGGCCGCACCCGGCACCGCTTGCTTAATCTGTTCGTCATCGCCGTGTGTGCCGTGGTAGCCGGGGCCGAAACGTGGGTGGACATCGCCGACTACGGACGGATGAAGCACCCGTGGTTGGCCACTTTCCTGGATTTGCCCCACGGCAGTGCCTCCCACGATACGTTCCGGCGCGTGTTCTCCCGGCTCGACCCACAGGTGCTCGAACAGTGCTTTCGGCAGTGGATGGCCAGCACCGCCCCGCCCTTGCCCCGCGAGGGGGTGGCCATCGACGGCAAGGCCGTGCGCCTTTTCTTTGACCGGGGGCGGGCCCAGGGCCTGCTGCACGTCGTCAGCGCGTTTGCCACCGCGCAAAGCCTGGGCCTGGGGCAAGTAGGGGTGGTAGGCAAAGGACAGGAGTTGGCCGCTATTCCGGTGTTAATCAGTGGGCTGCCGTTAGCTGACACGCTTGTTACAGTAGATGCGCTGGGTTGCCAGCGGGCCATTGCCCGGCAACTACTTGCCCGGCAGGCGGATTATATTTTTGCCCTGAAAGGCAATCAAGGGCGCTTTTACCGGGCCGTCAAAACCTATTGTCAGGGGAGTTGCGTCGACCACTGGGCCGAGTACCCCGCCGATTGTGATGCCTTTGACCGCCGCCACGGCCGCTGGGTGCGCCGCCGGGCCTGGGTGCGGCCGCTGGGCGAGAAAGTAGCGGCGTTGCGCACCTGGCCCGGCTGGCGGGCCATCATCGCGGTCGAAACCATCCGGCAGGCGCAGCACCAGCCGGGCACGCACGTCGAGTAGCGCTACTGCTTGACCAGTTGCCCCGATGCCCCCGCGGTGCTCCTCCAGGCCATCCGCCGCCACTGGGCCATCGAAAACAGCCTGCATTGGGTGCTGGACGTCGTCTTCCGCGAGGACGAGGCCCGCAGTCGCGACCGGGTCGCCACCCGCAGTTTTGCCGTTTTGCGCAAGCTGGCTTTCAACCTTTTGCAGCAAGGAAAACACCAGCCGGGCAGTCTGCGGGCCCGACGACGGAACGCGGGCTGGAACGATAAGTACATGACCCAACTCCTACCCTGCGCCCGCCAGAACGGCCGGGCGACGGCTCTCTAGGTTTGATGCGTAAGCCCTGATTTCGCTCCAGGACCCGATTGATACGACCTCGCCCGGCGGGCAACTCGTGTTCCAGATTTTCTGCGCCCTGGCCGAGCACGAGCGCAACGTGCTCGTGCAACGCACCCGCGCCGGCCTGCAGGCGGCCCGGGCCCGCGGCCGCCAGGGCGGCCGACCCCCGGGCTTGGCCCCGCGCTACCAGAAAATTGCGCCGGCGGTCAAGGAGCTCTACGAGGCGGGTCAGCAATCCACCCGCCAGCTCATGGCCTACTTCCAGATTGGCTCCCGCCGCACCCTCTACAAAATCCTGCGCTTCGCTGGCTACCAGATTAATGAAAAGCCTACTGTGCCTGTTGTCAAAGCGGTTAACAAGGCCTTAGCGTAATTCTTTGTCCAGTTACTAACGCAACCCCTAATCGCCTGCAGCCCCTAGGGTTCGGGGATACTCAGCCCGTGGCTGACAACCGGGAGCCCGCACAACGCCCCCGCAATCGGCGGGTAGTGCTACAGCCTATCCCCTAACGCAGTAAGGTCAGCACAAGGCGCGCGGCTTAAGCTCTTCCCTTGCCTATGCATACTTTATAAGTTATTGATTGTCAATAATAATTAATCCAATAAGGGCCCCATAATTGGACATCTAACTGCTATAATTTTTAAGTGATGCTTCAACCAGGTGTGCCGCTTTGAACCTCGCTTAAGCTGTCGGGCTTCGAAGTAGACTGGATTCCTTAAAAGGGAAGCTGACACCCGACGCCAATGCCCTTACTTTCGGCCTATTTATCGTCGTTGCGCAGCACGAGCGCGAGCCTATTTCCCAGCGCACCAAGAATGCGCTCAAGGCCAAGGAGGCGCGTGGGGCGCAGGTGGGCACGTCCAAGAAGCTCACTGGGGAAGCGCGGCCGCTGGGGCTGGCAGCTCGGCAGCGCAAGGCGCGTGAGCACGCGGGTAAGCAGCAGGCCACAGCGCTTGTTCTGGTCCGCCGCGCGCCAGGGCTGCGTTGTGAGCGGATTGCCGGGAAGTTGCGTGCGCGTGGCTTTACTGCGCGCAAGGGAGGAGCCTTCTCCTAAAAGCAGGCCCAACGCCTGCTTGAGCGCACCCCCGCGCCCTTACTGGCTGAACCGAACTGACCCGTTCCGCCAGGCCACGGCCCCGTCGGCTAGACTGGCTGGGGGCCGAGGCGGTGGGGCCGGGCGGGGGCCCGCCGCTGCGGAGTAGGGACCCGCCAGCTGCCCCAATTGCCCCCCTCGCGGTCTTTTTTCCCACCCCGGCCGCGCGCAGCTGGGCCCGCGGGAGTGGCATCGCCAACCACGCCTGGGCCCAATCGGTGAGCGTTTCGGCTGCGACGGACTGCAACCCGGCGGCGTGTGCCTAGCCCGCGCCGCAGCGGCTAACTAGGCCAAGCTTGCGTCGACTTCGCGCCCCCTTTGTGCGCACAAAGACATGGCTTGTTGGGCAACTTCTGCCCGCCGCTAAGCTCCTCGCTTGATCACCGGCGCGAGGGCCTAAGAACCGACGGGGCTATGGGCATAATTGGCTAGCCATTCTGCTGCGCATCAAGGTTGATAGCTATCAGAATGGTTATTTTTCTACTTACACAATTAGGCAGTTATAGACTTATGTATTTGTGCAATTATGTAGTTGTGCAATTATGTAGTTGTGCAATTATGTAGTTGCGCAATTATGTAGTTGCGCAATTATGTAGTTGTGCAATTATGTAGTTGTGCAATTATGTAGTTGTGCAATTATGTAGTTGCGCAATTATGTAGTTGCGCAGTCGTACAATTACTTCCCCAGTGGTAGTTACAGCGGGCCGTCGGCGGAACACCCGGTGGCCGCTTTTAAGTGCCTCACCTGCGGCTGTTGGCGTATCGGGGGTCCGCCTCTTTTAGGCTTCAGGCAGTACGGCAAGCCCTGTCTTGGTAGCCACAAAGCTGCGGGAAGCGGATGCGCGCTACCTCTGCCAGGGCCCAGGAGCGCCCCGGCAGCTTGCTGGGGGCTACGCAGCGCGCAAAAGCACCCCGAGCAAGGCTAGGGGGCTCTGCAGGCACCACTACTTGATTTTGCGAGCAGGAAGTACTTCCTAACGAGCGTCCGGCTGAGTGCGCGCACGCTCCTGGCCGCGGCGCAGCCCCCCCGGGACCAGTGGCGCAAGCACATGCGGTGGGCTGGCTACGCCGCACAGCGTTGGGACGCAATTTTAAAATGGGTTTCGAAGTGATCGGAGGACTGGTAGCCGAGGGCAGCGTGTCGACGCTCGTTGTTGAAATAGGCGAAATGGTGGCTGATTTCCGGGCGCGCTTCGCGTAAGTTGCGGAAGCTGTTGCCGTCCAAGCAATGCCGTTGTGAGTCGGCTCCAACATGACCCGGCGTGGGCGTTATCGCCACAGTTACCGCGCCGACTCCTGCTTGGCATGGCCTCGCGGCGCGCGGGTAAGGCCTTGAAGTTGGTTGCGGAATACTGGCTGCCCTGATCGGCATGTTATGTGGAATATGCTGAGCGATTATAGGCGATTACCGCCCCTGGACACGGTTTTAGCAACGTTGTGGCTGATTTTGAACTTGGCTTTGGTCAGATCGAGAAACAACCGGGTTGTGTGGCTTTGAAGCGGTTCCAAGATGACTCGGCCGTGGCGGTTGCTGCGAGGCTCCTGTTCGCAGCCCTGTGCAGGGCGAGTGAGTGCTTGATGCGGGTGCGGCGGCTTTCGCTGGCCAGGCGCAGGGGCCCGGCCTTGAACTTCTTGCCGTAAGCATGCTGGTGGTTGGGCAACGCTTCCCTGGCTTTGGGCGTCATTCCAGCACGAATGAACAGCCTTCTACTTTCATTCTTGCTTCGGCCGCCTCAGGATTTGGGACCTGAAGTAATCGCGTAGACCATCACGCACCAAAATCGGCATCGGATTCGACTTCTGGGGGGCACCCAATTTTTAACATCTAATCACGTGCACCAGCTGCGCCGGACTGACCCACCCGACCAAGCCAACCGATTGCAGTACTCTCGATGCCTTAGCTCGTTAGACCAGGCCATTTCTCCGGATTTCATTGGTACCCAATGGCCTGATGTAGGCCGACCCATTTCCCTCCCCCACCACGGCCGTTGCGGGCAAGTTTGGTTGCGCTATGCGGAGTATACCTGAATCTTAAAACATAACGCCTAGCATATTTAGCATATTCAACATTCTAAGTATTTATGGCAAGTACAACACATTTATGAGTCAGCTAATTGTCTAACATATCTAGCATTTTTGACATTCTCAACATTCTAAGTAATTTCTGGTGTTAACAAATGCATGTAAGATTCAATCTATAAGGCATATGAGTTAATAATTGGGTACAAAACATTCTAAAATTGCTCAACATTTTAAAAATGTTGAGCAATTTTAGAATGTTGAGCAATTTTAGAATTGGTGGTATGTGGAGTATGCTCATCCGTCCCTTGCGTTGTAATATTGCTGCATCACGTTCATTGCTGCCTCATGAAAGTTATCACCTTTGCAAACCATAAGGGAGGAGTAGGCAAGACCACTTCCACGCTCACGGTCGGTCAGGAGCTGGCCCGCCGCGGGCAGCGGGTGCTCTTCCTAGACTGCGACCCGCAGCACAACCTGACCATGAGCTTTGCCGCCAACGCGGCGACTCATCTGGGTACCGTTATCAAGGGGGAGCGCACCCTCAAGCAGATCATCGTCGGGGTGGGGGAGGGGATGGGCCTGGCCGGCTCGGCCCGGGAACTGACGCAGCTCGAGAAGATACTAGGGCAGCAGCCCACCTACCAGTTCTTCCTGCGAGACCAGTTAGAGGACGTAGCGGCCGACTACGACTACGTGCTGATTGATACGCCCCCCGCGCTCACCAGCCTCACCTACGCGGCTTTGGTGGCCAGCGACGCGGTGTTTATTCCCGTGCAGCCCGAGTTCTACGGCTACGAGGGCCTGACCACGCTGCTGGACGCCTGCGCCATCATGGGCAAAAACTTCAACCCCCGCCTGAAAGTCGGTGGGCTGTTCCTGACGAAGTACTCGGCCAGCTACCGCCTCGCGCTGCACCACGACGTGGTGGCCATCATGCGGGAAAATGCCGTGACGGGGCCGCTGCTCATGCACACCAGCATCCGGCAAAACGGCAAGCTGTCGGAAGCGCAGATTGAAAAGCAAAACCTGTTCACTTACGCGCCCGCCAGCAACGGGGCCGAAGACTACGCCAACCTCACCACTGAAATACTTGCCCGTCTATGAGCACCGGCCCCAAAAAACGCTTCGGCGGCACGCTGACCCAGCCCGTTGCCCCCACCCCCGACGAGTTGATGTTCGGGGCCGTCAGCCCGCTGCCAGCGCACCCTGCCGTCGGTTCTATCTCGAGTCCCCCGGCGGAAGTACCCGCACCGGCCGGTCCCACCGGGCGCTGGGTGCCTTTTGGGTCCTACGTACGCGACCAAACGTACTTGCAACTCAAGCAGGCGGAGTACTGGGAGCCCGGGTTCGAAATCCGGCAGTTTCTGGAAGACACCCTGCAAGCCGCCCTGGCGCAGTTGCCCGCCGCCCAGCGGACGCTGCCAGAGCCCGTGCTGGAAAAGCTCCTCAAAACAAACCGCAAGCTGCAACCCCAATAGCGGGACCATCGATCAAACTGCCGCAAGGCGATAGCAACGGGTCAGTTGCGGCAACCACTGCTGCAATGGCTGCTCAGGCTACTGATAATATTGCATATTTCCTTGATTAAGGCGGTAAAAAATCAAGCAAATAGAATCGGATTTTAGTTTAGTATAAGAACGCAACTTACTGATTAACAAAACAAAGTATAAAAAAGTACAACCGTCTAAAATTATTTAGTGTTTATACTTTTTTTTACTTTTAAGAGTGCGGGGTTGCTACAAAATAGACGCTGAAAAAAAACTCCCTAGCTAGTTATCTTTAAACTCAGATTATAGTATTAGTATTAGGGTGCACAGAACACACTGAAGAACAGTAGTTTATGCGGGTAAGTTGCTACAAAAAGGACGCTAGGGTGCTACAAAAAGGACGCTAGGGTGCTACAAAAAGGACGCTGACTGATTCCAGGTTGCTACAAAAAGGACGTTACGCCGCCAAGTTGCTACAAAAAGGACGCTGGGTTACTACAAAAAAGACGCTGACTGATTCCAAGTTGCTACAAAAAGGACGCTGGCTAATTTCAGGGTGCTACAAAAAGGACGCCACTAGACTCAAGCTGCTGCAGAGAAGTCGGCTCTTGCTTTCCAGTGCCCCAACCTATCCGCCATGAAAACACCGCCTAAGCAGAACGCCGACAAAATAGTGGCCCAGCACAACGCGCTCGTCAACGCACGTTTCAGCTTTGTGCCCCTGCAGATGCGCCTGTTTCTAGCGCTACTCTCCCGTATCAGCCTGGACGATACCGAGTTCAAAGAGCATGTAATTCCGGTCAGCGAACTGTTATTTGAGCGCCACGGCGGGTCCGCTTACCAGCAGCTTGACGAGATGTGCGACGACATTACTTCCTTTAAGCTGTACATCGAAATACTGGAGGACGGCACCCGCAAACGGCGGCGGCGGCCCAAATACGATTACATCCCGCTGATGGCTAAGGCGGGCTACGACAGTGACATGGGCGGGATAGTGGCGGCCTTCAACCCCCTCATTATGCCGTACCTGCTGCAGTTGCGCGAGAGTGGCAACTTCACGTTGGCCGACCTGGACGAGTTGCGCAAGCTAAAAAGCCCCAGTTCGGTTCGCATCTACTGGCTGCTCAAGGAGTATTCAGACTTTGGGCAGCGGACCGTCACTCCGGAACAACTGCGCTTCATGCTCAACATTGCTGAAAACGAATACCCCCGGTTTAGCAACTTCAAAGCGCGGGTGCTGGACCGTGCACAGCTGGAACTGGCGCGCACCGACATGCCGTTCACCTACGAGCTGGAGCGACAAAACCAACTCGTGCAGCGCATCAAATTCCTGTTTGGCTACGATACAGTCGTTGCTAGTTCAGATGAAGTAGAAGAACAAAATACTCAACTTGTTAAAAATACCAAACATTTACAGAATGCTGAGAATGCCAATCAGCCTACTGCGGGCGAACCTGCTTGGGTTCAGGCGTTACGGTTAATAGGGGTTAGCCTGCGGAGTATTAAACAAATTATTAAGCAACTAGAAGATAAGGAGTATCCTCTCGAATACGTCGATTTTGTATTGTCTCGCATCGGCAAGCAACACCAGCTGGGGAAGGTAAAAAAGCCAGCAGGCGCAGTCTATAAAGCATTGGTGGAGAAGTACCTGTTAGAAGAGTATCTGGCTGGACAAAAAGCGGCAAAAGCAATTCCAGTCAAAAAAGCAAGTGCTGCCATCAAAGCAAAACTGCCGCTGCTGGAAGAAGTGGCCTTTCCGCTGCGGGAGGTACGGGACATGTACGAGAATCCAGGGCCTTTTCTGAAACGACAGCTGAAGGAACCCACTTTTGAACTGCATTTAGAAGCCATTTACTTAAGCCAAGGATTTGCCCTTGTAAAGCGTGATGGAGATGACTGGCTTATTAAAAATGCTCTTCCTTAACTCCTGGTGGGGCCAGTGCTACTATTTTTGCCAATTCTAGTGCAGCAAAATCGGATAGGTACCTGTTTGGTACGGAAGCAGAAGCGAATCCGCTGGCGGCGTCATCTCTGTCTTGTTGTTTTCCCTCGACCGACCCATGGCCGCTACCAAGCCAAAACCTGATTGGAGCGGCATCGTCCAGCAAATGGCCGCTGACGAGACGGGGTTGGAGGCAGCCATCGCCGGTGACCCGCAGGCCCGCCAACAGGTCACGTTTGCCCACCCCCTTGCGGTACCTACTAAGTAGTACCACGGACGGGGAGGGGTTCAGGACCGAAACCTGTGGGCACTGCGTGGTGTACTTCCCCGGCGTTTCCTATGGCTAGTTCGGTAGTGGAACCTAGGTTGATAGGTAAAGCACCATTACCTAACATAAAGGTCGTTCTCGGACAACTCTTACAATACGGGCCTTTTTTAGTCAGGCCGCCGCGCTCGGTGTAATACCTTGCTCGGTAAGCGCCTTATCATATCGCACGTGGTCCGTTCAGCTTACTTGGCGTTGCGGTAACGAAACAGCTATTCTACCAGTAGCCCGAGTAGCTCCCCGTATTCCCAGCAACCTTTCTGCCTCCCGCTTGCTTATGCTGCGCCTGCACTGCCTGTTCATCACCCTCTTAAGTTTTACCGCGGCCTTCGGTCAACAACCGAAGCCACGCGTCTTCTTCGCCGACATTGACCGCTTCTGGGTGGCGTACGACAGTGTGCGCACCACCTCCGACAGCCTGCGCCAGGTGGCCCTCTTCACGCGGCTCTACCTTGCCCCGGGCACCCCGGGCTTGCGCGCCTTTCAGCAAGCCAAGGGCTACACGGCCGCCGAGTGGGTCGGCTCCATTCGGCGCCACCCGAAGTTCTGGAACTCCATTCGCCCGTCCACCCAACTCGCGAAGACGGGGGCGCAAAACTTGGCCCCGTACCTCGCCAAATTGCAGCAACTCTACCCCACCCGCCAGCATCTACTTCACCATCGGCGCCCTGCGCTCGGGGGGAACGACGCAGGACAGCCTCGTCATCGTCGGGGCGGAGTTAGAAACGGGGAATCCCCAAACGGACATTTCGGAATTTACGGGGAAGGACCACGCCTTCTTGGCGAGTGTTTTTGCGCGCAATCCCTTCGACCACATCGTCCCGCTGAACGTGCACGAGTACGTGCACACGCAAGAGCATGGGCCGGGCAACACCGTCCTGGGGCAAGCGCTGTACGAAGGAACCTGCGATTTGGTGGCGGAGCTCGTAACCGGCAAAAAACGGCAACTGCCCTACATGAGCTATGGCCCGGCCCACGAAGCCGCGTTGAAAGAACGCTTCAAACGAGAGATGTTCACCCCGAACATTTCGAATTGGTTTTACAACCCGCTCGACAAGCCCGGCCACGTCCCGGACCTGGGCTACTACATGGGGTATGCGATCGGCAAGCGGCACTACCAACATGAGGTGGTCTAGCTAAGCCGCACAGAGTTGGGACGCAGTTTGAAAATGGGTTTCGAAGTGGTTGGGGGCGAGGTAGCCCAGGGCCGAATGCCGCCGTT
>NZ_MDZA01000446.1 GCF_001816125.1 Hymenobacter coccineus | reverse complement strand
GGGGCCTCCACCGCGGGCTTTGGGGCCACGGGCTCCGGGGCAACGGCAGCCGGCTCGGGCACCGGCGCGGGGGCCCGGGGCACGTTGACGCGGCGCGGCGCTTCGGTTGGTTTATAAGTATTGGCGGCCATGCGGTGGCGGAAAGGCGAAAGGGTAAGGCGGCCCGCTGGGCAACGCCCTGCAACAGCCACCTGTTAAACTCAACTTACTGACTAAAAATTGTTTACGCTAAAAAAAGCTCCTCCCAACAACGCGACTGCTACTACTCAATTCCGCACCGCAACCCGCAATTTAGCACTGCGGGCGCGGCTGTTCAGGGCCACTTCCTCGGCCGATGCCTCTTCGGGGCGGCGGTTGAGAGCGGTAAACGGCTTGGTTTCGTGGCCAAAAAAGTCCTTTTCTACCTCCCCAAAAAACTTCCCCTTGCCGATAAAATTCTTGGCCAGCCGGTCTTCCAGCGAGTGGTAGCTGAGCACCACCAGCCGGCCGCCGGGGCGTAGCACGTCGGCCGTTTGCAACAGCATTTCCTGCAAAGCGTCCATCTCCTGGTTCACCTCGATGCGCAGAGCCTGGAAAACCTGGGCCAAATACTTATTCTCCTTGCCGCGCGGCATCACGCTCTGGATGGCCGTTTTCAGCTCCTGGATGGTGGCCAGCGGGCAGCCGCGGCGGGCCTGCGCCACGGTGGCAGCGAGGGTGCGGGCGTTGGTTACTTCGCCGTACATGCCGAAAATGCGGTGCAGGTCGGCCTCCTTGTAGTCGTTGAGTACGTCGGCGGCCGTGGGGCCCCCGTCGGTGTCCATGCGCATGTCCAGGGGCCCGTCGAAGCGGGTCGAGAAGCCCCGCTCCGGCGTGTCGAACTGGTGCGAGCTCACGCCCAAGTCGGCCAGCAGGCCGTCCACGGGCAGGGCGTCGCGGCGGCGCAGCTCGGCGGCCAGGTCGCGGAAATTGGCCCGCACGAAGGTGAACTGCGGCCGGGCCAGCCGGGCGGCTTCGGCCTCGGCGTCCGCGTCTTGGTCGAAGCTGTAGAGGTGGCCGGTGGTAAGGCGCTCCAGCAGGCGCGCCGAGTGGCCGCCGCCCCCAAACGTCACGTCCACGTAGCGGCCGCCGGGCTGCACGTCGAGCCCGGCCAGGCATTCGGCCAGCAGCACGGGGCGGTGGTAGGCGGTATCGTTGGGGCGCGGTTCCATCATTAAAAGGCCAGGGTGTGGTCGGCGGCCAAAAACTTCTGGGCCTGCTGGCTAAAGGTCTGTTGGTCTTTGATTAAGAACTCCTCGTAGCGGGCCGGGTCCCAGATTTCGCAGCGGTTGCCCAGGCCCACCACAATGGCTTCCTTCTCGATGCCGGCGTAGCGCAGCATGGTGCGCGGCAGCATAAAGCGGCTGATGCTGTCGAGCTCCACCTCCGTCATGCCCCGGAAAAAGTTGCGCTGGAACTGCCGGTATTCCTCGTTGAACTCGTCGAGGGCCATCACTTTGTCGTGGATAACGCGCCAGGCGGCCCGGGGGTACAAAACGAGGCAGGGCTCGAAGCCGCGCACGAGCACCAGCTGGTTGCCCGACTCGTCGGGGAGGTTGCCCTTGACCTTGGCCGGGAGCACGAGCCGCCCCTTGGGGTCGAGCTTGCATTCGTATTCGCCGGAGAGCAGGTGCATGGCGGGGCCAGGGAAAAGGGAGGGAAGTAAGCAAAAGTACGGGCCTCTTTTTGAATATCAACCACGATTTACCATTATTTACCACGATCCAGAACCCGTTTCTGGGGCCCCAAGGCACATTCGGTTAACGCGGTACCGGTATTTGCCAAAATGGCAGCTACTTTCGGGCCCACCCTAACCGTTCTACCCGTGCGCTTTTTCTCCTGGCGTCTCCCCGCCCTTTCGTTGGCCGCCGGCGCGGCCCTGCTACTCCACGGCCCAACGGCCGGGGCCCAAGGCCGGCCCAAACCAGGGGCCCCGGTGCCCATTTTATTTGTCGGCAACAGCTTCACCCACGGGGCCCACCTGCCGGTGCAGCAGTACAACGCGGCCGCCGTAACCGACGAAAACTACGGGCAGCCCAAGGGCACGCCCCGCCAGGGCAACCCGCCCGAGCTGGGGCCCTGGGGCGGCATCCCGGGCATTTTCAAAAAGCTGGCCGACGAGGCAGGGCTGAGCTACGACGTGCATTCGGAAACCCTGAGCGGGCAAACCCTCAAGTTTCATTTTGACAACGCCTTGGGCGTCATCAACCAGCCGCGCTGGCAGGCAGTGGTGTTGCAGGAGTACAGCACCGGGCCCCTGCCGGAGCGGCGCAGCGGCCGGCGGGCCGAATTCTACGACTACGGCACCCGGCTTGAGCAGGCCGTGCACCAAGCCAGCCCCGCCGCGAAGCTGTACCTGTACGAAACCTGGGCCCGCGCCGACCTCTCCTACCCGCCTGACAAGCCGTACTCGGGTCAGCCCGTGGACTCGATGACGGCCGACTTGCACGCCGGCTACTACGGCTTGGCCAAAGCCAACGGCCACTTCGCGGGCGTTGCCCCGGCGGGCGATGCTTGGCTGCGGGCCATCCAAACCGGCGTGGCGATGCCCAACCCCTACGCGCCCGCCGCGGGCAAACTTGACCTCTGGACCGACGACCACTACCACCCCAGCCCGCAGGGGGCCTACCTGAACGCCTGCGTGCTGCTGGCCACCATCACCGGCTACGACCCGCGTGCCCTGGGGCCCCAGGAGCAGGCCGCGGCCGACTTGGGCATTGCCCCACCCGACGCGGTAGCCCTACAACGCCTGGCCTACGAGCAGGTGCAAGCCGCCCCACCGGCCGAGGCCATGCCCCACCGCGGCAAGCTAAAAACCAAGCACAAGCGCGCCAAGGCTGCCTCAGTACGCTAAGCGCCGCGGCAAAAGTTGTGCACGCGGCGGGGCCGAATTGTGTGCGCCGCTTGGCCCCACAAGGCCGTACCCTTGCAGCGTGAAACCCCGCTCCCTCACTCACCGAATCGTCAGCCTATGGCTGGCCGTGCTGGTGCTCACCGCCTCGGTGGGCCTCACGGTGGAACCTGCCGGTTCAGCGGGCGCAGCCGGGCCAGCCTGGCGCTGCTGGGGCCCGCGCCGCGCGGGTGCTACGGGGTCACTGCGCCGCCGCGTGTCAAGGACGACTGCTGCGATTTCAGCAGCCACTTGCACAAGCTGACGGCGCCGGCCCACGCGCGCACCTTCGAGAAAGTGCCAGTGCCGGGGCCCCTGCTGGCGGCGTGGCTGCTGGGTGCAGTATGGCCACAGCGGCTGGTTTCGGGGGCGGCGGTAAGCGCAGCCGGGCCGCGCTGGTTTGCGGCCGGTGCCTCGCCCCCGCCGCCGGGCGGGCGGGCCTTGCTGCACTGGGTGGGCAAACTGGTGGTTTAGGTTTTTTCGAAGGAGGTGACCACTGGTGCAGCAGGCGTGGGCTAGGCGCTATTAGCAGGGCCCTATTCTTCGAAACACCTTAACTTACAGCTGTTATGAAATCCTTGCGCGGGCTTAGCCCGCTGCTTACGAGTGGCTTGCTGCTGGCATTGGGGGCCCCTACCCCGGGCCGGGCGCAGGCCGTGCCCGGCCCAGTGCGGGGCGAAGTCACGGAGCGTACCACGCCGCGCCCTTGCCCGGCGCGCTGCTCCGCTGGCTGGCCGACGCGCCCGCCGCGGCCCGATAATTTCCCCACGACCACGGCCGATGCGGCCAGCCACTTTGTGCTGGCCCGCCCGGCCCGCGCCGCTGGCCGCCTGTTGCAACCTGGCCGAGAGTTTCGAAACCAACGCCGCCGTGGAGGTCACGACCTCCGACGCCGTGTCGGGGGCCAAGCAGATCCAGCTGCTGGGGCTCAACGGGGCGTACTCGCTGCTGACCGTGGACAACCAGCTGGCCTTGCGCGGGCTGGCCACGCCCTACCGCCTCGGCTACTTGGCGAGGCCCTGGATCGAGAACATCGAAATCATCAAGGGCACGGGCTCGGTGGTGAACGGCTACGAGGCCATTTCGGTCCAAATCAACATCAAGCTAAAGGAGCCCGAAAAAACCGATCAGCTGCTGTTTAACGCCTACGCCAACGACCTGGGCAAGTTCGACGTCAACCTCAACACCTCGGCGCGCCTCAACCCGAAGTGGAGCACCACCCTCCTGTTGCACACCGACCACCTGGGCCGGCGCGTGGACCGCAACGGCGACGGCTTTCTGGACCTGCCGCTGGCCACGCAGTTCAACGCTGTGAACAAGTGGAAGTACATTTCCGGCCACGGCTTCGTGACGGAAGTGGGCCTGGGGGCCCTGCACGAAGACCAGCAGGGCGGCCAGCTGGGCTTCCGGCCCGACGCGCCCGACGCCTACGGCCAGGCCTACGGCACCACCAAAACCACCCGTCGCTACACGGCCTTCACCAAAACCTCGTACACCTGGCCCACCCGCCCGTTCCAGAGCCTGGGCCTGCTGATGAATGGCACGAGCCACGACTTCAACTCGACCTACTCTTTTAGCGACGTGACGGGGCCCCGGCGCTACGACGGCACCCAGCGCACGGGCCAGGCTACGTTGCTGTTCCAGAGCATCATCGGGAGTACCACGCATGGCTACCGGGCGGGGCTGAGCTTTCTGTACGACAACTACCGCGAGTTTTTAGGCACCAGCCAGGCCATTAGCACCGAAACTCCGGTTGAAACCTATGGCCGTGAGCACCATACCCGCCGCGAGATAGTGCCCGGGGCCTTCGCCGAGTACACGTACCAGAACAGCCGCAACCTGACCGTGGTGGCGGGCCTGCGCGCCGACCACCACAACCTCTACGGCTGGCAAGTGACGCAGCGCTTCAACCTGAAGTACGACGCCACCCAAAACTCCATTTTCCGGCTCTCGGCGGGCCGCGGCTGGCGCGTGGCCAACCCCATTGCCGACAACGCCTACCTGCTGGCCAGCGCCCGCACCTTCATCATCGGCAACGGCCTGCGCCCCGAAACGACCTGGAACATGGGCGGCAGCTTTACGCAGTATTTTGAGCTGTGGGGTCGCCAGGCCACCTTCGTGGCCGACTACTACAACACCACGTTCGGCAACCAGGTAGTGGCCGACATGTACACCGCGCCCCAGCCCGTACTCATCAATAATTTGGGGCCCGGCAGCCGCTCCTTCGCCCGCAGTGTACAGGCCGAGCTGCAAGTCGAGCCGGTAAGGGGCTTGCAGGTGAAGGGCGCGTACAAGTACCTCGACGTGCGCACCACCTACGGCGCCGAACTACTGCCCAAGCCCCTCCCCCCCCAGCCACCGCGCCTTCCTGAACCTGGGATACGCCTCGGCCTTCGATAAGTGGCGGGCCGATTTTACGGTGCAGTGGTTTGGCCAGCGGCCCTTGGCCCACCTCGGCAACGACGCTGCCCACCAGCACGCCGCCGGCCAACCGGCCGTGCACTACGCCCCGCGCTACGCCGCACTCAACACCCAAATCACCCGCGCCTTCAAGCGGCTGGAGGTGTACGCAGACGTCGAGAACCTCACCAACTACCGCCAGCCCAACCCCATCGAAAGCGCCGCCTTCCCGTTCAGCCCCACCTTCGACGCCGCCATGGTGTGGGGCCCCGCGTACGGCCGCCTCACCTACGTTGGCCTGCGCTACTGCATCGAGTAACCAATTGGTTATCAGTCCACAAGGCGTTCATGCTGAACAAAGTGAAGCGTCTCTACTGCGCAAGTAGACCCATCGATTCAGCGAAGCGATAGAGATGCTTCACTTCATTCAGCATGACGGCCTAACTGATTAAAACACGGCTCTTTTCGCACTATTTCCCCCAATAATTTCTTTTCATTTTATGAAAGCTCTTTCGATTTTCCTCTTCGCCGCCTTCAGCGCGGCTAGCTTCAGCGCCCAGGCCCAAACTGCTCCTGCCGCCACTAAAGCCGTAGCCGGCACCGAAACGGTTAAGTTCAAAACCTCGGCCGTGTGCGACATGTGCAAGGCGCGCATTGAGAAAAGCATGGCCTACGAAAAGGGCGTGCAAAGCGCTACCCTCGACGTGCCCACCAAGGTGCTCACGGTGAACTACCGCCCCGAAAAAACCAATACCGCCGCCCTGCGCGCCGCCGTGCAAAAAACCGGCTACGACGCCGACGAGCAAACCGCCGACGCCCGCGCCTACAGCCGCCTGCCCGAGTGCTGCAAGAAAACTGCCCCCGCCCACCAACAGGCTGAACCGCAGATTAAGCAGATTTAACGGATAAGAACGGATTGTTGGGGCTTTAAGAGACTCAACACCAATTAAAAAAGGCCACTCAATGAGTGGCCTTTTTTCGTGCAAATAGCTTGCTTCTTGAATCCGTTCTTATCCGTTAAATCTGCTTAATCTGCGGTTCAGACCTTAGTTTTCCACAGCCGCCACCAGGGCAGGTAAGGCTGGTCGTGGTGCTCGTAGTGGTAGCCAAAGAAGTAGCAGGTAACGAAGGCCCAGGCGTGGTGCCGCAACTGGCTGCGCGACTTGTGCTGGTTGTCGGGCGCGTGCTCGCCGCGGTGCGGCAAGTAGGTACCGAAGAAGAACAGTTGCAGGGTGGCCAGCACCGCCGGTACCATCCAAAAGGCGATGACGTTGGCCTGCGGGAAGTACAGCTTCAGCACGTTGTAGGTCACGGCCATCAGCAACACCTGCCACCAGGTCACGTAGTTCCAGGCGAAGCGGGCCAGCCAGGGCAGAAAACCGGCGTGGTCTTCGGGGTGGAAATCGGGGTCTTCTTGCGTGCCCACGTGGCGGTGGTGGTCGTGGTGCTTGGGCAGCTGGTTCGGAAACCAGTTGTAGGCAAACAGCACCGTGGCCGCCGTGCCGATGGCGTTGTTGAGGCGCTTGTTGGGGCTCACTACGCCGTGCATGGCGTCGTGCGCCGTAATAAACAGGCCGGTGTAGAGGTGCGTTTGGAGCAGCACCAGCAAGTAGGGCCCCGGCGCGTGCCAGTTGGGCCGGTAGCCGGCCAGCAGCCAGGCCAGCAGCCCGCCCCAGGCGGCCATAAGCAGCAGGGCCACCGCCACGCCCTTGCCGGCCAGCGGCGCGGGAGCCACGCGGCGGGCCGGTGCGGAAGGGGCAGTGGATACGCTCATCAATGTTAACTTATTGTTTTACAGGCCTAAAAGCGACTCGCGTACCTGCTCCATCAGCCACATAGGCGTGCTGGTAGCCCCGCAGATGCCCACCGACTGCCCGGCCGGAACCAGGTGCGGTCAATGTCATCGACGTTGGAAATGAAGTGCGTATCCGGATTCGTGTCCTTGCAGACCTGGTAGAGCACCTTGCCGTTGGAGCTTTTGGTGCCCGATACGAAAGCAATCTGGTCGAACTGCGCGGCGAAACGGCGCAAATCCTTGTCGCGGTTGCTCACCTGCCGGCAAATGGTGTCGTTGGCGTTCACCTGGTAGCCCCGGCTTTCCAGCTCGTTCTTAATGTTGTAGAAGCTCGCGGTGCTCTTGGTGGTTTGGCTGTAAAGCGTCAGCGCCGCGGGCAACTCGTGGGTCATTAGCTCGGCCAGGCTCTCAAATACCACGGCTTCGCCACCGGTTTGGCCCAGCAGGCCCAGCACTTCGGCATGGCCGTGCTTGCCGTAAATGAAAATTTGCTCGCGCTTGTCGAAGCTGGTTTTGATGCGGTTTTGCAGCTTCAGCACCACCGGGCAACTGGCATCAATCAGCGTCAGGTTGTTCTCCAGGGCCAGTTTGTAGGTACTAGGTGGCTCGCCGTGGGCCCGAATGAGCACGGCCTCATCACGCAGCTCGGCCAGCCGCTCGTGGCAAATGATGCGCAGGCCGCGCTGTTGCAAGCGGTGCACTTCCTCATCGTTGTGCACAATGTCGCCGAGGCAGTACAAGTAACCTTGCTCATCGAGCAGGTCTTCGGCCATTTGAATGGCATAAATGACCCCAAAGCAGAAGCCGGAGTTAGGGTCGATGCGAACACTGAGCGACAAAGGCGGCATAGTGGCAGGATAACCGGAAAAACCGGCGTAAGGTTGCGGCTACAGTTTTCCGAAGACCCGGCGGCCCTCAAAATCCTGGATTACCTGGGCTTCCACCGGGCTGTCTTTTACCACCGCGTTGTCGCGCCAAAATTCGGGGTGGTAGCGGCGCTTCTTGATTTCCGCCAAGTCCTGCACGTCCTGGGCCGTGGCGCGGTACCGCTGGCCAGGCGTCGGCGGCCCGTATTCGTAAAGGAAGAACTGGGAGGTTATCGTCGTTTCCGACGGCACGCCTTTCATCGTCATCTGGATGGTGGCTACCGCTTGCGTGCTGGCCAACCGGCTGAGCGAGTCGCACAGGGCCCCAAAGTTGGTAGTAACGCGCAACGTACAAGGCCCCATCTGGATGGCGGGGTTGTTGGAAGTGAACATGCCGGCCGTGGGCAGCTCGCGCTCCAAGCGGAACAGCGCCGCCGTGCGCGGGTCGATGTAGAGGGTGCCGCTGGCCACTGGGTCGCCGGCCACCCGGGGCCCAAAGTCCACCACGGCCAGTTCGCGGCCTTGGTCGCGCAGGGTTTGGCGCAGCACGAACCGGAAGCGCTCCGCGGCGTTGGGCCCCAGGGGCACCGCCGTGCGGCTGGCCCCGCCAGTCAGCACGAAAACGGGCATCGCCCGCGTGTAGATGGAGAAGTTGTTCATACCCATAATGCCCGGCACAAAGGCATAGCGCGCTTCGCCCAGCACCCAGCTGGGCATGTCGCGCGGCGTGAGCTGCACGTCGTAAAACGCATCGAAGAACTCGCGGTAGCGGCCGTTCTCGCGGGTTTTCTGGCGGTAAAAGCCCCGGCCGTACTGCACGTCGGCCTGGTGGCGCAGCAGCTTGGCGTAGCAGCGGGCCACCAGCGCTTCGGCCTCGGCGTTGGCATGCACCGTCACTTCGGGCAGCTCCACGGCGCTGGCCTTGAGCACAATGGCCGCCGGCAGGGGCCCCGCCTGCGTGGCTAGGGCCCCGGTGCGCTCGTAGCCAATGCTCAGCACCGTGAGCGGCTGCGGCAGCGCCGGCACCCGCAGGCCAAACTCGCCCACCTCGTTGGTAGCGGTGCCGGTGTGGCCGTCGGCCAGGGCCACGCTGGCATAGGGCACGGGCTGGCCTTTTTCGTCCACCACCCGGCCCGTTACCAGCACCTGGGCGGCGGCGGGGCCGTGGGCGCATAGCACAAGCAGGGCCCCCAGCAAACAGTAGAAGTAGCGCATGGCCGCAAGGTAGGCCCGGCCACGCCAAGCCCGGTACCACCCACCCAGGAGCACAAAAAAGGGCCTTCCACCACTGTGGAAGACCCTTTTTAATACAGCTAAGCGGTACTTAGTACTTCACCACGCGGCTGCGCACTTGCTGGCCGCCCACGTTGAGGAGGTAGGTGCCCACGGGCAGGGCCCCCAGGTCAATCTCGCCCGAAGCGGGCAGGCTCAGTTCCTGCACCACGCGGCCCATCAGGTCGCTGATGCGCACGCGGGGGGCGCTGGCGGCCAGGGCGGCGGGCAGGGTGATAGTCACCTTACCAGCCGTTGGGTTCGGGTAGATGCTGATGTCCACCAAACCATCGCTCTGCACCGACACCACGGGCGAGTAGGCCACCTTGCCGTCGTTGTCGATTTGCTTGAGGCGGTAGTAGCTCAGGCCCGGCAGCGGCTGGCGGTCCACGGCGTCGTAGGTGGTGCGGGCGCTGGTGTTGCCCTGGGCCGCCTTGGTCAGCACGGTCGTAAACGTCTGGCCGTTCGAGCTGCGCTGCACGTCGAAGCTGCGGCTGTTCTTCTCGCTGGCCGTCACCCAGTTCAGGTTCACCTGCTTGTTGCGGAGCTGCGCCGTGAACGACACCAGTTCTACCGGCAGCGGCGCCAAGGGCTGGTTGCTGGGCACCAAGTAGTTTTCAGCATTCAGCGTCCCATCGTTGTTAAATTCAAATGCGTAAACATAGTACTTAGTATTAGGGTCCAAGTTGGTTATTGTAAATCTGTCTGATGCCCCGCTGAATACCACATAAGTGTTGGTAGCTGCCTCAATAGCCGTGCCCGTACCGAATATATAAGCCCCATTGGCATCAGTTTCGCCAGGGTTGAAGTTTTGCTTGTCTAGCGGAAACAAACTAACTGGAAACAATTCATACGATGGGGTAACAATGACCAAGCGGTTTTGGCCATAAGCAGCTCCGGGCTGCGGGTTATCCAACTTAAATTGAACAATAGCATTCGTACTGCCCGGGTCCCGAAAAATAATGGCCGTTGATTGCTGCGACGGCTCAGTGGCAATGGCAAACCCCGAGACTTTTCCGTTGCCGCTAGCCAGCTTGAAGTAATTACCGTTGCTAAAGCTGGGGTTCTTGAACTCCATTTCCTGGGACGCGTTGCCTACCCGCACCGGGTGGAAGCGCACTAGCAAGTCTTGGGTGAAGTTGCCAGTCGTTGCGTTCGGGGTTACCGTGGCCGTTTTCGTATAAGTCGCGCCATTATCGAGCGAAAACTCGAACTGCGGTGTTCCCAGTGGGTTAAGGCCTGGATTAGATAAGTCGTTGGGAAAGCGAAAATCTACGGTACCTCCCAGCAAGAAGCCTTCCAGGCGTAGTGGTTTGGAAGCCGTTGTAGTACCTACTACTACATTGCTAGGAAAGGCTTGGAGCACATCGCTTAAGCGGAGCGTTGGTTCGCTGATGCCCGTCACCGACACGTCGCCGTTGGGAGCAGGTGCGCTCGAACTACGAATAATTGCGGTTACTGTCAAGGCGTTATTGCCTGGAATGAAGCGCGTATAAACCGTTTGCTGCGGTACGTTGCCGTTTGCGTCGCGGGCAAAAGTCAGCGAGGAGACAAAGTTGATATTGTCGGCTGAAATTTGAAAGTACCCCGCTTCAGGACCGCTGGGGGCCACCGTCAGGTCTTGCAGTAGGTTGGTACCCGCCACGCGAAATGCTTGCGAAGCTGATATCGTATTAGGCCGGGTCGCAAATGTGAAGCTGTTATTGTCAAGGTTGACGACTGAAATATCGGAAATACGGCCACTAGTGTTGGTCGCCGTGACGGCAACTGACGACGTAGCGGTAGTACCGCTAACCAGGCTAATTACTTCTGTGTAGTTGCCCGTCGGCACGGCCGGCACTAGTTTTACTTCGATGGTTTGCGTGGCTACTGAACCGCTGGTGCTAACCAGCGTGAGAGGATTGCTCGAAAAGGAGCCGCCGGCCGTTGCATTACGGAACTGAATGGTGGGCTTACTTGGCGTGAGTACAATGTTGTCATCGAGGTTCGTACCGCTCACTTCAAAGCTTTGCGTACCGGGGCTGCCGCTGTTGGTAACGGTCCCAAAGTTGATGGCCCCCGGAGTCACGTTAATGACTGCAGTAGTTGGAGCAGCCGTACCGGTGCCGCTTACTGCCACACTCTGGGTAACGGAAGCATTGCCGTCGGGGGTAGCCACGGCCACAGCAGCATTGTATGTTTGCTCGACAGTAGGCGTGAAGCGCACATTAATCGACGTGCTTGCCAGAGTGCCATTGGTTGGCGTCAGTACAATGGGGGCCGTAGAAAATGCATTAGACCCCGTACGGATACGAAACCCGGTAGGAGGCGTAACGGTCACGTTGCCCTGCAGATCTTGACCACTGACGGTGAAAGAGTAGGTATCAACGCTAGTGTTGCCTACCACTACTGAGCCAAAATCAGTCAGTGTAGTGGGCGATACACTCAATGTAGGTGTGGGCAATATCCCCGTACCCGAAACGCCCACTGTTTTGTTGGTAGCACCAGTGCTAGCAAGAGTAACGTTCGCAACGTAGTTCTGTGCCACTGTGGGCTTGAACGCTACGTTTACTGTTTTATTAGTAACCGAGCCGCTGGTAGGCGTAAATGATACTGAGGCCCCATAGGCTCCGGCTCCGGTGCTTACAAGAAAGCCTGCTGGGGCCGTCACAACAATAGGTGCGGTGAGTGATGTACCGTTTACCGTCACCGTCATCGCACTTGATTGTGTATTAACAACTTGATTACCAAAACTCAACGATGCAGGATTTACTGTAATAGTTGGGGTGCCAGCTGTGGCTGTACCCGTTAAAGTAATCGCAGGCGAAGTATTTGATATCGGATCTCCGCTTGCATCTGTTGTAGGACCAGGGAAAGGACGACTTGTGCTACCAGCCGCCGTAGGTTTAAAACGCAGGTAAATTATCGTATTGGAAATTGTGCCTGTCCCATCCGGTGTAAACACGAGGGAGGTATAACCAAACGTTACGTTATCGTAGCTGCCTTCAAATCTGGGGGGAATAGTAAACGTGATGTCGTCGGCCAAACCGGTGCCACTCACAGTGTAGTCTTTAGAAGCCGACACAGTGCCCGCCGCTACCGTACCAAAATCCTGGGGGTCGGGTGTATTGGATGTGAGCGTGTAAGTTTGGGCAAAGCCCAGTCCGGGCAAGGCCAGTAGCAAGCAGAGGCAGAGCCACCGCAGCCAGTTTGTTGATAATGAGTAGAAATGTTTCATTGTGGTATGGAATAGTGTGTCGGGCAAATTAGGTGGGCAGTGAATTAATGATTAAGGATTTAATTGAACTTTTAGAAGAATTCAACATAGGCAAATAAGTGATTTATGATCAGGCTAAGATAATATTGCATTATTTTATACAGAATTAATAAAAATATCTAATTGCATTGCATAAGGCAGGTATTTCAATGGACGAAGTTATACTAATCCAAGCGAACCCCCATTACTGATGATTCATATTTTTAGTTACCATCCAAACAATAGATATTGATTTTATTCAAAAAAATAAAGAATAAGTAAAATTATTATTATTATATTATTAGTTAACTTGTTTATTTACAAAGTTTTAATGTCAAAATTTTATTTCGCAAATCATAGATTATAAAATTTATGTGAGGCTATTTTTTTTAAGTTGAACAAAATTCCATTTAGCCATTCTGCAATTTTTCTGCACGATTTTTTTGCACTACACCTGGTTAAGCATCTTTGGTGCCAAATGCCGCAAACAGCAAAATGGGCCCCCGGCGGTCCCGCCCGCTAGGGGAGGAAACGCCGGAGGCCCACTGGTTGCCGGGGGCTGTTATTGCTAGGTTACGCTATTCTGGTATCTCGCCCAAGCGGGCGGCATCGGCGGTGCTCACGTGGCCGCGGGCCACCAAAAAGCTGCGCACCGTGCGGAACGATTCCGCATCGAAACCGGAACGGGGATGAGCCAGGGCTGAGCTGAGCAGAAAGGCCTTGTCTTCGTCGACGTGCGTGCTCAGGCCCAGAAAGGCCGGCAGGTTACTCTCTACCGAGAAGCGCAGGAAGCGGATTTCGGCGTTGTCGGGGGCCAGGGCCACGGCTTGGGCGAAAGTGCGGGCCGCGTCCTGCACGTAAGTGAGCTTATTGAACATGGACGCATCGCGGGCGCGGATGGCTTGAGCGGCGGCTTTGTAGCCCAACACCAGGGCATCCTGGTCGTGGTACTCGGCCAAGAGCTGGTAGAACTTTTCGCCGGCGGCTTTGTCAGCGGCGGCGAGTTCGTAGTGACGGCGCAGCAGCGCGGGTTCATAGAGAGAGGACATGGCAGAAGGATGCGCCGCTGGGCGCGCCACGGCCGCCACCGGGGCCAGGGCAAGCAGCGAAGAAATCAATAGGTAATGCATGGGGGCCCAAAGCTACTGCCCCGCCGCGGCCCACTCACAGGCGCGCCAGCCGGAAGCGGAAGTACGAGCCCAGCAGCAGCAGCAGCTTGGTGTTGGTGGGCACCCGCACCCGCTGGTGCAAAATGTGCGCCGCGGGCAGGTTTTTAATCTTATAGAAAAGCTTCAGGTAGTACACGTAGGCCAGGTACACGCCCAAGCGGGCCGGGCGCGGCAGCTGCTGGATACCGGCGTACCCAGCCTCAAAATCGGCCCGGATGTCGGCCTCTATTTCGCGCTTGGTGCCATCATCGAACTGGTGGTACACCACGCCGGGGAAATACACGCGGCCCCGGTCTTCGTAATCGGAGCGGATGTCGCGCAGGAAGTTTACCTTCTGAAACGCCGCGCCCAGCCGCCGCGCGGGGCTCCGCAGCCGCTCGAACATGGCCGGCTGCCCGTGGCAGAAAATGCGCAGGCACATGAGCCCCACCACTTCGGCCGAGCCGTAGATGTACTCGTTGTACAGGCCCGGGTGGTAGTTCTGGTCTTCCAAATCCAGGGCCATGCTGTGCAGGAATGCATCAATGAATTCCTGGTCGATGCCGTACTCGTGCACCACGGCCTGAAAAGCGTGCAGCACTGGGTTCAAGCTGAGGCCGGTGGTCAGGGCCTCGGCCGTTTGGCGCTGGAAATCGGCCAGCAGTGCCGCCCGGTCGTGGCCGTGGAAGGTATCCACGATTTCATCGGCCCAGCGCACAAAGCCATATACGGCGTACACCGGCGCGTGCAGGCGCTCATCAAGCGTGCGAATGCCCAGCGAAAATGACGTACTGTAGCGCTTGGTAATGAGCTTACTACAGGCAAGACTGGTATCGGTGAATAGTTTGACGTGGTCCATCTGACGAATTAAAAACTAAAAATTAAAAATCGAAACGGCTGGGCCGGGGGCCCCATAATCCGCGCCGTTCTTAATTTTTAATTGTCAATTTTTAATTTCTTTTAACACCTCCCCCGCCACTACCTGGCCCGAAATGAGTGAGGGCGGTACCCCGGGGCCCGGCACGGTGAGCTGGCCCGTAAAATACAAGTTACTCACCTTCTTGCTTTTAAGCGTGGGCTTGAGGATGGCGGTTTGCTTCAGGGTGTTGGCCAGGCCATAGGCGTTGCCCTTGTAGCTGTGGTAGTCGGCCTGGAAGTCGCGGTGGGCGTATCCTCGCTTGTACACCACCGCGTCGCGGATGGGGTGGCCGCAGTGGCGCTCCAGGCGGTCCATCAACTGGTCGTAGTACCGCTCGCGGGTGGCCTCTGTATCGTCGAGGCCGGGGGCCACGGGGATGAGCAGGAACAGGTTTTCCTGGCCTTCGGGGGCCACCGTGGGGTCAGTTTTGCTGGGCACCGAGGCGTAGAACAGCGGCCGGCTGGGCCACTGCGGCTCGGCGTAAATCTCGCGGGCGTGCTGGTTCAGGTCCTCGTCGAAGAACAGGTTGTGGTGGCGCAGCTTGTCGAGCTTGCGGTTCACGCCCAAGTAAAACAGCAGCGACGACGGGGCCATGGTGCGGCCGTCCCAGTATTTCTCGTCGTAGTGGCGGTACTCGGGGGCCAGCACCTCCTGTTCGATGTGGTGGTAATCGGCCCCAGCCACCACAGCGTCGGCCGCAAAAAAGCCCTGGGCGGTGCGTACCCCGGTACTGCGGCCCTGATCGACCACAATTTCCGTTACCTCCTGGTTGTAAAGGATTTCTACGCCCTGCTCCTCAGCCAGGCGCACCATGCCTTCCACTATTTTGTGCATGCCGCCCAGCGGATACCAGGTGCCCAGGGCCAGGTCGGCGTAGTTCATCAGCGAATACAGCGCCGGCGTGTTCTCCGATACGGCCCCCAGGAATAGGATTGGGAATTCGACCAGCTCCAGCAGCCGCGGGTCTTTAAAGAAGCGGCGCACGTGCTTGTGCATGCTCTGGAGCACGTCCATGCGCAGCATGTCCACGAGCAGGCGCGGGTCGGCAAACTCCAGCACCGAGCGGCTGGGCGCGTACACGAGTCGGTTGATGCCCACCTCGTATTTATAGGCAGCCTGCTTGAGAAACTCGTCGAGGCGGGCCGCGCTACCGGGCTCGTAGTGCTCGAATAGTGCCCGCAACTCGCTCATTTTCGCGGGAATATCCACCGCTTCGGGCCCCTTGAAAATAACCTGGTACGAAGGATCGAGCCGGATCAGCTCGTAGTAATCGGATACTTTTTTGCCGAAGCGGGCGAAGTATTTCTCGAACACATCGGGCATCCAGTACCAGCTGGGGCCCATGTCGAAGGTGAAGCCCTGGGCCCGGAACACGCGGGCGCGGCCCCCGGGGCCCTCATTTTTTTCGAGCAGCGTGACGCGCCAGCCGGCCTGGGCCAGGGTGCTGGCGGCAGCCAGGCCAGCAAAGCCGGCCCCGATGACGACGGCGTGGTGAGGAGCAGTGGGAATGGGCAAAGCAGAGAATGAATTGGACCGGCAAGCTAGCAATGCCGCCGGGGAAGGGCTGCTTATAAAACAGCCGGCCCCGGCGCTGCTGATGCAACGCCGGGGCGGCGGATAGTTTTAAACAAAGGCAATTTTGTACTTAGTCCTCAGCGGCCTCGCTTACGTCGGCAGCGCTGGCGCCCACCGGGGCGTACACCTGCAAGGCAGCTTTCAGATCCTTGCGGGCAATGTGAATGCGGTTTTTGACAGTACCAATGGGGATTTGCAGCTTTTCAGCAATTTCTAGGTACTTATAGCCGATGTAGTACATCATGAACGGCGTGCGGTAGTCGGTGCCGAGGCTGGCAATGGCCTCGTTGATGTCGCGCACCACGAAATCGGACGTGGCGCCGTTGTGGGTGATGTAATTCTGGTCGGTGTTGAAATACTGGAAATACTCCGTCGAATCGATGTTGGAGCTGCGCTTGGTAATCTTGTTATAGTTATTGATGAAGGTGTTGCGCATGATGGTATACAACCACGCCTTCAAATTGGTACCCGCCTTGAATTTATCTTTATTCAAGAGGGCTTTAAGCAACGTTTCTTGCACGAGGTCCTTCGCGTCGTCAGCGTCGCGGGTGAGGTTCAGGGCCGCGGGCCGCAGGGTGAGGGAAATCCGCTGCACTTGCGAAGTGAATTCTAGCGAAGTCATAGAGCCTTGGTTTCGTGACGAGATAAATAACCAACGACTCAACCGAAAATCCGTCAGAAACGCAAGCCTTGGGGCCCGCTCTTCCAACCCGGCTGAGTTACGCTGCAAGTTACGGCAACTCGTTGGGCCACGGCTGAAATACGGGGTTTCCTAGTGTTAACTTTTTACAATTCAGTCATAAGCATTGCTTATATACTCACGGAAAAACTTACTAATCCGTTGGCTAGCAATGTAGCTACATTAGTCTACCGCTAGCAGCTTATTCACCCGCTGTCGCGGGGGCCCGGCGCTGCGACTGAGCCCGCGCCAAGCGCAGGTATTTGGGCGACACCCACAGCAAACCAAACTCAACTGAGCCATCGCGGCCGGTGGTTTTGTGGTGCATCTTGTGGGCCATATTCAGGGCCCGGAGGTAGGTATTTTGAGATTTTTTCCAGAACCGTAGCCGGCCGTGGATCAGCACGTCGTGCACGAAAAAGTACACGGTGCCGTAGGCCGCAATGCCCACACCCACCCAAAACCACCAGCGGCTGCCGTTGCCCCCGGTGATAAACAATGTCGCCGACAGGGCCCCGTAGATGACAAAAAACAGGTCGTTGCGCTCAACTGGGTGCGGGTGGCGCACGTGGTGCGAGCGGTGCAGCACCCACAGGGGCCCGTGCTGCACAAACTTGTGCATGAACCACGCCCAGAATTCCATGAAGGCGAAGGTGGCGAGGGTGATGGCGACGGCGAGCAAAGCGGGCATACGGGGCTAACCGGGCAAAGCGGCGGTTGGTTTTGGCAAAAGGCGCGGGGCCCTACCAGCTAATTTTTTCTTTGCTCAAAAACGCGCCGATGCCGCGGCGACAATCGTCGGAGCCGCGCAGTTCGGCGTTGCGCTGGGCGGCGTAGCGGAGGGCTTCTTCGAGGGCCATTTCGGGCAGGGCGGCCAGCATTTCCTTGGTTACCTCCATGCTCTGGCCCGAGTTTTCGCGGCACAGGCGCTGGGCGTAGGTGCGCACGGTGGCCGCTAGCTCGTGGGCCGGCACCAGGAAGTTGATGAGGCCAAGGTCGAGGGCTGTTTGGGCCGCCACCACGTCGCCGCTCAGCAGCAGCTGCTTGGTGCGGGCCTCCCCTATTTTGCGCAGCAGAAACACGCTGACGATGGCCGGCAAGAAGCCAATTTTCACTTCGGTGTAGCCAAACTTGGCCTCGGGCACGGCAAAGGTGATGTCGCAGATGGCGGCCAAGCCGCAGCCGCCGGCAATGGCGTGGCCCTGCACCTGCCCGATGACAACTTTTTTGAGCGTGTACACCTGGTGGAACAGCTGCATAAGGTGCGTGCTGTCGTCGAGGTTATCGGTGTAGCCGTAGCCTTGCAACTCTTGGATGTAGGCCAGATCGGCCCCGGCGCAGAATACGTCGCCCGCGGCGCGCAGCACCACCACCTTGCAGCTATCGTCGTTCTCGGCGTGCTCAAAGGCATGCTTTAGCTCGGCTACTACGTCGGCGTTCAGGGCGTTGCGCTTCTCGGGGCGGTTGAGGGTAATGTAGGCAATGCGGTCCTCGCAGGCGTAGGTGAGGTAGCGCAGGGCTTCGAGTTCGGGCGTAAGCAGGTGGTCCATGAGCGAGCGAGTGAAGCGTGGAGCGGGCCGAAGGGGCACCGGGGGAAAGACCCGGCCGGCCACCGAACGGTGGCATCCCGGTGGGTAAGTAACGCAAAAAACCGGCGATTGGTCGGCGCGCATCGCCCGGACCGGCCCGCCACTCGTCCAAACTGGCCCCGCGCCCGCCCAATCGGCGCCGGGGCCCGTCAACCGTCGGCGGGCTTCAGCGGCCCGGTGGGCGCAGCCGAAACGCGCCTTGGGCCGTCACGTCCCAGGTGCGGAAACCCTGGGCGCGCAGGGCCGAGTCGTGGCGGGCCACGTACCAGCTTTTGCACGACGAATCGAAAAACTACTTGCGCCTGCGGGCCAAAGGCAGCCGCCAGGGCCCCGGGCGTCACGCGGGCGTTGCGGCGCAACACCAGCACGTCGAGCGGCGTGGGGCGGGCCGCCGGGCCCAGGCAGCCGCTGACGAAGCCCAGGCGCAGGCCGCGCCAGTGGGCCAGCACCACGGGGCTGGTTTGCAGGTAAAACTTGGGGTTGGCGCTGTCGGCATCGGCGAGGCGGCGCGTGGGCACGGCGGCCCCGCGCCAGCCCACGCGGCAGGCCGGGGCCCTAGCGCCGCGCTGGATGAGGCCGGGTAGCAGGCGGTAGGTGCGCTCGGTTTCGGAGAGCGGCAGCGAGTCGGCGGCCACGAACTCAGCCGTGGGGCCCTGCCAGAAACCTACCACCGAGCGCCGCGGGATGCTGTACACCACAAACTCGTTGAGCGGGGCCCCGGCGCGGGCCTCGGCCACGCGGCTGCCGGCCAGGGCCACCGCCACGCTGGCCGCGGCACCCAGCCAGATAAGGCGGCGGGTGCGCTGCCAGACGAACCACGCGCCCAGCAGCCCAAACACGAGCACCGTTTGCCCAGCCGTGACGTGGATTTCGCGCACCAGGGCCCCCGGCAGCACCCGGCCAATCCAGCCGATGTACTCATTAAAGGCCCAAATCATTTGCTCAAATACCCAGGCCACGCCCTGCGGCAACAGGTCGAGGGCGGCATTGGCGGAAGCCGGGAGGATGAGGCCCAACAGCGCCAGCGCGCCCTTTAATAGCAGCAGCGCCAGGCCCACGTACACGGCCCCGCTGGAGATGGGCACCGCTACCAGGTTGGAAAACAGGAAGCTGAGCGGGAACTGGTGGAAGTAGTAGAGCCCCAGCGGGAACGTGGCCACCTGCGCGGCCAAACTCAGGGCGGTGGCCTGCCACACGGCCTCGGCGGCCCAGCCGGTGCCGCGCCAGGCGGCCTGCACGGGCTGGGGCTGCCAGGGGCGCTGGCGGCCCGCGAAGTACGCTTTGGCATCAAACCAGCGGGCGATGCGCGGCTGCAAATACACGATGCTCAGCACGGCCAGAAACGAGAGCTGGAATCCCACGTCGGCCACCAGAAAAGGGTCGTAGAGCAGCAGGCAAAAGGCGGCCACGGCCAGCGTGTTGATGATGCCTTCCTGCCGGCCGGCGGCGCGGCCCACAATTACGAAGGTGAACATGACCGCCGCTCGCAGCACCGAGGGCGAAAGGCCCGTCAGGAACGCGTAGGCCCAGATAACGGCCAGCCCCACCCCCGCCGACCAGTACCGAAAGCCGCGCGTTCGCCCGAAGCCCAGCCGCAACGCCCAGGTAAGGGCCGCGAAAAGCAGCCCCACTTGCAGCCCCGATACGGCCATGATGTGCGTGGTGCCGGTGGCGGCGTAGGCCTGCTTGGTGTCGGCGTCCACGTCGTCCTTAATGCCCAGCACCAGCGCCGAGGCCAGCGCGTACTCGCGCTTCGCCTTCACGTAGTGCTTGAACACGCCATCAATTTGCTTGGCAGCCCGCATGCTGATGGCCACCAGGTAGTTGGGCGGCGCCAGGCCCACCACCCGGTACTGGTCGGGGTGGATAAACTGCTGGTGGTACACCTGGTGGAAGGCCAGGTAGCGGCGGTAATCAAACTCGCCGGGGTTCAGGGGTCCCTTGCTGGCATCGGGGTGGCCGCGCACCAGCCACACCGCGCCGTAGCGCGGCGGGGCCCACCGCCGGCCCGCGGCACCGACACGCGGATGCCGCCGGTGGCGGTGCGCCAACGGCCGGCCACGC
>NZ_MDZA01000445.1 GCF_001816125.1 Hymenobacter coccineus | reverse complement strand
CCAGTTGTACCTGGGCGGTGGGGGCGGTGCCGGCACCACCAACACGGCCAGCTCCATAAGTAGCAGCGGGGCCTCGGTGGGGGCCTCATCATTCTGAGCTCGGGCACCGTGAGCGGCACGGCCACCATCACCGCCAATGGCTCGGCGGGCCTGAGCGAGGGGGCCACCAGCACAGCCGGCGGCGGCGGCGGCGCGCCGGCGGTACCGTGGTGCTGACGGCCACCTCCGGCCTCGGCGGCCTGACGGTGCAGGCCAACGGCGGCGCGGGTGGCACTACCAACTACAGCGGCGGCGGTGGTGGCGGCGGGGCCGTGTACAGCGCAGGGGCCCTGGCCAGCGTAGCCGCCGTGGCGGCGGGCCCGGGCGGCACGGGTGCCACGGACGGCGTGGCTGCCACCAACGCCCCAACGAACGGCCCCCGGGGCGCTACCTGCGCGCCCACGCTCAGCGTTGTGCTGCAAACCACCACGCCCCAGGTGACGCGCACGAACACGAACGAGGTGCGCCCGGCCACCTATGTGCTCACGGCATCGAACACGGGCGGGGGCACGCTGGGCCTCAGTATCACCCCGACGATGGCCACCAACGGGGCTGGCCTGTTTACCTACGCCAGCACCACGGCGGCCGTGCTCACCTACGCCGATGGCACCAAGAAAACCCTGGCCGCGGGCACCGACTACACCGAGCCGGCCGCCGGCGGTGCGTCGCCCACCTTCGCCCTCGATGAGGCCCTCAACGTGCCGGGCGGGGCCAGCGTGGCCTTCACGTTCACCGCCAGCATTGCGGCGGCAGCCGTCAACAACCAGCCCTACGCCTCAAATGCCGCCGTGGCCTACCTGAACCCAACCCGCGTCACGGCCACGGCCACGGCCGCGGGCACGGCCTACACCAGCGCCAGCAGCACCGCCCCCGATGTGGTAACCATCGTGGCGCCGCTGCCGGTGGTGCTGACCGCGTTCGATGCCACGGCGGTGGGGGCCGATGCGCTGCTGAGCTGGCGCACGGCCCAGGAAGTAAACAACCACCACTTCGACGTAGAACGCTCGCTGGACGGGCGGGTGTTTGAGAAGATTGGGGCCCTACCGGGCCACGGCACCACCAGCACCGCCTCCAGCTACCGCTACACCGATGCGGGCGCGGCCGCGCTGGGCAGCGTGCTCTACTACCGCTTGCGGCAGGTAGACAACAACAGGGCCTGGAGCCTAGCCCAGCCCGTGGCGGTACAGTTCCGCCGGGTGGCCAACGTGGCAGTTGCCCTGTTCCCGAACCCCACCACCGGCCGGGTAACGCTGGACCTGACCCGCCTGCCCGCCGGTACCTACACCGTGCAGGTGCTCGACCTCACGGGCCGTGTGGTGCAGCATTACCAGTACCAGCCGGGGGCCCAGCCGCTCGACGTGCAGCCGCTGGCCACCGGCACGTACTTCGTGCGGGTGCAGGGCGGCGGCGTGAACGCCACGCTGCCGCTGCTGCGCCAGTAGCCGCCCCGCCGGGGCCCCCGCCAGCCGCGCAGCCGGCGGATAATTTTAAAAAGCCCCTGGCATTGTGCCAGGGGCTTTTTGCGTATCCGGGCCCCGGGCCTGGGCACTGCCGGAGAGAGGCGCGCCGCGCGTAGTACATTCACCGGAAAAAATATTTGCCCTTGTTCACCATCCTCGCCCAACGTCTCCTGGTGCTGCTGTTGCTGGCGGCCCCGTTGCTGGCCCCCGCCCAGCGCCGCTCGGCCCGGCCCACGCACCGCGCCACTCGCCCCAAAGCCATTGCCCGGGGCCCCCGCCCCAAGGCACCGGCCGCCGTCGCGCCCGCCTTCACGCAGTACCTGCACTCGCCCTGGGTCGATTCGCTGATGCGCGTGCTCACGCCCGACCAGCGGGTGGCGCAGTTGTTTATGGTGGCCGCGTACTCGAACCGCCAGCGGATTGACGAGGATTCGGTGTCGGCGCTGGTGCAGCAGTACGGCATCGGGGGGCTGATTTTCTTCCAGGGGGGCCCTGTGCGGCAATCCAAGTTGCTGAATCGCTACCAGGCCCAGGCCCGGGTGCCGCTGCTGGTGGCCCTGGACGGTGAGTGGGGCGTGGGCATGCGGCTGGATAGCATCGAAAAATTCCCGTACCAGATGAGCCTGGGCGCGGTGGCCGGGGCTGACACGGCCCTGCTCTACGGCATGGGTACGGAGGTGGCCCGGCAGTTCCGGCGCCTGGGCATGCACGTCAACTTCGCCCCGGTGGTCGACGTGAACAACAACGCCGCCAACCCCGTCATCGGCTTCCGCAGCTGGGGCGAAAACCCCGCCGCCGTGTCGCGCGCCAGCCGCCAGTACATGCGCGGCATGCAGGACGCGGGCGTGCTGGCCGTGGCCAAGCACTTCCCCGGCCACGGCGACGTGGACGTGGACTCGCACCTGGCCCTGCCCACGGTGCGCGTGGACCGCCGCCGGCTCGACTCGCTGGAACTGCCGCCCTTCCGCAACCTGATTGCCAACGGCTTGGGCGGCATGATGGTGGCCCACCTCAACGTGCCGGCCCTCGATACCACGGGCACGCCCACCACGCTCTCGCGCCCGGTCATCACCGGGATGCTGCGCGGCCAGCTGGGCTTCAACGGCTTGATTTTCACCGACGCCATGAACATGAAGGGCGTGACGAGCAAGTACCCGCCCGGTGAGGCCGACGTGCGGGCCCTGCAAGCCGGCAACGATATCCTCGAGTTCAGCCGCAACGTGCCGCTGGCCTTGCAAATGGTGCGCGCCGCTGTGGACAGCGGCCGGATTTCGCAAAAGGAAATCGACCAGCATTGCCGCCGCGTGCTGGCCCTCAAGCAGTGGTCCGGCCTGAACCACTACCGGCCCATCGACCTCAAAAACCTGGTGGCCGACCTCAACCCGCCACACGCCCGCTACCTCAGCCACCGCCTCACCGAGCTGAGCCTCACGCTGCTGCGCAACCAGAAAAGCTTGCTGCCCCTGCGCCGCCTCGACACGCTGCGGGTGGCCACGCTGGTGCTCGGTGGGGCCCCAGGCGACACCACGGCCTTTCAGATAGCGGTGGCCGACTACGTGCCCACGGCCCACTTCCACGCCGCCGCCAACCCCACGCTCGACGAGCTGGTGCGCCTGCGCGCGGCCCTGAAACCCTACAACCTGGTGCTGGTGAGCCTGCAAGGCCTGGGCCGCCTGCCGGCCACCAACTTCGGCATCACACCCGAAGACAACCTGCTGCTGCGCGAGCTGGCCGGCCAGCAGCAAACGCTGGTGCTCAGCGTGTTCGGCTCGGCCTACGCCGTGGCCAAAGTGCGCGACCTCGACCGGGCCGCTGCCGTGGTGCTGGCCTACCAGGAGAGCCCCGACGCTCAGAGCCTGGCCGCCCAGCTCATCTTCGGCGGCGTGGGGGCCCAGGGCACGCTGCCCGTCACGGTGGCCAACAACTTGCCGCGCGGCTTCGGCCTGAAAACCGAAGGCGGCCTGCGCCTGCGCTACGCCAACGCCGAAGACGTGGGCCTCGACGGCCGCCTCGAAGCGCGCATCGACAGCCTCGTGGGCCGGGCCCTGGCGGTGCAGGCCGTGCCCGGCTGCCAGGTGGTGGTGGCCCGCAACGGCACCGTGGTGCTGCGCAAAAGCTACGGCAACCACACCTATGCCGGCTACTCCGACACCGAGCCGGTACTGAAAAAGCAAAAGGGCCGCCGCTCCCTCGAAACCGCCGCGCCCACAGGGGCCCTGAGCGTGCCCCGCCCGGTGGCCGACGGCGACCTCTACGACCTGGCCTCGCTCACGAAGCTGCTGGCCTCCACGCCGGCGCTGCTGCGGTTGCAACAGGAAGGCAAGTTCAGTCCCGACAGCACGTTGGGTAATTACTTCCCGTTTTTGCGCGGTACTAATAAGGCCAACCTGAACATGCGCGAGGTGCTGGCCCACCAGGCCCGCCTTAAGGCGTTCATTCCGTTCTGGAAGGAGCTAACCAACTCGAAGGGGGCCCTGCGCCGCCGCTACTTCCGCCCCGATTCGTCGGCCCGGTTCCCGCTGCTGGTGGCCCGGGGCCTGTGGGCCAGTCGCGGCCTGCCGGCGCGCATCAACCAGGAAATAGGGGCCTCGCCGCTCAACGAAAAGCCCGGCTACGTGTACTCCGATTTGTCGTTCATGCTGTACCCGCAGCTGGTGCGGTCGCGGTCGGGGCTGCCGTTTGAGGACTTTTTGCAGCGCGAGGTGTACCGGCCGCTGGGGGCCACCACGCTGGGCTTCCGGCCGGCGCGGCGCTTCCCGCTGGCCCGCATTGTGCCCACCGAGTACGACTCCACTTTCCGCCGGCAGCTGCTGCACGGCACCGTGCACGACGAGGGCGCGGCCTTGCTGGGCGGCTTCTCAGGCCACGCCGGCCTGTTCGGCAACGCCAACGACGTGGCCAAGCTCGTGCAGACCTACGCCTGGGGCGGCCAGTACGGCGGCCAGCAGCTCTTCGATAAAAAGATCTTGGACGACTGGACGCGCTGCCAGTTTTGCCCCGACAACCGCCGGGCCCTGGCCTTCGACCGCCCCGCGGCCGACCCCAGCGTGAACTTCGCCAAAAGCTCGTCGCCGGCCGCCTTCGGCCACACTGGCTACACGGGCACCTCCTTCTACGTCGAGCCCCAGTACGGCCTCGTGGTCGTGTTCCTCTCCAACCGCGTGCACCCCACCCGGCGCAACGGCAAAATATCGGAAGTGGGCGTGCGCACCGGCCTCATGCAAGTGGCCATCGAGAGCGTGCTGAACCCGTAGGGCCCCGGTGGTCTGATGGCCAGTGCCGTGCTTTTAAGACTTCCGCTTCTTTGCGCCCACCCATACTCAGCTCTGACCACCTCCTGACGGCCTCGTTCATTGTAGTTCTTGGGGGTGGGCTTGGCTGCTACGCTTATAGCCAACCCCCCGGCCCGCGACGACAGCGCCCTTTTTCGCCGCTGGACGTAAGGCCTGCCCGCCGCCGTGGTGGCCCAGGTCACGCCCGAAGTTTGGCGAAAGCTGGTCCGCGCCTACTTTGCCGTGGTGGTGCCGGTGCTGGCCATAGGCGCGGCGGTGGGGGTGGTTGGGCCCCAGCGGCTGGCTTTTCCCTTCGTCATCCTTTTCGGTTTGTTGGTGCAGGTGGCGGCGCGCTTTTTCGTCCGGCGCTACTTGCTGCGCCAGGCGCGGCTGGCGTAGGCGGCCCGGGGCCCCTAGGGGTTTATGCTAGCCGGTTGATTTGAGCGCGCATTGAACCTGTGGGGTCCCGGTGGCCAAGGTTTTAGTGTCAATTTGCTGGGCGGCGCCTACATTTGAGCATCTCTTGATCCATTGCCCCGCTGCTCATGCTTGCCGCCGCCGAAATGTCCGATTTTGCCCTGGCTTTGGTTGGAACCGGGACGGTCGTCGCCGCCGTGCTGATGGCCAACCCACCGGCCCGCACCGACAGCGCTCTGTTCCGCCGTTGGACGCGGGGACTGCCGGCCGACGTGGCCGCCAGGGTATCAGACGCCGACTGGAAACGGCTGGTGCGCACGTACTACGCTTGGGCAATGGGGGCCTTGTTGGTGCTGGGCGCGTTGATACTATGGGTGTTGCCAGCCCAGCGGGCCCTGCCGGCCACCACGCTTTTCTGCCTGGCCACGGTATTTGGGGCCCGCTTTTTCGTCCGGCGCCACTTGCTGCGCCAAGCGCCACCGCTCGCGTAGCGGGCTGCGTCCCGGGGCCCCAAGGGCTACCCAATTTTCTGCTCGGCTTGGAGCCAGGCCACAGCGTCGGTTTCGGTGATGGTTTGGTTCATGCGGAAGGGGTGGCCGTCGTAGGTATGCGGCTCGGGCACGGCGCCGTCCTGCATAAATTCTTCGCGCAGGTCGGGCGCCATGAAGTACACCATGCACACCGGGGCCCCAACGTGCGCACTAGCTGGTTGTAGTAGGTGCCCAGCAGCCAGGCAAGCGTGGCTGGCGCGCTGCGGTGCCGCCGCCGGATGTCGAGCAGCCAGTAGCGGGCCTGGTGCGGCTGGGCGGCGGCCAGCAGGTCGTCGTAGCCCTGCCGGGCCTCGGCTTCCGTCACGGGCCGCAGCCAGCGGCCCACCAGGATGTCGTTGTACGGTTGGTAGCTGATTTCCAGGAAATAAGCCGAAGGGTAGGGCAGGGGCATTTACGAAAACGTGGGGCAGCAGAGGGCCGGGGCCCCCGCTTCAACGAAAGCGCCGAAGTAAGGTTGGCGTGGGCCCCCAAACGCGCGGCGCGTGGCTATCTTCCGGACCCGTTCCCACCCCACCCGCTCCTGCTTATGTTAGGCCTCATGATGCACGCGCCGCTGCGCGTAGCCGCCCTGCTCGAACACGCCGCCAAGTGGCACGCCGACACCGAAATTGTGTCGCGCCTGCCCGAGGGCGGCCTTTTCCGCTACACCTACGCCGCCGCCGATGCCCGCGCCCGCCGCCTGGCCGGGGCCCTGGGGCGCCTGGGCGTGCAGCCGGGCGACCGGGTGGGCACCCTGGCCTGGAACACCCACCGCCACTTCGAATTGTACTACGGCGTGGCCGGCATCGGGGCCGTGTGCCACACCATCAACCCGCGCCTGTTTGCCGAGCAGCTGGTCTACATCATCAACCACGCCCGCGACCGGGTAATTTTCTTCGATTCAACGTTTTTGCCGCTCGCCGAGAAGCTGGCCCCGCACTGCCCGCACGTCGAGGAATGGATTTTGCTGGCGGGCCCCGAGCACCTGCCGGCCACCACCACGCTGCCCGGCCTGCGCAGCTACGAGGCCCTGCTGGCTCCCGAAATGGCTGATTACGAGTGGCCCACGTTCGACGAGAACACCGCCTGCTCGCTCTGCTACACCTCCGGCACCACCGACCAGCCCAAGGGCGTGCTCTACTCGCACCGCTCCACGGTGCTGCACGCGCTGGCCATTTCGCTGCCCGATGCCCTGGGCTGCTCGGCCCTCGACGTGGTGCTGCCCGTGGTGCCCATGTTCCACGTCAACGCCTGGGGCTTCCCCTACATGGCGCCCCTCAACGGGGCCAAGCTGGTGCTGCCGGGCCCCGGCCTAGATGGTGCCAGCTTGTTCGAGCTGTTTGAAAGCGAGAAGGTTACCTTCTCGGCCGGGGTGCCCACCATCTGGCTGGGGCTGTTGCAGTTCATGCGCCAGAGCGGCCACCGCTTCAGCACCCTGAAGCGCACCGTGGTGGGCGGCTCGGCCTGCCCACCGGCCCTGATGGAAGCCTTCGAAAGCGAGTTGGGCGTCACCATCCGCCACGCCTGGGGCATGACGGAAACCAGCCCGCTCGGCACCGCTGGGGTGCTCAAAGCCAATCAGTTGGCGCTGCCGCTAGCCGACCAAAAGGCGGTGCTGCAAAAGCAGGGTCGCGTGCTGTTTGGGGTGGACATGAAGATTGTGGACGACGCCGGCCAGGCTCTGCCCCACGACGGCGTGGCCTTCGGCGACTTGCTGGTGCGGGGCCCCTGGGTGGTGGGCGACTACTACGGCGACCCCAACCCTGGCCACCTCACCGCCGACGGCTGGTTCCGTACCGGCGACGTGGCCACCATCGACGCCGCCGGCTTCATGCAAATTACCGACCGCTCGAAGGACGTCATCAAGTCGGGCGGTGAGTGGATTTCGAGCATCGAGCTGGAAAACCTGGCCGTGGGCCACCCCGCCGTGGCCGAGGCCGCCGTTATCGGCGTGGCCAGCCGCAAGTGGGCCGAGCGTCCGCTGCTAATAGTGGTGCGTCGTCCGAGCCACGAGGTATCAGCCGAAGAATTACTGGCCTTTTTCGAAGGCAAAGTGGCCCGGTTCTGGGAGCCCGACGCGGTGGAGTTTGTGGACCAGCTGCCCCACACCGCCACCGGCAAGCTCCTCAAAACCCAGCTCCGCAAAGACTTCGCGGGCTACGAAGTGCCGTAGAGACTGTACCGCCAAGCTGTGCTTGGCCTTGCCCCAGGGCCCCCAAGGCAAGCAGGAGTTCTTGTAAAGCCATTCGCTGGAAAAATCTGGAACAAGGCCGAGCACAGCTTGGTAATACAGCACGTTGAACGCATGGAGCTGACGCATTACCAACGCCGTTTGCCGCACCAGCTCGGTCCGGGTGCGTCGTATTTCGTCACGTTCCGTCTTGCGGGCTCGTTGCCCCGCGAAACGGTAGCGCGGCTGTTGGAGGAGCGTGCCTTACGCAAGCAAGAGCCCACTGTGCCCGATGCTGGCAAGCGCTTTTTCGGGGCTTTTGATGCGGTGCTTGACCGTGCCAGCCAGGGCCCCTGCTACCTTACCAACTCCGCCGAAGCGGCTATTGTGCGGGCCGCCCTGCACTTTTTGGATGGCCCGGGCTACGAGTTGCTGGCTTATTGCATAATGCCCAACCATGTGCACCTGGTAGTGCATCTGCCGCTGGAAACTATTGCGCCGCTGGCCTGTACCCTCCAGCGGCTCAAAAGCCACACCGCCCGGCAGCTCAACCAGCTGCGCGAAAGCACTGGCCAGGTCTGGCAGCGCGAGAGCTCCGACCATCGCGTCCGCGATGCGCATGAGCTAATGGCTATCATCGCCTATACGCTCAACAACCCGGTCAAAGCCGGCTTGGCCCAGGAGTGGCAACAGTGGCCCCATAGTTATTGGCGCGAACCGTAGCGTTGTGTACCGCCAAGCTGTGCTTGGCCTCGCCCCAGGGGCCCAAAACGCACTTTGGTTCTTCTCAAAAAAGAGGGCGAAGTGGCCGTGCCTGGGGCCCCAGGGCAAGGCCAAGCACAGCTTGGCGGTACGGGCTACCGGCCTAGCTCCTCAGCCCTATCCCGCGCCGCGCCGGCGCCGGCAATCAGGCCCTCGCGCACCTGGCCCGTGCCAAAGGCGCGCATGGCCGCCTCGGTGGTGCCGCCTTTGGAGGAGACTTTGGCAATCCAGTCGGCGCAGCTCAGGCCGGCTTGTGAGTACAATTCCACGGCCCCGCGGAAGGTCTGGCTCACCAGCAGCTCGGCCTCGGCGGGGGCGAAGCCCATTTGGACGGCCGCTGCCATCAGGGCGTCCATGCAGTAGTACACGTAGGCCGGGCCGCTGCCCGAAATAGCCGTGCTGGCGTCGATGGCGGCCTCGTTTTCCACGTAAATGGTTTTGCCGGTGGTACTTAGCAGGTTTTGCACCTGCACCAGCTCGGCGCGGCTTACCTCGTCGGTGCTGGTGAAGGCCGTCATGCCCATCCCGATTTGGGCGGGCAGGTTGGGCATGGCCCGGATGATTTTGGGCGTGCCCAGCGCCTGCCGCAGCGTGGCCACCGTCACGCCCGCCATGATGCTGAGCACCACCTGTTCGGGCTGCACCAGCCCCGCCAGCCGCGCAAACAGGGCCCCGGAGTCCTGCGGCTTCACGGCCAGGATGATGATGCTGGCGCCGGGCACGCACTCCTCGGGCGTGCCCCACACCGTACCGATTTCGTGGGCCGCCAGGGCCCCCACCCGCTCGGGCGAGCGGGCCAGCAGCCGCAAATCGAGCCGCGAGGTGATGTGGGCGCGCACGAAGCTGCGGGCGTAGGTGAGGCCCATGTTGCCGCCGCCGATGATGAGAATTTTCATGGAATAAAGTATTGCAGGGGTAGCGACGCAGCTTGCGCCTTGGGCCTGAGTGACTTGCCGAAAAACCGTGTAAGCCTGCTTTCCAGTCCGGAGCCGCAAAGATGCGCCACTGCGCCGGCCCTTGCGCTACCCCGGGGCCCTACACCTTCACAATCACGCCCCGCTTGCGCATCAGGTGCAGGATGCCCCACCAGATGACGACCAGCGTGAGGGCCCCGGCGAGCGAGGCATTGCGCGGGTCCTGGAACAGCGGCGCGATGCCCCAGCGGTACAGCCAATCGCTGAAGCCCAGTTGGTTGCCCTGGGGCCCCGTTAGCTGAAACAGCCCGAACGTGCGCGAGAGGATGGCCGAGAGGAAGAACACCGTGACGGCGTTCACGCCGTAGTCCATGGCTGGGGTGGTGAAGCGGCGGTAGCCCTGCACGTCGCACAGCCAGTACAGGGCCGCCAGCATGGCCAGGGCCAGGCCCCCGGCAAACAGCACGTAGGAGCTGGTCCACAGCGCTTTGTTGATGGGAAACCAGCCGTTCCAGACGAGGCCCAGCACAATGGCCGCGCCCGCCGCCCCGAACAGCCAGGCCACTTTGGTGACCGGCTCAGGGGCCGGGCGGCGCAGCCACTGGCCGGCCAGGGCCCCCAGCAGGCCCGTGCCCAAGGCCGGCAGCGTGCCCAGCAAGCCCTCGGGGTCCCAGGTGCGCGACGATTTCCAGAGGTGCGGGATGGTGATGACGAGGCGGTCGAGCCAGGCCTCCAGGTTGGCTTCGGGCGCCAGGCTGGCGGGGCCTACGCCGGGCACCGGCACCACTTGCAGCAGCACCGCGTAGCCCATTAGCAGGGCCCCTAATATGGCCAGCTGGGCGCGCCAGTTGGTGTAGAGGAAAATCACGCTGCACCCAAAAAATACCAGCCCCGTGCGCTGCAACACGCCCAGGATGCGCACCTCTGAGAAATCGAAGTGCGGGTAGAGCGACGTGAGCACGCCTAGCCCAAACAGCAGCGCCGCCCGCCGCGCCACCCGCGCTACCAGGGGCCCCCGGGCGTCGCCGCGGCGCTTGGCCCCGTCGAGGGCGTACACCAAACTCACGCCCACGATGAACAGGAAAAACGGGAAGATGAGGTCTGTGGGCGTGCAGCCGTTCCATTCGGCGTGCTCCAGTGGCGGGTAGATGTGGCCCCAGTCGCCGGGGTTGTTCACCAGCGTCATGGCCATTACGGTGAGGCCGCGGAACACGTCGAGGCTGATGAGGCGGCCGGGCTGCGAGGCTTCGGCCAGGGGCAGGGCCCCGGTGGTATCGAGGGCGGCTTGGGTGGTGGCGCGCATGGGGAGAGCGGGTGGGGAGCGGGAGTTTTGAGGCGGGTGGGAAGCGATTTAAAACGTCATGCTGAGCGCAGTCGAAGCATCTCTCCCGCTGACCGAATCAATCGATTGGATTGCTGCTGCGGGAGAGATGCTTCGGCTGCGCTCAGCATGACGGCCTGACAATTAATTGAATTGTGCCTGATAAAAACCGCATAAATTTTGAACAATTTCAATTCACTAAAATCACATTCTCCGAATGTTTTGTAATCTTAGCGCTTTCAGTGTGAATAAAAACATTTGCCCCGGGGCCCGGCGCACAACTTTTGCCCGGTACGGTGGGCCCCCTCGGCTGGGATGAGCCCTACCGGGGCCCCAGTTTTTGCTACTATCCTTTCATTTCCAACCCTTAAGCTGCTGCTATGAAACAACTTTACTTAGCGGGATTCCTACTGGCGGCGGAGGCCGCGCTGGCCCCCGGCGCCCGGGCCCAAACCACGGCCCCTGCTAGCCGCACCGTAACCGGCACCGTGCTGGGCTCCGTCGACCGGCTGGCCATTCCCGGCGTCAACGTGCTGGTGAAGGGCACCAACCAGGGCACCGCCACCAACGCCGACGGCCGCTACTCGCTGGCCAACGTGCCCGATGGCGCCACGCTGGTGTTCAGCTTCGTGGGCTACAAATCGGTGGAGCGCCCGGCCACTACCGACAACCTCGACGTGGCCCTGGCCGCCGACGCCAACGGCCTCGACGAGGTGGTGGTGACGGCCTACAACATCAAGCAGGACAAGCGCACGCTCGTGACGGCCGTGCAGGAAGTGCAGGGCAAAGACCTAATCGACTCGCGCCAAACCAACGTGGTGAACGCCCTGCAAGGCAAGGTGGCGGGCGTAAGCATCACCTCCTCGGGCGGGGCCCCGGGCGAAGGGGCGGCCATCGTTATCCGCGGCGGCACCTCGCTCGACGGCGACAACCAGCCGCTGTTCGTAATCGACGGCATGATCATGGACAACAGCTCGTTCCAGGAAAGTACGGCGCCCGGCGGGGGCTCCGCTTTCAACGGCCTGTTGGGCCGCTCGGTGGGCGCCTCGAACCGCGCCGGCGACCTCAACCCCGAGGACATTGCCAGCATGACCGTGCTAAAGGGCCCCGCCGCGGCCGCCCTCTACGGCCTGCGCGCGGCCAACGGTGCGGTGGTGATTACGACCAAAAAAGGCTCGGCTGGCCGCACCACCCTCAACTACCGCAGCCAGGTATCGGTGGACCAGGTGAACCGCCTGCCCAGCATGCAGGGCCAGTACGGGCAGGGCACCAACGGCATTTTCGACGGTACCACCCGGCAGTCGTGGGGGGGGGCCTTCGCAGCGAACCAGTCGGTGTACGACAACGTGGGCGACTTTTTCCAGAAGAGCACCACCTTCCAGAACTTCCTGAACCTGTCGGCCGGCTCCGACAAGTCGTCGTTTTTCGCCTCGGCCTCCAACCTGCACCAGAACGGCGTGGTGCCCAACAGCTCGTACGACAAAACCACGGTGCGCCTCTCGGGCTCGGCCACCATTTCGCCCAAGCTGAGCGTGACCGGCTCGGCCCAGTACCTGGGCACGGCCAGCGTGCGGCCGTTGCAGGGCCCCGGGCTGTTTGGCTCGTCGGGCGGCTTTTTGCTGAGCCTGCTGAACTGGCCACGCGGCGACGACGCCCGCAACTACCTCAACCCCGACGGCAGCCGCCGCCGCCTGCTGGCCGTGGGCAACGGCACCGACGCCGACGCCGACAACCCGTACTGGTCCAGCGAGAAAAACCCCCAGAGCGAGGGCACCAACCGCTTCATCGGCAACGTGCAGCTCACCTTTTCGCCCACCAAGTGGCTCACGCTGAGCCACAACATCGGGTCGGACTTCTACACCACCACCACTACCTCGGTGCGGGGGTACGGCACCTCGCAGGTGGGCAACCAGAACGGCGGCATTGCCCAAACCGTGGACCAGTTCCGGCTGATTACGGCCACCACGCTGGCCACCCTCACCCACGATTTTGGGCCCCACGTGGGCACCTCGCTGGTGGTGGGCAACACGATTGAGGAGAATAAGGACCGGGCGGTGGACTACATCGGCCTGATTTTCCAGAACCCCAATTTCATCGGCCTCAACAACACCGTGAACCGGGGGGCCCTGCAGCGCGACGCCACGCGCCACCTTATCGGCACGTTCGCCCGCCTGAGCACCACGATTTACGACCAGCTGTTCCTCGAATTGCAGGCCCGCTACGACAAGTCCTCCACGCTGCCGCGGCCCGACGAAAGCAAGATTTACGGCAAGGGCTTCCTCTACGGCTCGGCCGGCCTGGGCTACGAGTTTACCAAAATGCTGGGCCTGGAGCAGAGCAACATCCTGAACTACGGCAAGATCCGCGCCTCAGTGGCCGAAGTAGGCAAGGATACGGGGCCCTACCGCGTGCTCTCGGCCCTGACGCAGAACACCTACATCGGCGGCGGCTTCCGCAACGACTTCTTCGGCTCGAACCCCAACCTGAAGCCCGAGCGCACCCGCACCTACGAGGTGGGCGCCAACGTGCAGTTCCTGAAAAACCGCCTGGGCCTGGACCTGAACTACTATTACTCGCGCACCCGGGACCAGCTCATCGCCCCGCGCGTGAGCCAGGCGTCGGGCTTCATTTTGCAGTACATCAACGGCGGCATTGTGACGAACAAAGGGCTGGAAATCAGCCTCACGGGCTCGCCCATCCGCAACGCGAACGGCTTCAACTGGGACGTGATTGCCAACTTCTACCACAACACCAACAACGTGGAATCGCTGCCCTCGCCGCTCACGGTGGTGTACCAGTCCGACACGTTCATTACCGACGTGCACGAGGGCGGCGCCTTCCCGGGCAAGGCCATTTCGGGCCTGGCCGCCACCGACTTCGTGCGCGTGACTGACCCCAACAGCCAATACTACGGCCAGATGATCATCGGCGCCACCGGCCTGCCGTCGGTTAGCACGGCCTTCATCTACGCTGGCAATAGGGCCCCGCGCTTCACCACGCAGCTCACCAACACGTTCACTTACAAAGGCCTGAGCCTGACCAGCCTGCTCGACTTCCGGGTGGGCGGCGTGGTGGTGAACGGCAACGACTGGTACCAGACCGGCGTGGGCACCTCGGTGCGCACCGCCGACCGCTACAAGCAGGTGGTGTTCAGTGGCGTAACGTCGACCACCAACCCCGACGGCACCGTGACCTACGCCCCCAACGCCCGCCCCACCGAGCTGACCCAGAGCTACTACCAGAACGTGCTGGCCCGCGCCGGCACCGCCTTCGTGGAGGATGGCTCGTGGGCCCGCCTGCGCTACGTGGCCCTGAGCTACGGCCTGCCGGTGCGCTGGCTGGGCGGCGCCTCGTCGTTCCTGAAAGGAGTGGACCTGAGCGTGACCGGCCGCAACCTGGTGCTGTTCACCAAGTACAGCGGCGCCGACCCCGAAACGGCTTCCTCGGGCGCCGGCGTGCGCGGCGGCGGCTCGGGCGGCATCGACTACGGCAACGTGCCCGCCACCCGCGGCGTGGACATGGCCGTGCGCGTGACTTTCTAAGCGAACCTTTCCTTTAGCTATCGACGATGAAAAATTACCTATTTGGGCTGGGCTTGCTGCTGGGGGCGGGGGCCCTCGGCGGCTGCGAGAAGTACCTCGACGTGAACACCAACCCCAACAACCCCACCACTTCGACGCCGAACTTCATCCTGCCGGGCATCATTTCCAACGGCATCCAGACGCAGATGTTTACGGCCCTGCGCACGCCCTACATTACGCAGTACGTGGTGGGCCGCACTGCCAACCTGGCCATTGATGGCTACTTCCTGACCAACGCCCAGAGCACCAACACGTTCAACTACTCCTACTTCCAGTCGGGCGGCAACATCCCAGGGATGCAGGCGGCGGCCCAGGCCGAGGGCTCGGCCTACTACGTGGGGGCCGGCGAAATCATGCAGGCCCTGATTCTGGCCCACGCCACCGACATGCTCGGCGACGTGCCCTTCACAGAAGCCTACCAGGGCGGGGCCAACTACACGCCCCGCTACGACCCGCAGCAGGACATCTACGCCACCGTCAACCGGCTGCTCGACGACGGCATTGCCCAGATGAGCAAGGACGCCGGCCAGAACGTGCGGCCGCTGTACGCCACCTCGCCCAGCGAGAGCGGCGACATCCTCTACAAGGGCAACACCACCCGGTGGGTGCAAATGGCCTACGCCCTGAAGGCGCGCGAGGCTCAGCACCTCACCAAAAAATCGACCTACGACCCCGCTGCCGTGCTGGCTTTGTGCGATAAGGCGTTCAAATCGTCGGCCGACGATGCGCAGCTGCAATTCCAAACGGCGGTGTCGCCGATTGTGAACACGACCAACATTTTTGGCATCACGCGGGCCAACTTCGGCACCGCCACGTTCTCGGCCAACTTCATCAAGTACCTCAACGGCACCACGTTTCCGGGCGTCACGGACCCGCGCTTCGGCGTGATGGCCCCCACCACCAGCGTGGGCGCCAACCCCGGCGTGGGCACCACCACCACCGCCAACCTCACGCCGGGTAGCACCATCACCGACTTCTACGGCGGCTGGTACGCTCGCGACCTGGCGGGCTACTTTGAGGTGATTACCTACCACGAGCTGAAATTTATTGAGGCCGAAGCTGCGTTTCGGGCCGGCAATAAGGTTAGGGCCCTGGCGGCGCTCAAGGAAGGTATTCGGGCGCACATAAAGAAAATCAGCGCCGGCGGCACGTTCTCGCCGCCCGCCGTCACGCTCCCGGCCATCACCGAGGCCCAGATTGCGGCCTACCTGGCCAGCGCCGCCGTGCCCCAAACGGAGGCCGACCTCACCACGCTGCGCCCCATCATGGAGCAGAAGTACATCGCCATGTTCCTGAACCCGGACTCGTGGTCGGACCTACGCCGGCTCGACTTTGACCCCAGCATTTACGTCAACTTCGCCTACCCGACGAACGCCAACCCCGTGCTGGCCAGCAAAACCGACCCCACCCTGCGCTACCCGCGCCGCCTGCTGCCGGGCGCCACCGAGGTGCTCTACAACCCCGCCGAAATTGCCCGCATCGGCGGCAACGACGCCGACTACATCACCCGCCCGATGTGGTTCGACTCTAAATAGGGCCCCCACGGACTTAGCTTCTCCTTCCCATGAAACAAATTTCTCCCAAGCTGCTGGGCGCGGCGCTGGCCCTGGCCGGCCTGGCCAGCGGCTGTAAAAAAGACATCGACACTTACTTTACCGAAGTGGGCGGGCAGTACCCTACGGTGCTCGCCGCGCTACTAACGCTGCCAGTGGGCTCGGGCGCGACCACCAACCTCAAGGTCGCCACGGGCGAAGTCATTCCGATTGAAATTCGGTTTGCCCAGCAAACCTCGCCCCTCAAGCAAATTGTGATTCTGCAAAAAATCGAGCCCAGCCGCGACTCGACCGTGGTGCAAACCATCAATTACGCCCCGGCCTTTTCGAAGCGCAAAAACGCCGATACGCTGGTGGTGAACTACACCGTACCCGCTGGCGCCAACAAGGCCAATGTGCGCGTGGACGCCCGCGTAGATGCCCAAAACGGCCAAACCAAGTACCTGAGCAACAACTTCCGCTTGGCCGAGGCCACGCCCACCGTGGCCATCAATTCGGGCCCCACCAACGTGACGCTCGGCACCGCGTCCACCGGCAACGCCCCCGGCGACATGGTGCGCTATAATCTGACGCTGAACGCGGGCGGCATCAACACGGCCGCGTTGTTCACCACCGCCGGCATCTTGTACAAAGACCTCGACAGCCTGAACGTGTACGCCAAGGTGGGCACGGCCGCCGAGCGCCGCATCGACCGCCGCAAGCTCACCGCCACCGGCGCCGCCACCACCCTGAACGTGGACGAGCCCCTGCCCATCGGCAGCGCCGGCCAAACGGTGACGTTCCGCTTCGAGGCCACCGTTAGGACCCCCGCGCGCCGCACCTCGGCCACGGCTGCCACCGGTGTGGCCGTGGTAGCGCCCACCGCCTTTAGCAGCACCGTGCGCACCGGCGCGCTGGCCTACACCAGCACCACCGGTGGCGACCTGGCCGCCTACGACCTCACCACGTTCGCACCAGTCGCCGCCGCCTCAGCCGTCACGACGAAGGACCTCACCATCAGCAGCACGGCTAGCAACGCCGTGCAATTCAGGGCCTTGAATACGACCCGCTACGTGCGCTCGAACACCGCCGTGTACACGGCGGCCACGCTCACCAGCGTGCGCCAGGCCTACACTGCCGCCGTTACTGCCGCCGCCACCGCCCAAGTCGCTACCCTCGACAACATCGTGGTCGGCGACGTCATCCTGGTAAAATTGCGCGGCCTCGACCAGTATGAAGCCCTGCAAGTGACGGGCATCAACCGCACCTCAACCATTGATGTGACAGTGAGTTTCAGCGTGAAGGCGCTGTAGCCCGCCGGGGCCCCAGGCTAAGCAAAAGGCCCTTCTCTGCAAAGAGAAGGGCCTTTTGCATTGGTAGAGGTTCTGTGTTCATTGAACAGAAACCGCCGCCGGGGGTGAGGTTGCGGCGTAGGAGCCCCAAGCAAACCGTCCAACGCGCGGACTCGCAGAGTCCACGCTACATTCAGTCCCCGCCGCCAAACAGGCGGCCGAAAAAGCCGCGCTTCTTGGTTTTCTTTTTGACCTTGAACTTATTGCCGGCGGCTTCTGCGTCTGGGTCCAGGGCCCCCAGCTTGGGAAATTTCAAGTTGGAGGCCTCCGGGGCGGCGGGCACCACGGCGGGGGCAGTGGCTAGGCCGGGCATGGAGGCCATGACAATTTCGGTGGGCAGCTGGCCGTTGGTGCGCAGGTTTACGGGGCGGCTCTCGTTGTGGAGGCGGTCGACGGCGGTGAGGTAGTAGGCGTAGGAGAGGCCCTCTTTGGCCGTGGTATCGATGAACGTGGCACCGCGGCCGGCGGTGGCGCGGGGCAGGGCGATGATGTGGCGCGGGTCGTCGGGCGTGGGGTACTCGCCGGGCCCGAAGCGGTAGAGCACGTAGTAGGCGGCCACGTCGCCGTCGGCCGCCGGGGGCCCCGGCTGCCAGCTCATGGTGGCGACGCGGCCGGCCCGGGTGAGGGCGAAGCCGGCCACGGGGCGCGGCGGCGTGGCGTCCAGCCACGGCATGGTGGGCACCAAGGCGGGGGCCCTAAACAGGTCCAGGCGCAGCGAATCGGTGGTGTGCAGCGGGTTTTCGCGCAGCGACTTGGCTGAGAAAAACACGCTGCCGCTGACGTCGCCGTCGTAGCTGCGGTTGAGGCGCACCTGCCGGGGCAACTCGCGTGGGTTGCGCCAGGTGGTGTCGGAGCGGGTGCTTTCGAGCATCCGGTAGGTGCCGTGGCCGATGTAGAGGTGGCGCCCGTAGCGGTTGCGCGTCCACCAATCGAGCATGGTGCCGTAGGGCACGAGCCGGAAATTGGTGCTCCAGTACAGCTGCGGCACCACGTAATCGATCCAGCCTTTTTGCAGCCACAGGCGCGTGTCGGCGTACAGGGCCGAGTAGCTGGGCTGCCCGGCGCGGGTGTCGGAGCCGTTGGGGTCGGCCGATTTGTTCATCCACACGCCGAACGGCGAGATGCCAAATTTCACCCACCGCTTGGCCGTGCGAATGCTGTCGTGCAGGTCGCGGATTAGGATATTGACGTTGTTGCGCCGCCAGTCGTCGAGCCGGGCAATGTCCTGCTCGGGCCGCTGGGCAAACGTGGCCTCGTCGTGAAACACCAGCTTCGGCTCTTGGTACGGGTAAAAATAATCGTCGAAGTGCACTGCGTCGATGTCGTAGCGCTTCACCACGTCCATGATAACGCGGGTGATGTGGGCGCGCACCGCTGGCAGGCCGGGATTGTAGAGCAGCGTCTTGCCGTACCAGATAAACCACTCAGGGTGCGTGCGGTACGGGTGCAGGGCCCCGAAGCGGCGCGTCACAGTATCGAGGCTGGCGCGGTAGGGGTTGAACCAGGCGTGGAACTCCATGCCACGCTTGTGGGCCTCGCTGATGAGGTAGGGGAGGGGGTCGGGGTCGCCGGCCGGGGCCCGGCCCTGCTGGCCGGTGAGCCACTTGCTCCAGGGCTCCAGGTCCGATTTGTAGAGGGCGTCCGACGCGGGCCGGATTTGCATAAATACGGCATTCAGGCCCGCGCGCTGGCCGGCGTCGAGCAGGCGGCGGTATTCGGCGCGGTACTGCACTGCGGATTCGCCGCGGGTGGTTGGCCAGTCAATGTTTTCGACGCTGGCAATCCAGAAGCCGCGCAGCTCGCGCTTGGGTGGCAGGGTGGCCAGCGAATCGGCGGGGCCCTGGGCCCGGGCCCCCAACCAGCTCACCAGCAAAAGAAGAAGCAAAACGGGGCGACGCAACACTACAACCATTCCAGCAGAAAAAGTGAAAGGCTGCAAATTACGACGCTCCGCGGGCCTTTCCCGAAAGGAGCCGGAAAGCCAGCCATTTCCTGCACTTGTTTCTAAATCACAAAAAAAGAACGTCAGGCCGCGCACGGCCTGACGTTCTTTTTTTGTGATTTCTATTAGCAAACTATCCTCTTTGCTCAGGAACCCGTCAGTTCGGTGTCGGTTTTGGGCTGGTCGGGGCCCCCTTCGAGGCCGTTGGTTTGGCTGGCGTCGCCGTAGTCGCCGCGGATGCCCGCGCCGTCGCCCATGTTTTCCTGGGTGCTGCTGGGGATGGCGCCGTCATCGGCGGTGCCGGCTTCGGGGTTGCCGCTGGCGTTCTGGTCTTTGTCAGTGCCCTGGTTGGTGGCGGGGCCCCCGGTGGTGGCGGTGTCGGGGCGGGGGTCGGTGGGGTTGGTCTCGGGAGCGGGCATGGGAGGGAAGGAAAAAGTGAGGCAGAAAAGCCGCGGCCAGCGGCTGCGTGCCTGTACTTACGGCGGCGTGCGGCCGCGGTTATGGGCGCGGCGCCCGAACTTGGGGCGGCGTTGCCGCGCCGGGGCCCCAGCGGCTGGTGCGGCGCGCCCGTTTCCACTCCCTTGCTTCATCCAAACCGTATTTCCGTGGCTGCTACTGCTCCCGATTTCTATTCGCAAAAACCGACGCTGAACTGTTGTTTTTCGTTGAGAACCCCGGCCAGTACGCCCCCGAGCTGGTGGCCGGGGCTGCCTCAGAGCTGCGCCGCCGCGGCGTGGCGCTGCCTGGGGCCCCCGCGCCCACTGCTGGGGCCCCCGCCGCGGCTGCCGATACCGACGATGCGCCCCGCGCCTGGCTCAAGCCCGTGGCTTTAGGCCTGGGCCTGCTGGTGCTGGGCGGCGGCACCTACTGGCTGAAGCAAAATAGCGACGCCGAAACCGCCGCCGCCCAGGCCCGCCTCGAAGCCAAGCGCCGCTTGCCCCCGCCTAAGCTCGTGGAGGCCGCCACCCACGCCATTCCCAACTACGACGCGGCGGTGGCGCGCACCATTGCCCAGCAGCTGCGCGCGGTGCCCGCCGCCGAGCAGGCCGACGCCCAGAAAATGCGCCAGTTCCGCGAGCTGGCCAAGCGGTTCTGGACCGCCGAAACCCAGACCGAGTACCTTACCGGCCTAGCCGAAACCGGTAAAACGGGCCCCGAATTTGCCGACCAGGCCCGGCTGGTGCGCGAAGCCTGGCAGGCCTGGAACCGCGCCACTATGTACGGTTACAGCTTCGGCCCCACGCTGCAAGCCCAGGTGAAGCGCATGGGAGAGGCCGCCAGCGGCCAGCAGCACATCCTCACCGACCTGCCCGACCTGCTGCCCGAAGACCGGTTCCGCGGCGACAAGGAAATCGTGAACCGCACCCTGGACGTGCAGGATGCCGTGGGGGGCCTCGTGCCGGTGTCGCCGGTGTCGGGGCAGCCCTACAAGCGCGTGGTAATCAAGGCAATGTAGCCGCTGGCCCGATGGAAGACGCCCCCGCCGCGCCCGACGCCGGCACTGCCCGCGCCCTGGCCCACTTTGCCGAGCGGCCCGACGCCGAGCTTTTTTACCTGGCCCAAAACGCCGCCCGCTACCCGCCCGCCGTGGGGGCGCCGCCGTGGCCGAGCTGCAACGCCGAGCCCTGGTACCGGCCCCGGCCGC
>NZ_MDZA01000444.1 GCF_001816125.1 Hymenobacter coccineus | reverse complement strand
GGCGGGCGTGGGGCGGCCGGCTGGGCGTGCACGGCCAGGGCCCCGCACGTCGCGGAATACCAACTCGGCCAGCTGGCAGGGGCCTAGCCGGCGGCCGCCGGCGGCGCGGGCCCGATGGCCACCTGGGGGGCTTCTGCGCCCACCGCCCCCAGGCAGTGGTATTCTTGGCAGAGCAGCGAAAAAGCGGCGCCGCGCACCACCACGGCGGCCCCCGGGTGCAGCACCAGCCGCCGCACGTTTAGCACCACGTAGAGGGGCAGGGCGGTGGGGCCCCAGGCCTCAGCGGCGGGCGCGCTCACATCCCACTGCTCGCCGGGGCCCAGCACTTTCGTGTCGATGGATACGGCCTGCACGTGCACGGGCCCCCGGGGGGCGCCGCCAGCGGGCCGCCGGCAAATACCAGCGCGCCGCCCTTGCCCGGGCCGGGTCTTGGGGCCGGCTGGTAAAAGCCCGGCACCGGGTGCGGCAGCAGGGCCGCGGCGGGCAGCAGCCGGAGCATATCGGCGGTGGCGGCGGTGAAAAACCGATGCTCCTCCAGTCCCTGCGCAGCGCATCGAGGTGGTGGCCCAGCTGCTGGGCCCGGCGCAGGAACTCGGCGCGCTGGGCGCTTTTCAGGGCGGGAAGGTTGGCGAATTCACGCGGCAAAGCGAGAGCGGAGTGAAAAGGACTGATACTGGCGCGGCGGGCGCCGTCGGCCGCCGCGGGGCCCACCGCGTCGAAGTTTTTTTGCCGCTGCTGCCAGCGCGGCAGGCGGCGCGCCGGGGCCTCATTTTCAAACGCTGGCTCAGGCAGGGGGCTCATGTAGGAAATGCGAGGGTTAAGGAGTGACGCGGCGCGCGGCGGGGCCAAAAGCGGGGCTCCGCGCTGGTCCGATTGTACTGACTCAATTTTGCACTGCAAAGAACCAAGGCGCGGCCAGCTGTTTAGCGCGTAGAATTACCCGATTTTGGGGCCCGCCGCGGCTGCGCGGCGGGCATTGGGGCCCGGCCGGGCCTACTTTTATCCTTTCCGCTTCGCTCCCATGGCCGATTCTTTATCCAAGCCCGCCCTGCACGCCGCCTGCCAGGCCTTCATCGAGCAGCGCATGGCCGCCGCCACCGTGGCCATGCAGGCCGCCCAGGAATCGGCAACTCCGACACCAAAAGCAGCGCGGGCGACAAGTACGAAACCGGCCGCGAAATGGCCACCCAGGAGCGCGACCGCAACGCCGGCCAGCTGCACCAAGCCCGCCAGCTGGCCGCCGAGCTGGCCCGCATCAGCCCCGACGCGCCCTGCGATGCGGTGCGCCCGGGGGCCCTGGTGCACACCTCGCTGGGCTGGTTCTACCTGGCCATCAGCGCGGGCCGGCTGGTGGTGGGCGGGCAGGAGTGCTTCGCCGTGTCGGGGGCCGCGCCGGTGGCCCTGGCCCTGAAGGGTAAGCGCGCCGGCGAGGCGGCCGTGTTCAACGGCAAAACGGTGCAGGTGCTGGCCGTTTCCTAGGGCCCCCGGCGGACCAGCACGTGTAAAACGGAGTGGCACTCCGTTGCTACGCGCCCACCCAAGGCAGTGGCACTCCGTTGCCGCGCGCCCGCCGAACGGAGTACCACTCCGTTCTACAGCATCGGGCCCCCAGCTTTAGCGCTTGCTCTAGTAACTGCCGTGGGGCCCCTAAAACATCGCGGGCCCCCAGCCGTCTGCGCCCCAGCGGGCCAGGTTAGGGCCCGCCTCTTACGAATGAAAATCCTCGGTAAAAGCCCTTCGGCAGCGCAGGCCCAAAAGTTTGCGGCGCTGTCCAACTTCGAAGGCGGCAAGTTTCAGAACCCGGGCGGCGTGCGATTCAGCGTCAGCGATGCGCCCATGGGCAAGCTGCTGCGGGGCTACCTGAACCGGCCCAAAACCAGCCGCCCCAGCCGGCCGCTGCCGTGGGTAGCCACTAACCTGCGGGCCCCGGGGCCCTTCGCGCGGCCCACCATCACCTGGTTCGGCCACTCGTCATACCTAATTAAATACCAAGAGCTTAATATTTTGGTCGACCCCGTGTTCAGTGGCAACGCCTCGCCGGTGCCGGGCTCGGTAAAGGCCTTTGCGGGCAGCAACGGCTACGGCGTGGCCGACTTGCCGCCCATCGACGTGCTGGTGCTCACCCACGACCACTACGACCACCTCGACTACGCCACCGTGGCGGCGCTGCGCCCCCAAGTAACCCGGGTGGTCACGGCCCTGGGCGTGGGGGCCCACCTGCGCCACTGGGGCTACGCTGCCGACCAAATTACCGAGCTGAACTGGCACGAAACCGCCGCGCCGCTGGCCGGCGTGCAGTTCACGGCCGTGCCGGCGCAGCACATGTCGGGCCGCAGCTTGTCGCCCCAGAACACGCTGTGGGCCGCCTTTGTGCTCCAGCTGGGGTCCCACCGCCTGTACCTGGGCGGCGACAGCGGCTACGGCCCGCATTTCCGGGAAATTGGCGCCCGGTACGGCCCGTTCGACCTGGCCCTGCTCGAAAATGGGCAGTACGATGCGCTGTGGCACCCCATCCACACCCTGCCCGAGGAAACGGCCCAGGCCGCCCGCGACCTGCGCGCCGCCGTGCTGTGGCCCGTGCACTGGGCCAAGTTCACGCTGGCCTACCACCCCTGGAACGAGCCCATCCGGCGCCTGCTGCCCGCCGCCGGGGCCCTGGGCCTGCCCGTCACGGTGCCCCGCATCGGCGAGCCCTACGCCGTGGGCGACCCGGTGCGGCAGGAGCCGTGGTGGGAGTTGGAGTAAGCGGTTTTTGAGTTAGGGCCCCCAGCGCTGCAAAGTGAAGTGGCACTCCGTTTGGCGCTCGTACTGCAACGGCGAGCCCCACCGGGCTACCGCGCCGGAGCCTAAACATTCGGGCGGCCGAAGGGCTTTGCTATCAAACCTATGCACTGCGTCGGGCCCAAAAATCGGCGCGGCATGGCCGGTAGCTACCCGAGCCAACGCGGCAACGGAGCCGGCCACCGGGGCCCTAAACGAAAACCAGCATGAACACCGCCGCCCACATCGCTCAACTCGTCGTTGCCCTCTCGGTTCTCTTCGTGTGGGTGCTTCGCTTCGACAACATCGTGCTGGAATTCAAACAGTACGGCCTGAGCGACCAGACCCGGACGCTGGTGGGCTCCACCAAAACTATCCTAGCCACCTTGCTCATTGCCGGCATCTGGTACCCGGCCCTGGTGCTGGTGCCCGCCCTGCTCATGGCCGCGCTGATGCTGGCCGCGCAGTACTTCCACCAGAAGGTGAACAACCCGCTTGCCAAGCGCGCCCCATCCTTCATCCTGCTGGTGCTGAGCTTGTTCATCGCCTACGCGGCCCTGTACCCCGCCGCCTAATGAGCTTACTCACCGTGTTAATTTGGGGTTCGAGCTTGTCCTTTCTGGGCTACGGCATTGCCTATTTCATGTCGCCCAAGATGAAAGAAGAGTTCAAGCGGTTTGGGTTGGAAAGGGTGGGGGTGATTGCCATCATCTTCGAGCTGCTGGGGGCCCTGGGGCTGCTGGTGGGCCTGAAATACAACCTCATCCTGCTCATCTCCTCCGGTGGCCTGGCCCTGCTCATGTTCCTGGGCGTGGCCGTCCGCATCAAGGTGAAGGACGGCCTGCTGGTTTCGCTGCCGGCCTTCACCTTCATGCTGGTAAACGCCTACATCTTTGCCAAAGCGCTGTAAAACAGGCTAATAATATGAGCTCCTGGCCCGGGGCCCTATTTCCAGTCGCCGCCCGGTGCGCCGCCCTCGGGCTTGAGGATGCGGAACTCTACGCGGCGGTTCACGCGGGCGTCGGCCTCGTTGGCCTCCTCTTTCAAGGGTTGGGAGCTGCCAAAACCGCCGCTTTCGAGGCGGGCGGGCGCAATTTTGCCCTTGCGCTCGATGTACTGGCGGATGGCCTCGGCGCGGGCCTGCGACAGGAGGAGGTTGGCGTCAGGGTCGCCCTGGGCGTCGGTGTGGCCCGCAATGCTGAGGCGGTAAGTCGGGTGGTCGGCCAGAAAGGTCGTGAGCCGGTCGAGGGTGGAGTGCATGGCCGCCAGCACGTTGGCCTTGCCGGCCTCAAACTCGATGTTCTTGAACACCAGTGGCAGCTTGTAGTTCAGGCTGTTGGTGAGCAGGCTCACCACCGTGTCGCCTTTCAGCTCAAACTTCTTCTCGACGCTGAAAAAATCGGGACTCTGGATGAGCAGCACGTAGTGCGAGCCCTCCATCAGCTCGAAGTCGAAGCTGCCGTCGGGCCGCAGGTACTTGCTGGCCACCTCCACGCCGTTGTCGGTATCAATCACGCTCACAATGCCTTGCAGCGGCTTGTTGCTGACGGAGTCGCGCAGGGTGCCGGCTACGGTGGTGGTGGCCAGCGGCTGGGCCTCCATGGGCAGCGGGAAGGAGTAGAGGTCGAGGTTGCCCACCTCGGTGGGCTCGGAGCGGGCGTAGTAGAGGTTTTTGCTGTCGCGGTCGATTGTGAAATAGTACTCAGGGCCCTTGCCGTTCACCAGGGGGCCGATGTTGCGGGGCTCCTGCCAGCGCCCCTGCACGCGGTAGGTTTTGTATATATCGAAGTCGCCGAAGTTCAGTAATTGCCCGCGCGAGCTGAAGTACAGCACGTGGTAGAGGGGGTGGTAGAAGGGGCTAACCTCGCTCTCGCGCGTGTTCACCACAGGCCCCAGGTTCTGGGCGGGGCCCCACTGGCCGTTCTTCTGGCGGGCGGTAAAGTAGAGGTCGCTGCCCCCAAAACCGCCGATGCGGTCGGAGGCAAAGTACAGGGTGTCTTCGGTTTGCGACAGCGCCGGCTGCGAGTCCCAGGCCGCCGAGTTCACGGCGGGGCCCAGGCTGCGGGGCACGCTCCACTTGTTGTCTTTGCCCAGCTTGGCTGTGTACAGGTCGCAGTTGCCGTGGCAGGTGGGGCACTCGCAGCGGGCAAAAAAGATGGTGCGCCCGTCCTTGCTAAAGCACGCCGAACCTTCATTATAGGGGGAATTGATGGGCTTGGGCAGCGGCTCGGCGTCGGTCCAGCTCACGCCCTCGCGCCGCGAGGTGTAGAGGTCCTCGTCCACAACGCCGGTGAGGCCCCGGCGCTTGCGCTTGCTGCTGAAGAGTAGCAGCGAATCGCGCCCGGCCAGGGTGGGGCCGTAGTCGGGAGCCTTGCTGTTCACGGCGTCGCCCATGCTCGTGTACACGCCCTTGGGCGGGTGGAACGTGTTGAGGTTCTTGCGGTACTCTACTAAGTCGTAGTACGTTTGCAGGGGCACGTACAAGGCGGTGTTTTTCTGCTCCAGCGAATCGTAATACAATTGCACTTTGGTAACATCCGTCTGGCGATGTTTCAAGGCCAGGCGGTAGTAGGCCTTGGCTTTTATCAGCTGGCTGTCGCGCTCCAGCAGCTGGCCCATGCGCCAGAGCAGCCCGGTGCCGCGCCCAAAGTTTTCGGGCCCAAACCGCGCCACGTAGTCTTCGAGCAGCAGCCGGGCCTGGTGGTAGCGGCGGCGCTTTTCGGCGTGGGCAATGGCGCGCAGGGCCTTTTTGTCTTCGTAGAAGCGGTACTTGTTAAGGTACACAAAATCGGGGGTGCCGTCGGGGCGCAGGCGCAGCTGGCGGCTGCGGCTGCCCAGGCCGCGCACTTTATAGGCCCCGGGCGCAATGGCCGGGCGCGGGGCGGGCTTCGGTGCCTGGGCCCACGCGCCGGGCCCCAGTGCCAGGCTGCACGCAAAGACGAGCCACCGCAGCGCCCGCCGATAAAACATTACAGGCATGGCCCGGGTAAAAAGAGTTGAATAGCGGATGCAAGTTGTTCATAAAAATGTAATTATCCGGGTAAGCGCCGCTTTGGCGGGCCCCGGGCTTTGGCACGGCGCTTGACCGGCCAGGCCCGCCGGCGGGTGTATCTTGTCGGCTAATTCTGTATGCGCGGCGGGCTGCCAATCTGGCACCCGCGGCGTTCGTCTTCTGATCCTCTCTGCTATGCCCCTGGCTTCTGTTTCCACCGCCGCGGCGCGCCCCCACGGGCTGCGCGGCGAAGCCAACCCCCAACCCGAGGCCATCGCCATTATGGCGGCCGACCCCGACCACTTGCTCAACGGCGACGACGCGCCCGCCAAGCTGCCACTGCTGCCCGTGCGCAACACCGTGCTGTTTCCGGGCGTGGTGCTGCCGGTCACCGTCACGCGTAAGAAAAGCGCCAAGCTGGTGCGCGCCATCTATGCTAGCGGCGACAAGCTGCTCGGCGTGGTGGCCCAGCACAGCCCCGACGACGCCGAGCCCACCGTGGCCGAGCTGCACCCCGTGGGCACGCTCGCCCGCATCCTCAAGCTCATCGAGCAGCCCGATGGGCAGGTCACCATCATCATCCAGGGCCAGGTGCGCTTCACCATTGAGGAGGAGTTGAGCTACGCGCCCCGCCTCACGGCCCGGGTGCAGTACTTCGCCGAAACGTCGCTGAACGTGGACGTGCCCGCCGAGTTTGCCCTGCTGCAAAGCCTGCGTGAGGCCGCCGGCCGGGTGGTGGAGCTGAGCCCCGAAATTCCATCGGAGGCGCGCAGCATGCTCGAAGGCATCCAGTCGCCGGCCTTCCTTACGCATTTTTTGTGCTCGAACGTGCAGCTCGACCTGGCCGCCAAGCAGCGCCTGCTGGAGCTGGGCGACCCCGAGCAGCAGGCCCGCCAGCTGCTGGAGGCCCTGCTGAACCAAGTGGAACTGCTCGAAATCAAGCAGGACATCCGCACCAAAACCCACACCGGCATCGACGCCCAGCAGCGCGAGTACTTCCTGCGCCAGCAGCTCAAAACCTTGCAGGATGAGCTCGGCCAGGAGGGCCCCGACCAGGACATCGGCCGCTACCGCGACCGGGCCCTGACCAAGAAGTGGCCCGAGCCGGTGGCCATGCACTTCGCCAAGGAGATGGAAAAGCTGGCCCGCACCAACCCGATGGCGCCCGACTTTTCGGTGATTTCCAACTACGTGGAATTCCTGCTCGACCTGCCCTGGAACGAGTACACGAAGGACAAAATCAACCTCAAGCAAACCCGCAAAATCCTCGACGCCGACCACTTCGGCCTGGAGAAAGTAAAGGAGCGCATCCTCGAATACCTGGCGGTGCTCAAGCTGAAGCAGGACTTGAAGTCGCCGATTCTGTGCTTGTACGGCCCCCCCGGCGTGGGCAAAACCTCCCTCGGGCGCAGCATTGCCACGGCCCTGGGCCGCAAGTACGTGCGCCTGAGCCTGGGCGGCGTGCGCGACGAGGCCGAAATTCGCGGGCACCGCAAAACCTACGTGGGGGCCATGCCGGGCCGCATCATCAACCAGATTAAGAAGGCCGGGGCCAGCAACCCAGTCATTATTCTCGACGAGATTGACAAGGTGAGCGCCGATTTTCGCGGCGACCCCAGCTCGGCCCTGCTCGAAGTGCTCGACCCGGAGCAAAACTCGACCTTTGTGGACAACTACTTGGAGGTGGAGTACGACCTGAGTAAGGTGCTGTTCATCGCCACCGCCAACTCGCTCGACACCATCCAGCCCGCCCTGCGCGACCGGATGGAAATCATCGACCTGACCGGCTACACCCAGGAAGAAAAGGTGCAGATTGCCAAGAAGCACCTCTGGCCCAAGCAGCTGCTGGAGCACGGCCTGGGGCCCCAGGAAGTGAAAATCAGTGACGGGGCCCTGCACCGCGTGGCTGACGACTACACCCGCGAGAGCGGCGTGCGCGGCCTGGAGCGCAAGCTGGCCGCCGTGACGCGCAACCTCGCCCGCCGCAAGGCCGGCAAGGAGCCCGTGCCCGCCGCCCTCGACGCCGCCGAGGTGCGCCGCATCCTGGGGGCCCCCATCTACGACCGCGACATGTACCAGGACAACGACACGGCCGGCGTGGTAACGGGCCTGGCCTGGACTAGCGTGGGCGGCGACATCTTGTTCGTGGAGAGCCTCCTGAGCCGCGGGCGCGGCAAGCTCACGCTCTCGGGCCAGCTCGGCGACGTGATGAAGGAATCGGCCATTACCGCCCTGAGCTACCTGCGCAGCCGGGCCGACGAAATCGGCATCGACTACCGTTTGTTCGACCAGTACGACTTGCACATTCACTTCCCCGAGGGGGCCGTGCCCAAGGATGGGCCCAGCGCGGGCATTGCTATTTTCACCAGCATGGCCTCGGCCTTCACCCAGCGCCGGGTGCGCCCGCGCCTGGCCATGACGGGCGAAATCACGCTCCGCGGCAAGGTGCTGCCGGTGGGCGGCATCAAGGAGAAGCTGCTGGCCGCCCGCCGCGCCGGCATGACGGACATTATGCTGTGCGCCAAAAACCGCAAGGACGTGGAAGAAATTATGCCCGACTACCTCCAAGGCCTCCACATTCACTACGTCGACCGCGTACTGGACGTGCTGGGCGTGGCCCTGCTCGCCGAGCTGGTGCCGCACCCCCAAAAGCTGCCCGTGCGCGACGAGCCGCTGCCCGCCCCGGGCCCCAGCGTGGAGGTGCAGTAGAGGAGGTAATGAAGTGCCTTAATAGGATGTTTTTGGTTAAATTTAAAACGTCATGCTGAGCGCAGTCGAAGCATCTCTACCGCAGCAGTAAATATTGATTACTTGCGCGGTAGAGATGCTTCGACTGCGCTCAGCATGACGTTCTATAATACCGCATCTACGCCTTAATTCCCCCGTGAAGCACTTTTCTGCCCGCCGGCTCGCCGGTTTTGCTTTCGGACTGGCGGGCCTGCTGGGGGCCCTGCCCGCCGCCGCCCAACTGGGTGGGGGGTCGGTGCTGCCGTTTCTGGACCTGCCGCCCGGGGCCCAGCTGGCAGCCTGGGGCGGTATGAACCCGTCGGCCCGCAGCGCCGACCCCACCATGCTTTTCGGCAACCCCGCGCTGCTGAACGCCGACATGGACCACCGCCTGGCCCTGAGCTACGTGGGCTACGTGGCCGATATTAAACAGAGCACCGCCGCCTACGTCTTCAACACGGCCAAAGCCGGCCGCTTCGGCCTGGCCCTGACGTACATCAACTACGCCGACCAGCCCAGCTACGACCCGGCCGGCAACACCTTGGGCTCGTTCGTGGTGAACGAGTACACGGCCGGCGTGAGCGACAGCTACACCAAAGGCAAGTTCACGTTTGGCCTCACCGCCAAGCTGGCCGTGTCAAGCATTGCCGGCATCCGCTCGCTGGCCGGCGTAGCCGATGCCGGCATCCTCTACAAGCACCCCACCCAGGATTTCACGCTGGGCCTGGTGGCCAAAAACGTGGGCTACCAGTTCGTGCCCTACGACGGTACCACCCGGGGCCCCCTGCCGCTCGACGTGCAGCTGGGCGCCACCGCCAAGCCCGAGCACATGCCGGTGCGCTTCTCACTCACAGCCCACCACTTGCAGCAATGGGACATTCAGTACCTGGACCCCGCCGCTACCACCCTCGACGCCAACGGCGGCGTACAGGCCCCTAAAAAGAGCTTCGGCGACAACCTGGCCCGGCACTTTACGGTGGGCGCGGCCCTGGTGCTCAGCCAGAATTTGCAGCTGCGCGTGGGCTACAACCACCTCCAGCGCCGCGAGCTGCGCCTGGCCAACACCAGTGGCGGGGCCGGCCTCAGCTTCGGGGCGATGGTGGCCATCAGCGGCTTTCAGCTCGATTACACGTACGCTACCCTGCAAGCGGCGGGGGCCAGCAACTATTTTACCCTGGCGCACGCTTTAGGTAAGAAGAAAGAGTAGCCCGCGGGTTATCCAACACTATTCCCCGGGCCCCGGGGCGGCGGCCGTTCGCCGGCTCGCCCCCACCTTTGCCCATGCTCCAAGAACATTTCCTGACCCCGGCCCAGATTGTGGCCGAACTCGACAAGTACATCATCGGCCAGCACGAGGCCAAGCGCCACGTGGCCATTGCCCTGCGCAACCGCTGGCGCCGCCTGCACGCCCCAGCCGACATGCAGGCCGAGATTGTGCCCAACAACATCCTCATGATCGGGGCCACCGGCGTGGGCAAAACCGAGATTGCCCGCCGCCTGGCCCACCTCGCCGACGCGCCCTTCGTGAAGGTGGAGGCCAGCAAGTTCACCGAAGTAGGCTACGTGGGCCGCGACGTGGAAAGCATGGTGCGCGACCTGGCCGAGCAGAGCGTGAACCGCGTGCGCCAGCGCCGCCAGGAGGAAGTAAAGGCCCAGGCCGCCCAAACCGTGGAAGACTTGATCCTCGACGCCCTCATCCCGCCGCTCATGGCCCCCGCCAAGGACGGCGGCGCGGCATCGCGTGTGAACGTGGGCTTCAGCGGCAGCGCCGAGAACATTGTGGGCGACGCCCTGCCCACCTCCGACCAGGAGCTGAACGAGCGCACCCGCGAGCGATTCCGCCAGAAGATTCGCGACGGCGAGCTGGAAGACCGCCACATCGAGATTCAAGTGGCGCAGGGCGGGCCCAACGTGGGCATCATGGGGGCCCCGGGCATGGACGAGGCCGCCCTCTCGGGCTTACAGGAAATGCTGGGCAACATGATGCCCAAGAAGTCGCGCAAGCGCCGCCTCACCGTGACCGAAGCCCGCAAGGTGCTCCTCGAAGAGGAAGCCTCCAAGCTCATCGACATGGACGAGGTGAAGGAGGAAGCCGTGCGCCAGGCTGAAAACGCGGGCATCATCTTCATCGACGAAATCGACAAGGTGGCCACCAGCGGCGGCGGCAAAAATGGGGGCCCCGACGTGAGCCGCCAGGGCGTGCAGCGCGACCTGCTGCCCATCGTGGAGGGCTCGGCTGTGAGCACCAAGTACGGTATCGTCAACACCGACCACATCCTGTTCATCGCCGCCGGCGCCTTCCACGTCAGCAAGCCCTCGGACCTGATTCCCGAGCTGCAAGGCCGCTTCCCCATCCGCGTCGAGCTGCAAAGCCTAACCAAGGACGATTTCTACCGCATCCTCAAGGACCCCAAGAACGCCCTCACCAAGCAGTACGAAGCCCTACTAAAGGCCGAGGAAGTAGAGCTAACCTTTGACGATGCCGCCCTGGAGCGCGTGGCCCAAATCGCCTTCGAGGTAAACGCCGAGGTAGAGAACATCGGCGCCCGCCGCCTGCACACCGTCATGAGCCGCCTGCTCAACGACCTGCTCTTCGACGTGCCCGACAAAATAGGGCCCCACGCCCACATCCAAATCACCGCCGAGCTGGTGGAGGAGCGCCTGGCCAGCATGGTCAAAAACCGCGACCTGAGCCAGTATATTCTCTGAGGTTTCTTCGGATTGCATTGCTATCAAAAAAGCCCCGGCCAAACTGGCCGGGCTTTTTATGATAGGCCCGCTGCGTTAGTACTGCGGGTTTTGGGCAACCAGCCCGTTGGTGATGTTGACTTCACGCAAAGGAATGGGGAATAAGTTGCGGAAGGGCTGGTTCCATGCGTTGGCTGCGGCCGGGGCCGTTGCGCCCAGCGTCGACTGCACCGTGTTGGTGCGGCGCAGGTCAAACCAGTAGTTGCCTTCGTAAGCGAACTCCAGGCGGCGCTGCAATAGGATATCGGTAATCAGATCCGCCGCCGTAGTGGCCGTGGTAGGGGCCAAACCGGCCCGCGTGCGAATGATGTCGAGCTGCGTTGCGGCAGTGGTCAAGTCGCCCGTTTGGGCAGCAGTTTCGGCCAGCGTTAGCACTACTTCCGCGTAACGCACGATGTTAAACGGATCGTCGCGGGTAGCGGTACGGGTGTATTTCAGCGTGGTGCCCGTGGGAGAAGTAGCCACGTTGACGGGCAAGCGGCGGTCGCCGGCCGGGTGCGCGGCGGCGAAGCCTGTGCCGGGGTCAAACTCGTTGCGCCCACCCGGCGACGGGTACCAGTAAAAAGCAAACAGGTTCTGGTCGGTATTCGAAAACTCCAACTGCCAAATCGCGTCGGGCGACGTGACGCCCGTGGCCGCAGCCGTGGCAAAGCCAGCTATGGGGGGCACTTGCTTGGCGAAGGCCAAGGCGTCGGCGTAGTTACGCATCCGCAATTCAAAGCGGGCCCGCAAAGCCAGTGCTGCGCTTTTAGTAACCAGGCTAGTGGTGCCGTCCCCGTCCGTTAGGTTAGCAATAGCAAAGTCGAGGTCTTCCCGAATGGCCGTTGCCACTTCGGCCTCACTCGAGCGGGCAACGGGAGCCGTCTCCGAGCCAATGGACGTAGTGGGCGTGAGGCGCAACGGCACGCCGAGGCCATCAGTGTAGCCGTAGCCCTGGGTGCTGCCGCCCCACAAAGCCAGCAAGTTCATGTAGCTGTAGGCCCGCAATGCCCGGGCTTGGGCTTGGGTGTCCAGCTTCGGGAAGGCCGGATCGGTGATTTTGTCGCTCTGCTGCAACAGGTAATTGGTGCGGTTAATAGCCGTATAGATGGCATTCCACGTGTTGCCCACCTGCACATTGTCTGGCAGGGTCTGGTTCTGGTTTATTAGGCCGAAGGTGGTGTTGTACGTGCCTACTTCCCGGATTTCCCTGGCGAGCAAGTCAACGGTTGAGGGAAAGCCTACGCCGTCGTAGTCAACGTTCTGTAGTGCATCGTAGCAGCCAAGCAGGCCGGCCGCGGCGTCCTCCTTCGTGCTGTAGCCAGTCTCCGCGCCAATGCTGTTCGACGGCTGTACGTTCACTGCCTTGTCGCAGGCGCCCACTGCCAGCCCCAGGCTTAAAAGCAGGGCCGAGCGGGTAGCAAGCTGACGAAAATTAATTATTTGCATGACTATGAAGAAGCAAAAGATTAGAACCCGAGCGTGACACCGCCGGTGATGGTGCGGGCCTGGGGATAGGTGAAGAAGTCCGTGCCGAGGGCTGTGTTGGTGCCGCTCGTTGTGCTAACCTCGGGGTCGAGGCCCGTGTACTTGGTGAACGTCACCAGGTTTTGCGACTGCACGTAGATGCGCACGGTGCGCAAGTGAGCCCGGGTGGTGAGGGCGGCTGGCAGTGAGTAGCCCAGGGTCAAGCTCTTCAAGCGCAGGTACGAGCCGTCCTCCAAAAACCGGTCCGACGTACGGGCGTTGTTGTTGGGGTCGTTATACACGGCGCGGGGCATGTCGGTGTCGGTGTTGGTCGGCGTCCACCGGTTCAGCACGGCCACGTCTTGGCCGTACACACTGCTCATACCCTGCGTGTAAGCCCGCGGGTTGTTGTACACCTTGTTGCCAACGTTGTATTGCAGGAAGCCGCTAAAGTCGAAGTTCATGAAGCGGAACGTGTTGGTGATGCCGCCGTAGAACTTGGGCTGGGCATTGCCGATGATTTCTTGGTCAGCCGCTGTAACGCGGCCATCGCCGTTCAGGTCCTTGAACTTGATGTCGCCGGGCCGGGTAGCCGTGGACTGATAGGTAGCCGTAGCCGAGCCAGTGGCCGTTTTAGCGGCGGCGTCGAGCGTGTTGATTTCCTCCTGAGTCTGAAAAATGTGGTCGACCCGGTAGCCGTAGAACGCGCCCAGGGGCTGGTCCACGATGAGGCGGCTAGCAAAACCCTGCGCCGTACCCGTAATGCTCGGGTCCGACAGTTTTGTCACCTTGTTGCGGTTGAAGCTGATGTTGAAGTTCGTTTCCCAGTTGAAACCAGTGCCTTCGTGGCGGAAGTTGATGGTCGTCAGGGCAAACTCGATGCCCTTGTTTTCAATGTTGCCCACGTTGGAGCTATAGCTCAAGAAACCGGTGTCGGACGGTAAGTTTTGCGCAAGCAGCAAGGCATCGGTTTTGCGCTGGTACACGTCAGCCGAAACATAGAACCGGTTCTGCAGGAAACCAAAGTCAACGCCGACGTTGGTTTGGCGCGTCCGCTCCCATTTCAGGTTGGGGTTAGCCAATTGCGAAAACGACAGGCCTCCTTGGTTCAAGTAGTTAACGCCTGGGCTGATGAGGCCCCGCGAACCGAAGTTAGCGGTCGGCTGGTTGCCCGTTTCGCCGTAGCTGCCCCGAATTTTCAGTTCGCTCAGGGTGGTCTGGTCCTTGAGGAAGCCCTCCTCAATGATCCGCCAGCCCGCCGAAACCGCCGGGAAATAACCTACTTGGTTGTCGGAGCCAAAGCGCGAGCCGCGGTCACGGCGTACCGAAGCCCCAATCAGGTAGCGGCCTTTGTAAGCGTAGTCTACCTTAGCCAGGGCCCCGAAGAGCGCATACCCGGTCGAAGAAGAGGTGGCTTCCGTCTTGGTAGCACCGGCCGAAAGCTCACGGATGGCGTTGCTGGGGAAGCCCGTTACTTCCGTAAAAATATCACTCTCTCTATCGCGCTGGTATTCAGCTACCAACAAAGCGCTCAGGCTATGGTCGGTGCCGAACGTTTTGGTGTAGTTAAGCGAGCTAATGTGGTTGTAGTTCAATTCCTGCAAGGTGGCCGCGGTAGCATCGCCGCGCACGGCCGCCCCGGCATTGGTCAAGGTCGACAGGAAAACGTCGTCACGGCTGTACGTGTAGTCGATGCCGAACGTGGCCCGGTACTTCAGGTTCTTGATCAGTTCGAACTCAGTGTACTGGCTGGCAATCAGTCGGTTGTTCGTGCTTTTGAAGTAGGGCTCTCTACCAGCTGCTACGGGGTTCTCCAGCGAGCCGTTTTTGTAGTAAGTGCCATCTTCATTATAGATGGGCAAGTCGCTGGAATACAAGCGGGCGGTGGTCAGCACCCCGTAAATGTTGTTGTCGTTGTTGATGCGGCTGTTTACGCTTTGGCTCAACCCGATGGAAGTGCCCATCCGCACTTTATCCGACAACTTGTTATCTACCGACAAACGGGCACTGCCCCGGGTGTACCCCGAGCCAATCACGGTGCCTTGCTGGTCGAAATAGTTCAGCGCCAAACGATAACGACTGGCATCCGAGCCGCCCGAAAAAGTTAAGCCGTAGTTGCTAATGGGAGCCGTGCGCAGCACTTCCTTGCCCCAGTCGGTGCTAGTAGACGTGGAAGGATCTTGAAACTGGCTCAAGGGCCGGACTGGGCCGGCGTCTACGTACTGAGCCAAACCGTTGACGATGGTTGCGTCGCCGGGGCCGTAGATGTAGGCGGCCAAGTCAGCGTTGCTGCGGAAGACAGCGCCAAAGGCTGGGTAGTTGCCGGCAGCATTGGCTGGAAAGGCGCCAGCAGCGGCATCTAGGAACAGCTGGGTTTGCTGTGCGCCGTTCAATACGTCGGGGCGTTTCCACGCCGACTGGGCACCGGTGTAATAGTCAAGGTCGATGCGCGCTTTGCCCGATTTGCCCCGTTTGGTGGTGATGAGCACCACGCCGTTTGAAGCCCGCGAGCCGTAGATAGCGGCTGAAGCAGCATCTTTCAGGACTTCAATCGACTCGATGTCGTTCGGGTTCAGGTCGTTCAGGCCGTTGGTTAGCTGGCCGCCTGCGCCCACTTGGGTCGAGCTGCCCGTGTTCACCGGGAGGCCGTCCACTACGTACAGCGGCTCGTTGCTGGCCCCAATGGAGGCCGCCCCACGCACGCGCACGCTGATGCCCGAACCGGGCGTGCCCGAGGACTGGCTGACCTGCACCCCGGCCGCGCGGCCCTGCAAGGCCTGGTCTACGCCAATGATGGGCTGGTCTTTGTAGTCCGCAGAGTTCACCGTGGACACGGCGCCTTTCACTTCCGCGCGGTTTTGCTGCTGGCCGTAGCCAGTCACCACCACCTCATTCAGTTGCTTCATGTCAGTAGCCATGGCCACCGACATCACGGCCGAACTGCCGATGGGCTGCTCCTGGGTTATAAATCCTATCGAACTGAACGTCAGTGTGCCACCGCTAGCGGGTACTCCTAGGCTGAAGTTGCCGTCTGCGTTGGTTGATACACCGGTGGTAGTGCCTTTCAGCAGCACCGTTACGCCTGGTAGGCCGCCCCCATTGGTCTGATCAGTCACTCTTCCCGAAATGGTCCGCGTCTGGGCCATCACCTGGTGGAAAAGGGTGAACATGAGCACTAGGCTCATGAGTAATGTTTTTTTCATAAGGAATGAAAAAAGAAGTGGGTAAGTGAATTGTTGAAGACTTCTGAGTTAAAAAATTGTTATGCTGGCTAAAAGTATGACTAATCAATGAGGAATAAAAATTTTATTATTTCGTAAAAAATAAATTTTTTTCAAATTGAAATCAGGATATATATTAAATTACTTACAAAATAAATATCTAAATACCTATAGTTTATCTCGGACGCTTGGCTACAGTTCAGTGCAAAATCAGTCCTGACTGCCCTGAGAAGGAGGTGTTGAAAATAAATTATTGGCGTGCAGCGCGTTTGGTTATAAACTCAGCCGTTATTATTAGCGCGTGCTGTCTGCTAGCGTTGATAATACCCGTACTTGAGGCCACTTGCTCCCTCACAGCATAGCTGTTCTACTTCGCCCCGTGGGCGCGTTGCGTGTCGGGGCCCTGGGGGCTCCTAGTGTTGCATCAGAAAGCCTTTGATGTACTCGTCCAGGTCGCCGTCCAGCACATTTTGCACGTCGGTGCGCTCGATGCCGGTGCGAAGGTCCTTGATAAGCTTGTAGGGGTGCAGCACGTAGTTGCGGATCTGCGAGCCAAAGTCGATGCGCTTTTTAGTGGCTTCGATCTTGTCGCGCTCGGCGTGGCGCTTGTCCATTTCCACCTGGTAGAGGCGCGAGCGGAGCATGCGCAGGGCGTGCTCCTTGTTCATGAGCTGGCTGCGCTCAATTTGCACGGCAATGACGATGCCCGAGGGCGCGTGGGTGAGGCGCACGGCGGTTTCGACCTTGTTCACGTTCTGGCCGCCTGCGCCGCCTGCCCGGAACGTGTCCCAGGAAATATCGGCGGGGTTGATGTCGATGACAATCGTGTCGTCGACCACCGGGTAGGCGAACACCGACGCGAACGAGGTGTGCCGCCGGCCGCTGCTGTCGAACGGCGACATGCGCACGAGGCGGTGCACGCCAATCTCGCTCTTGAGGTAGCCGTAGGCAAAAGGCCCGTCGATTTCCAGCGAGGCCGACTTGATGCCCGCGCCTTCGCCGGGCTGGTAGCTGAGCTGGCGCACGCCGAAGCCGTGGCGCTCGCCCCACATGATGTACATGCGCATGAGCATTTCGGCCCAGTCCTGGCTTTCGGTGCCGCCCGCGCCAGGGTTGATTTCGATAACGGCCGGCAGCTGGTCTTCTTCGTCGGAGAGCATCCGCTTAAATTCCAGGGCCTCGACTTTTTGCTGGGCCCCGTCGAACTCGGCTTGTAGCTCAGCTTCCGTGGCGTCGCCTTCCTTATAAAAATCGAAGAGCACTTCGACGTCGGCCACGGCCTGCTGCACGGCTTCGAAATCGTCGGTCCAGGTTTTAATGGCCTTGATTTCGCGGAGCTTGGTTTCGGCCGCCTTGGAGTCGTCCCAGAAATCGGGGGCTAGGGTTTCGGCCTCGGCCGTGGTTATTTGGTCCTTGCGGGTATCGTAGTCAAAGATACCTCCTTAGGGCCTCGGCGCGGCCCTTCAAGTCCCGCACGTGGTCTTGAGTCATTCTTAGGAGTGTTGAATGGGATGGGGTAATTTAGAACGGGCAAAGGTCCGCAAAAAAAGGCAGCCGGCCCGTTGCGGGGCCGGCTGCCTTTTTTTTCATTGCTGAAATTAGGCCGTCATGCTGAGCTTATCGAAGCATCTCTTCCGTAGCAGTAATCCATGATTAGTCGAGGAAGAGATGCTTCGACAAGCTCAGCATGACGTTCTCTACGTAAAACAAACTGCCTAAAGGGCTACTCGCCCACTGGTACTACCCAGCCGTAAGGGTCGGGGGCCTGGCCGTTGCGGATGGCCCCGAGGGCCGCGCCAATGCGCTTCGACAGGGCGTCGGGGCCCGCGGCGGGAATTTCGTAGTCGTGCCCTTCGTGGCCGATGACGGCGATGGGGGCGATGGTAGCTGCGGTGCCCACGCCGAATGCCTCTTGCAGCGTGCCGGCTTGCAGGGCCCCAATGACTTCGCGGCTGCTCACGCGGCGCTCCTCGATGGTTACGTCCATGTCGCGGGCCAGCTGGAGCACCGAGCGGCGCGTGATGCCGTCGAGGATGGAGGTGCTGAGCGAGGGCGTAATGAGCTTGCCGTCAATGATAAATACGATGTTCATCGTGCCCGACTCCTCCACGTACTGGTGCTCGGAAGCATCGGTCCAGATGAGTTGGTTGTAGCCTTCCTGCTGGGCCAGCTTGGTGGGGTACATGGCGGCGCCGTAGTTGCCCGCGTTTTTGGCGAAGCCCGCGCCGCCCTCGGCCGAGCGCACGTACTTCTGCTCGAAGCGTACGCGCAGCGGCTTGCTGTAGTACACATCAACGGGGCAGGTAATGATGGCGAACAGGTAGGTTTCGGAGGGGCGCACGCCCAGCATGCCGTCGGTGGCAAACATGAAGGGGCGGATGTAGAGGGCCCCGCCGGATACCTGGGGTAGCCAGTCCGCGTCGAGGCGCACCAGCTCCTTGAGGCCCTGCATGAACAGCTCCTCCGGAACGGCGGGCATGCACATGCGCTCGGCCGAAGCGTTGAGGCGGGCCCAGTTGTCGAGGGGCCGAAACAGGGCCACGCCGCCGCCAGCGGTGGGGTAGGCCTTCATGCCCTCGAAAATGGCCTGGCCGTAGTGCAGCGCCGAGTTGGCCGGGCTCACGGGCAGGTCACCAAAGGGCAGAATCTGGGCATCGTGCCACTCGCCGCCGCGGTACTCAGCCAGGAACATGTGGTCGGAAAACACTTTGCCGAACTCCAGGGGAGAGGCGTCGCGCTCGGCAATGCGGGAAGCATCGGTGCGCTGGGTGCGGATGGCGAGGGTGTCGAGCATAAACGGAAAAAGTAACGAGCGAAGAACGGGGGTGGGAGACGGCGAAGGTACGGCCGGGGGCCTTGGCTAGTTGGGCGGGCTACACGCGGGCCTTCCAGGTCACTTCCTCCACGCCCAACTCGTGGGCCATGTAGCGGCTCAGCACGAACAGGTAATCGGAGAGGCGGTTGAGGTACATGACCACCAAATCGGCCACGAATGACTCCTCGCGCAGGTGAATGGCCAGGCGCTCGGCCCGGCGGCACACGCAGCGGGCCACGTGGGCCATGCTCACGGCGGGGTGGCCGCCGGGCAGGATGAAGGCCCGCAGCTCGGGCAGCTCCTCGTTCATGCGGTCCATCTCGTCTTCCAGCAGCTTCACGTCGGCCTCGTGCAGGTCGGGCAGCTTCATGCGCGACTTCTCGGGGTCGGCGGCCAGGGCCGAGCCGATGGTGAACAGCCGGTCCTGCAGCTCCTTCAGCAGCAGCCGGCGCGGGGCGTTGATGTCTTGGTCGCGCAGCAGGCCCACGTGCGAGTTCAGCTCGTCGACGGTGCCGTAGGCCTCGATGCGCAAGCTGCCCTTGGATACGCGGGTGCCGCCAATGAGGGAGGTGAGGCCCTGGTCGCCGGTGCGGGTGTAGATTTTCATAAAATTGGCGTTGATTGGTTAAGCAACGGGCCGCGGGAAACCGGCTTATGAATGGTGGTGGATGGCCACTTCCGTATTCACCTCGTCGGTTTCCACCAGGCCGTCGCGCAAGCGCACGATGCGGTGGGCGTAGCGGGCAATGTCCTCCTCGTGCGTCACCATGATGATGGTGTTGCCCTTGGCGTACAGGGCCTCGAACAGGTCCATGATTTCGTAGCTCGTTTTGCTGTCGAGGTTGCCCGTGGGTTCGTCGGCCAGGATGATGCTGGGGTTGTTGACCAGGGCCCGGGCGATGGCCACGCGCTGGCGCTGGCCACCGCTGAGCTCGTTGGGGCGGTGCTTGGCGCGCTCGCCCAGGCCCACGCTTTGCAGCGCGTGCATGGCCCGCTCGTCGCGCTCGCGCTTGCCGTAGCCAGCGTAAATCAGAGGCAGGGCCACGTTGTCGAGCGACGAGGCGCGGGGCAACAGGTTGAAGGTCTGGAAGACGAAGCCGATTTCCTTGTTGCGCACCTCGGCCAGGGCGTTGTCGCTCATGCGGCTCACGTCCTGGCCATTAAGCACGTACTGGCCGCCGCTGGGCGTGTCGAGGCAGCCCACAATGTTCATTAGCGTGGACTTGCCCGAGCCCGAGGGCCCCATGAACGCCACGTACTCGCCCCGCGGAATCGTGATGCTGATGGAGCGCAAAGCGTGGATTTCCTCGGTGCCCATGCGGTACATCCGGGAAATGTTGTGGGTTTCGATGACGTTCGGTTGCATAGACGGGCGTGGAAAACAGTCGAAAGAAACGCTTAAAAAGCCGCGCAAAAATACATAGGTTGCCAGCTGCTCGTTGCCGGTTATTAGTCAATGACTTATTTGCCAGCCAATAACTAACAGCCAACAACTAACCGCTTAAAAAGCCGCGTGGGCCGCCCGGCGCGCCGCAAACTGCGCCTGGAGGGCCGCGAAGGCCGTGGCCGGCACCTGCGGCTGCACCCGGGCCAGGGCATCGGCGGCGTAGTCGAGCAAGCCCGCATCGGCCGCGGCCAGCACGTAGGCCTGCAACAGCGCCAGCGAGCCGGGGTTTTCATCCAGGCCCGCTTGCAGCGCGCCGTAGGCCGCCGAGTAGTCGCGCCGCTGGGTGTAGTAGGCCGCCGCCGCCAGCACCGCCGGCTCGTTGAACGGGGCTTCGCGCACGATGCGCTGGTACAGGGCCGCTGCCTGGGGCCCCGCGCCGGCTGCCCGCGCCTGCGCCAGCCAGGCCGTCCCCGCCTGCGGGTAGCGTGCGGCAAATTCAGTGCGCCACTGGCCCACGTCGGCCCCGGGCAGGGCCCCCACCAGGGGCTCCGCGGCGCGGCGCAAAGCCGTGTCGGGCGCCGCCACGATGCGGGCCAGCGCGGCACGGGCTGAATCGGTTTGGCCGGCTAGCAATAGGGCCCCGGCGCGGGCCAGTGGGGCAGTAGTGGCGCCGTGGCTGGCCGCCAGGGCGAGTTGGCCGGCCGCCGTGGCGTACTGGCCCTGCTGCAACTGCCAGAGGCCCAGTAGCTGCTGGTAGTAGCCGGCCGTGGCGCTGGTGCCCGCCGCCAGCGGGGCCAGCAGCTGCCGGGCTATTTGCTCCTGCCCCAGCGCGTGGCGCGTGAGGGCCTGCAAAAACAGCAGCTGCTCGTAGTAGGGCGCGTTGGCCGGGCGGGCCGCCAGGCGCGTGAGCAGC
>NZ_MDZA01000443.1 GCF_001816125.1 Hymenobacter coccineus | reverse complement strand
GCGGCCCACCGCGTGGCCCTGGGCTTGCACTTCGGCCCGCAGTCGACGCGTGCCATCGCGCTGGCTGTGGTAGGCAAAGGACTCGCGCACCGCTACTTGCTAGGCCGGCTCGGCCCGGGGCTGCTGCCGGTGGCGCTGCCAGGCGTAATACGCGGCCGGGGCCACGTGCAGCACGTAGCAAAGCTGGCGCACGGGCACCTGGGCCTGGCGCTGGGCAATGTGCTGATAAGTGCTCACCGGGTCGGCTGGCCGAAGATGACCAAGGCTTTTTTTAAAATATCGAGCTCCTGCTCGGCCCGTTTCAAACGGGCGCGTAGCGCGCGCACTTCCGGGTCGCGGGCAACCTCTTCGCTGCCCACCTCGGCTACGAACTGGGCTTGCTGCCAGCGGTAAAGCAGCTTGGGGCTAATGCCCAGCTGCCGTGCGGCAGCCTGCGTGCTGCGGCGCTCGCCAGCCAGGCGCAGGGCCTCGGCCTTAAACGCTTCGTCGTATTTACGCCGTTTGTCGGGCGACGACCCGCTGGTTTTGGTTGCCATAACAGAAGAAATATACGTCCTGCTTCTGTCCATCTTTCCTAGACCACCTCATAGCCCGCGACTCAGAAGCGTGCACCTTGCGCGCTCGCGTGAAGCGGATCGAGCAGGAGCTTGACATTTTCCACGCAAGACCTTACATCACATAGCTGTCTTCCTGATAAAACTTAGGTACCATAATGGTTAGTTATCGGACCTAAGTTTTGCCTACCTTTGAGCCGTACTTGCGAGCCTCAAATGCTGCAAGTGCCCCAAAGCAGATGGCTCCAACTGGAAAAAAGAACCTGCCAGCCGTGACTGGCGACCTGCCAGCCCTGGCGCTAGCCAACGACCTGGCCGGCCAGGTCGCGCCAAACGTTGGGCGCTACTTAACCCTTGGCCTCGAAGGTGCGGAGAACACGCGCTTAGCTTACTCGACCGACTTGCGGAGCTACGAAGCTTTTTGTGCCGAACATGAGTTCACGCCCTGGCCGGCCGCGGTGGCCACGCTCGCCAGCTACGTCGCCCACTTGGCCGACATCCCGCGCAAGCTGGCCACCATCAACCGGCACCTGGCCGCCATCGAGAAAAACCACCAGCTGCTCGGGTTGCCCTCGGCCATCAGTGCGCCGGCGCTGGATGTGCTGCGCAAGGGCGTGGCGCGCGTGGTGGGCAAAAAGCAGAAGCAGGCCCCGGCTTTTTCGGTGGCTCATCTAAAAAAATGCATTGCCGAGCTTGACTTGACTAGGCCCGAGGGTGTACGCGCGCGCGCACTCCTTTTATTAGGCTTCACCGGGGCCTTCCGCCGCTCCGAGCTAGTTGGTCTGAATCTGGAGCACATCGAACTGACCGATGCGGCCCTGATTCTGGGTTTGCCCAAAAGCAAGACCAACCAGGCGGGAGAATTGGAGCAAAAAGCGGTTTTTTATGCTTCTAACCCGCTTTTCTGCCCCATTCGGGCCTATAAGGCGTGGGTAGAATTGCTGGGCGGGCGCACTGAAGGACCAGTATTCGTATCGCTGGCGCGGGGCAAGACTGGCGAAGCAGGCACGCCCTCGCGCCGACGGCTATCCGACCGCCGTGTGAACTTGCTTGTAAAGGAGCATTTAGGGGCGAAGTATTCGGCTCACTCTATGCGCGCGTCTTTTATTACCACGGCCAAGCTCAATGGGCAGTCCAACGAGTTCATCAAGAACCAAACTAAGCAGAAAACTGATGCCATGATCAGCCGCTACTCACGGCTTGACGATATCATTGCCTACAATGCGGCCCACTCACTTGGTTTGTAAGTTGGAAAGCTCCTAGGCTACATCTAAAGCTTCTTGCCATATTACCCTCACTTCGCATACCGTTACATTTTATATATGGACTACCGAGGAATTGCAAGAAGAGCAGACTTTGATTTTCGGGCTGAATACCCCGAGCTTGTCACCGAAATCCTTCAATTACCCCTAGGGCGATATGCAATTGTCTGCACCCCCTCACCGCCTGATTTCACCACTTATCTGGACTACTTTAACCGTAGTATTATACCACTCGGTAGTCACGCTGGTGTAGAACTGACCGATAAACGCCCAACCGATTTTGTAGAGGTAGTAGCTGGTATTCAGGATTACGAGGTTGCCCGCAACTTTGAGGGCATCACCTTCACTGCGGAGGACTTATTGAACCTATTGCTAGCGAAGTTCCAACATGTTCGCTTCTTTAAAATCGAGCCTAGTTTAGATGCCGTCACGATTGTTACGGCCACCTATTCCGAGGAAATCGGCGATACCATCTACCACCGCTTTCTGAACGAGCAGGATAAGCTTCGGGTCGAGGCTTTTTTAGAAAGACTAAAGTCCGGGATGACATTCGCTTTTCGTGAAGAGGCTGTGAGCGGCCCCGAGGCCCTGATTCTCCAATCTACCAGCAACCCTGTTCAAACCATCTATGCGGCCAACTACCAGCGTCCGCGGGCTACTCCTTTCGCCTTGCGGGATGAGAGCATTTGGTATGATAACCTAGACCGGATTTTTGATGGCTCCTTTAAAAAGGAAGACCTGTTTTTCTTCAGCCCGAATGAGTACGCTTGCTACGTAGACTTCAGCAGTTTTGGGAACATTGATATCCGAAACCACCTGTTTCTGTTTCAAGTCGTTTACCTCACGTTGCCCATTGAACAAGCTGCTGGTCAGTGGCTGGCGCACCATCGACTGCGCAAACACGAGTTTCTTTCCTTGGTAGCTCGCGGACGCATTAAGCTAGTTCTCACCCAACCGGAGTACCGCTACGACATGGCCTTTATTCAGGAGGTCTATGAAGCCAACCCCGAAGCCGTTATCAGCCGCCGGGCTTTGGCAGCGCTGTTGCAGATTGACTTAGTTACGACCGCAGATAACTACATCTTAAACGACCCCCAACTCCTACCACAGCTTCGGGAGCTGTGTCAAATTGGACAAGAGGTCATGGGTGTAGATGCGAACTACTTGTACGAATCGCTAATCTGGCCCATAAAAGCACGGCGTCGCTCGTTTGCGCCTTTAGAAAGAGCAGGCATCTTCTCAACTGGTGCCTTTGGTGTAAACGACTTTCTCCAGCCTCACATTAGCAAGCTTGTCGAGAAAGACCTCGATTTCGAATTTATGACTTCTGCATCGGCTATCCACCTTGCCAATGCATTAAACGCAACATACTTTCCTTTCAAAGGAAAAGACGGCTACAGCGACGCCTACTATGCTACCGTCATGGGAGAATCACTGAACTTTTACAAAAGCGCCACACCGGAAGGAATCAAAGATTATGCGGCCAGTGATGCTAAAGTAAGGTCCGGTATTCCCTCCATTAGCCCTATCGACGTTATCGAGTTAAGCAACGTCGCTTCCATTGCCGAGCTTGAGGAAGCATTTGACCCAGCTGCCAGTAAACAATTGATGGAAACCTTGGCAGCCTTGCCAGCCGACAAGCGAACCCAAAGAATCGAGTTTTACAACCAGCAGGTTGAGGCCATGCGCAGTCGCTCCAATGCGAAAGGAGAAATTATTGACTTGGGGGTAAATGCAGTGATGGACGGCATTGGATTGGCCACGGGTGCCCAATTCCTTGGCGTGGCTTTTTCACTGTTAAAAGCGGGTGGCGAAAGGCTAGCCCCTAAGTTGCCAGGAGTTAACAAAATCACCGCGAAGATAGAAGAGGCCCTCCATGGCAACGGCGACAGCGCTAATATTCACTATTTGAACAAGATAAGCCGAGTAGCCCGCATCAAGCACCCGTTTTAGCCCGGAGGGTTCTATACCGTACTCGACGCGGTTGGCCATGGACATAAAAAACCCGCTGGCGAATTACCAGCGGGGTATCAGGGCTCGATGCGGACCTTACTTAGTCAGTTCGGCAATCAGCTGCACCACCGAGATGATGGTAGGCAGGTTCTGCAACACGGCCCGAAGTAGTTTCTTGGCCCGTTTCGCGGTTAATTTTTTGCTCATGGATTGACATTCCTCTTTGCATAGCTAGGTTATTTATGAGTCACCTGTTCTACCCGGAACCCAGCAACGCCCCTTGACCAATCCCGATGGGCACCCATGCCGATTGCATGAGCGGGGCGTTCAGAAATAAATACTCGCTTTTGATGCACTAGCCAGAATTGCCGCTGAAAAACCGTTTAACTTCTGCGCTATTTCGCGCAAAGTCTGACGAGTTGGCTTTGAATTCAGGTCAATAACATCGTCTTGGTGCCGGTTGAAAAGCTACAGTGCAAAGACCGTGGTGCGAAGTATCGCTCCTGAACCATTACTATATAATAGGGCTTTTGCTCCAGCTTCATCATTACTTAGGAAGTTAGCACATGACCAAATCTGCACTTTATGAAATTCTAACCCGTATGCACTACACTTTTTGTCGTTGATAGAGTGAGTATTGGGTTTAATCATGTTCATCAACTGAAATAGTCGCTCCGGTTAGTTGTACAATTTTGTACAGCTCACTACCTTTGCCAAAAGAATTGGCATCCCTATGAGCGACAACTTTGCAAATGGCCCTGACCTCCCATCCGATTTGATGGACGAGGTACTAAAGCTGCTGGCGTCGTCCGATGCCCCTTCTTTAGCTAGTCTTATTGAACACCGGCGTGAGGAGCTCGGCCTGTCGACAAAGGCGGCCAGTGAGATTCTCAGCATGACCCGCACCTCATATGAGCGGCTGATAACCGGCGCCCTGCAGAAGCTGGATGTGCTGACGGCCCTGAAGCTGGCGCATTTCCTCGACGTGAGCATTGAGCAGGTGATGAAGCTGGTGGCCGCTTCGGTTATGCCGGCGGAAGACTACAAGACCGTGGAGCGCGTGAAGGAGGCTTCCTTCATCGTGCGAAACTTCGACGTGGCACGCCTGCGCAAGCTGGGCTTCATTGAGTCGCTGGATTATGGGCATATCCGGGACCGGATAAAGCACTACTTCGGCCTGAACTCTTTGTATGAGTACGGCACCGAAATGGCCGCTGTGCTCTACCACAAGGCCAACACGCGGGTGGAGGATAAGATGAAGGCCTTCTGGATTATGTCAGCTGTGCAGCAGTTCCAGCGGGTGCAGAACCCGAACCCATTTGATATGCAGCAGGTGGAAAAGCTGGTGACGCAGATTCGGCGCTACACCCGTCAGGAGCACGGCGGGATGCTTACCGTGATGCGGGCGTTGTACGCGGCGGGCGTGACGGTGATTATGCAAAAAGCTCTGCCAAGCACGGCCGTGCAGGGCGGCACGTTCATCATCAACAAAAAGCCCTGCATTGTCATCACCGACCACTTCAAGAGCTATCCCCGACTCTGGTTTACGCTGCTGCACGAGTTGGGCCACGTCCTGTTTCACCTCGACAAGCTGGCGGTTATCAAGTACCACCTGACGGAAGGGGTAGAAGACCTGTTTTTGCTGGAAGAGCAGGCCAATCAGTTTGCCGACGAGCTGCTGCTGCCGCGGCTGAAGTACGAGTATATCAAAAACTACATTAACGTTGAGACGTTCGTGAACAGCTACGCGGCGCAGAACAACGTGCACCCCTCCATCATCTACTACCGCTATGCCATGGAGCTAAGCGAGAAGCAGGACAAGACGGGGTGGCAGTTTTACAGCCGGTTCATGCCCAAATCGGACGTGTGCACTGCCGGCCTGAGCCGCGCGCCCTGGCTAACGCTCGATACGTCGCTGGCGGCCGAAGGCGACGCCGTGCGCACCATTCTGGCCCCTACTTCTCAAAATACCCCGCAACCTGTTGCCTAGCCACTTATGAAAGACAATTACGACCTCCCGAACGAAGACGAGTTCGACGAAAACCAGCCCCACGATTCCGAGAAGCAGGAAAGCGACGCGCAGGAGCTGGACTTTCTGGCCCGGCTCAAGCGCTTGTCCGATGACGCGCAGGAGGAGGCGGAGGGCCGGCAGGGGGCTTTTGCTTTCTCGCCAGAGGAAGAGGCGCAGGACGAGCCGTTCGGGGCCGAGTTTGCTGGCGACCAGCACAACCAGAAGGAATCCTACGACCTGAACTACGCCATTCGCCGCCTGCTGATGCAGGGGCTGCCGCGCGGCGAGGAAAACAAGGACCTGCGCCAAATGGTGTACGACGAGAAAAACCTGCTGCTGCGCGACGGCGTGGACCGCCCCGCGGGCGGCGGCACCATTGGTGCCGACAGCCGGCAGGCCAAGCCCTCGCTGGCGCGGGCGGCCTACGTGAAAACGCAGGCCTGGGCCGACCGGGGCGGCAGTGCCTACGACATCTTCTTGGAATACTACGACCTCAACAAGCAAATGCGCTTCCGCTAGCCGGTACCGCATCGTAGGCCAGTATGTGGAGCCAGGAGGAATTTAAAACGGCGGTGCCGCTGGCAGTACACTTTGGCTCAAAAAGCCGGCAACGCCTTCCGCTACTTTATGGTGTACGAGCCTCGCGTGGTGGACGGGGCATACAAATTGGACGACTTCTTGAACATTTTACGGGAAATATAGGATCTAAGCCCTTCCGTTCATTTTCGATAGTTCAACTTTAAAGTTGAATTTCGGCAGACTTTACTACCTTTGAAGAACTTTACCGCAACAGATGCCGTTACAAGTGCAGGCATCTTTCTGACCGAGTTCAAAGCCCGGCTGGTAACGCCGCTGGTATTTTTCTGTACTGCCCCCGTTTGTAAAGGATTAAAAGCCCTGTGTAAATTGGGTTTCACCAACCATAACCTTACCGAGCACCTGCTCGCCCTCGAACCCACCGACTTTGTGCAAGGTCCTACACCCGTCACCGATGATATGCCGCCCCTCTGGGTGTTTGGGCGTAACATCTACACGTCGGAACTGCGCGTCGAAGTATCCCTGGGCCCCATTCACCACCCGTATGCCTGCATCGCTTACAGCGTATCAGAACGCCCTATGACGTATCCCCTGCGCCAGCTTGCTCCCAAACGCAACCCATGATACCCCAGCAAATAGACAGCCCCACGGGCCCGGCATTGCTGCGGACTGAAACCGCTACGGAAATTTTCCGCAAAGAACCGTTTACCTACACCAAGCACTTCTACGAATGCCAAAAAACGCATAAGCAGTACCACACGGCCGAAGTTGAGAACCTGAACATCACACAGATTTACAACCAATACCGCGCGGAGCACCGCATCCTTTTTCCGGAGCAGATACGGCACCTGCGCCAGCAATATGACCTGAGCGCCAGCAAAATGTCGCGGCTGATGGACTTCGGGGCCAACCAGTACCGGCAATACGAGGACGGAGAAATCCCCAGCACCTCGAACGCCGCGCACCTGCGCTTGGCCCGCGACCCGCGCATCTTCTGCCAACTGATACAGGACAAGCAGGATGAGTTGAAGCCCAACGAATACGAGCGCCTCATCAAACGGACCGAGGAGCTAAAGCGAGAGCAGAAGGCCACCACCGGTTTCATCATCTCCAAGCTGCTGCAGCGCAACCTCTGGAACCAGGATGAGATACCCTCGGCCCTGACTGGCTTCGCGGTACCCCGCTTCGACAAGTTTGCGCAAATGGTGCTCTACTTCTACAACCACCTGGACCACGTGTTCACAGTGCGCCTGATGAAACTGCTGTTCTACGCTGATTTTCTGCATTTCAGCCGCACTGGCTGCTCCATCTCCGGCAACAAGTACAAGGCCATCACCTACGGCCCCGTACCGCAAGAGTACCAGATGCAGCTGGGAATGCTGATTGACGAAGGCTACCTCAGCCAGGACCTTGACCACACCAAACGACGCTCCGACACCAACGAGCCCGTAGTTGTGTACGAGCCTCTCAAGAAGCGTGAAAAAGAATTACTAACCGATGCCGAGTGGGAAACGCTTGATGCAGTTGCCACTTACCTGGGCCGGCTCAAAACCAACGACTTGATTGACCTGAGCCACCAAGAAGAAGCGTGGAAGAAGAACGAAGCCGACCGCAACCTGATTGACTACCAAAAATACGCCTTTCACCTATGTGCGGCGACTAAAATCCCTCACCACTAAGTTTATACCGATAATGTAGGAGTGTCAGTAAAAACCAAAAAGCAGCCGCCACTAGGTGACGGCCGCTTAGGAACTGAGAAGCGAGCATGTAACGAATTGAGCCCCGTACCGTGCCGCGCTCTTCCGAGTGGACCTGGAGTTAGCCACTGGGTCACACTGCTAACAGGAAAAATTCTGTGCGAAAGTAGCTGCTTTTTTATTAGCGGCAAATGAGTGCGTGGTTTTCCGGCTCGGTCGGCCTCACGGTTTGAGGCCACAAGCTTACCCAATTACCACGACCATGGGCAAAAATGTGCACATCGTCTCCCGGCCAAACGGCTGGGCAGTCAAGACGGCCGGCGCCGAGCGCGCGGCCACCATTGTTCCCACCCAGGCTGCCGCGGCAGCCATCGGCCGCCAAATGGCGATTAACCGGGGTAGCGAACTGCTCATTCATGGGCGCAACGGCCAGATTCGGGAGAAAAACAGCTACGGCAACGACCCCGAATCCTCGAAAGGCTAATTCATTTTCTGATTGGACTGCGCCTCGCTACTAGTAGCGAGGCGCACCTCCGCTTGCTGCCTTTTGCCCATTCGGCGAATGGAGAACGGGGCTACTCATGCAGTTTTCGCAGCAGACCAAGATTGAATTATGCCGGCCTGCGCCCGTCACTTTCACACACCTAAAATCAACATTCCAGTAACATGGACAATAGTAACAAAGGCTCGAACAAGGAGCCGGAAATCAAAACCACTACTCCCGCCAACGGTAACTCGGGAAATGCCGCCGGCAACGGCAATTCTGGCAATTCCAACAATTCCGGTAACGGTAACCCAGGTAATGACAATGCCGGCAACGCTGGTGGCAGTGCAAACCCCGGCAATGGAAACGCTGGCGCTGGCAACAATAATGGCAACAGCGACGGGGCGGGCAACGGTAGCGGCAACTCGGGTGAAAATCCGGGTAACGGCAATGGCGGTAACCCTAGTAATGGGGCCAGTACGCCGGGCAACGGTAACGCCGGGTCTGGCAGCTCCGGCAATGGCGGTGCAGGGAACGGCAGTTCGAGTGGTGGCAACTCGGGTGAGAACCCTGGCAACGACAATCCGGGCAGTGAAAATCCCGGTAACGGCAACGGTGGCCAAGGGTCAGGCAATCAGAAAATATCCTTGGTAATTGTGGTGAACAGCGAGCCTGTCACTATCGAGGCCAACCTGAACGCTCCCCTGCAAGTTGTGGCGCTTCATGCGTTGCAAGAAACGGGAAACGTAGGTCGTGACCTCACGGACTGGCGCATGAAAACAGAAGCCGGTGACGTGCTAGATTTCGATCAGAAAGTGGAGCACTTCAGCTTTATGGCTGGTACTGAGCTATTCCTGAGTTTGAAAGCCGGCGAAGGAGGATGCTAAACCAACCCATCCATTCCATTCAGGTCGGGGCACCAGTACCAGCGGTGCCCCGGTCTCAATTCGTCTCGCCAGCCGTTTCCCGGGCAAAATTTGACCAGGAGGTAGTCATTTTTCGCTCACGCGAAGATGCGCAACGGGCTCGTGGGGTTCTGCTTTTAAAAGCCGAGTTTCCTTATGTGCTCATTGCTTTCGCGGCTCCACGAGTCAGACCAATGCCGCTGGCCTTTGCTGTTCGGATTGATTTCACCAATTACGATGTGGAGCCCCCGTCCATTCAGTTTGTGGACCCTTTATCAGGAACGCCTTTGCGGGCGGAGGAGCTCACAGCAAGCTTTGTAAGACAACTGAGCCCCGGCACTCCTGCTGGCCCAAATGGTGAACCCGCCATTCAACCTGAAAACCAAGGCTTGTTGGTACACTACGGGCCGGAAGACTACCCCTTCCTCTGCCTACCCGGGGTCTACGAATATCACAAGCACGCCGCCCATACCGGTAATGACTGGCTGCTGCATCGAGGGCTGGGAGAAGGCCGATTAGGCTTCCTAATTGACAACCTCCACAAGTATGGGGTGCAGGGTATGGCCGGGCTGGTTCCGCAGGTGCACATAGCCCAGAACGGCATTCAGGGCTTTACATTCAACTTCGGGCAAGTCATGCTCGCCTACGACCACCATCCCGCATGAGCACGACCGGATTACTAACCATTACGTCCTTTCATCTTCCCGCAAGCCATGCCGAGAAAGCATTGGCGCATATGCGGGCAGCGGGCAAAAAAGGACTGGAAGGTGTAGCCTTGTGGGCCGGGGTAATAGACGGGACAGCCTTTCATGTGCAGGAAACCATTATTCCAGAACAGGTAGCTAGCCGGACGGAGCAAGGTCTGCTTTATGTAGTAGAGGGCGAGGAGTTGCACCGGATTAACCGGGAGCTATACCGCAGCGGGCTACGCTTGGCCGCCCAGATTCACAGCCACCCCGGTCGGGCCTACCACTCCGACACGGACGATGCCTTCCCCATCGTGGCGGTGCTCGGGGGCATCTCCATCGTTGTTCCCAACTTCGCCAAGGGTCCGCTCGATGTAAACGCTTGGGCTGTGTATCGCCTGCTACCGGACTGGGGGTGGACTGAGTTGCGGCCCAAGGAGAAGCGCGAGTTTCTGCATCTCATCAACGACAAACCGCCTGCTCCGGCCCGACGCTGGTATCAACTATGGAAGTAGCCAACTTTTTCAATAAATCCGCCCTTGCCGCGTCGCATGTGCTCCAGGGTTTCGACCCGGCCCTGTTCGTGGCCCGGTTAGCGGCTACTCCAGTGGCCTTGGCTTTTGACAAGCACGCCACATCCTCTCCGGAAGGACAAGCCACGCTGGATTTAGCGGCCCGGCTGCTGGCCCGCTTCTACCCGCGCGTGCCGCTCCAACCGCTCGACGAAGAATCCCATGCTTACGCTGTAATTCTAGCAGGGGTAATGCATGGCATTCACCCAGGGATTGACGTAACAGAAGCAGAAGCCGTGGCTCGTTTGATAGTAGGCAGGACTGTGGTCCCACCTACCGGCGCTGCTTGCTTTTACATAGGGTCAGATGGGTGGGTGGCGAAATACTCGCCTTTAGGCCCCGTTGGGTCGGGCTCATTGGCTAATCCATTTGGAGCGGGAGCAGCAGCTTGCATTGGGGTGGCCAATATTTTCCGCACTGTGTTTGCCGACCAGCTGCCGGGAAGTATCACCGATGAAGCGTTTACACTATCACTGCTCAGCTACGAAGCCAGCGACGGGGAAGCCCTTACGCCCGATTTGACGGCGCTTGACTTTGAAGAAACCGCGTTGGTGGGATTGGGCGCTATCGGCAACGGCGTGGGCTGGGCACTCAGCTACCTACGCGGAGCAAAGGGCATCCTTCACCTTGTGGACCATGACCCCATTGATTTGTCAAATCTGCAACGGTATGTACTGACCCGCCAAGTAGACGTACAAACCAAAAAAACGCAGCTGCTCTATACTACCCTACAGCACACAGGCCTTACCCCGGTACCTTTCGATGATAAGTGGGAGGTTTTTGCTGCAGCGCGTGGGCCCCGCTCCCTCAGGCGGGCGATCGTGGCCCTTGACACCGGCGCGGCCCGCATTGCGGTGCAAGCCAGCTTGCCACAGCGTATCCTCAACGCCTGGACCCAGACACGTAACCTCGGCGTTTCACGGCACCTCAACTTTGCAGACAGCGCTTGTCTGGCGTGTTTATACTTGCCTACTGGGGAAAAGCCGTCAGAAGATGAGATGATTGCGCAAGTAGTTAAACTGCCGAAGGACTTGGTGCGGCAACTGCTGCATCTGCAAGTGCCGCTCGACCAGAACCTGTTGGCACAAATTGCGCAGGCCACCCAACGGCCGTTGGCTGAACTGCTCCCTTTCTCCGGGCAGACCTTGCGCGTCTTTTACCAGAAGGCCGTTTGCGGCGGATTAATTATGGGGCTGGGGGCCGATTCACCTCTTGCGGAAACTCCCATGGCTTTTCAATCGGCTTTGGCCGGTATCATGCTCGCGGCTGAGCTCGTAGTCGATGTAAGCGGTGGCCGTCAGCAGCCGCTACCTACCCTCACCCGGCTCAACTTATTGCGGCAATTTAGTTGGCGCTTACATGAAAAAGAGCAAAAGCATGACTCTCAACGGTGCATTTGCCAGGATGCTGACTTCCAACGCGCTTACGCGGCCAACTGTTCCTCCTAACAAACCAATGTACTCACCCAAGTGATAAAATAAAGTATATGGCACAGTGTACAGCACCATCAAGAGGACATCGCACAGCGAGTGGAGCAGCGGACTGCCCCGCCTGTGGTGGCCGCTCTCGCGGCTACGGTTCTTCCTACTCATCTCCGTCCTACTCCTCCCCCTCCTACTCGTCGGGGTATAGCTCGGGCAGCCGCAGCAGCGGGGGTGGGTCCGGCAGAAGCCAAAAGGCGAGTTGGTCGCGACCGGGTTCGGTCGTCTTGTACACCCCTACCGAGGTGCGGGCGCTCGCCCCTATCCGCGCAAATATCGAGAATCGCTCGTCCGTACCCGACCTTCGGGACGTTTTTCTTTGCCACGCATGGGACGACCGGCAAGGGGCTGCCAAGGACTTGCATGATTTGCTCGTGTCGCGCGGGGTCACGGTTTGGTTCAGCGAGAAGGACGTCCTTCTCGGGTCGCCCTTGCTCCGCGAAATCGACAAGGGGCTGGCCAAGTCGCGGGTCGGCATCGTGCTGGTGACCCCTGCGCTGCTACGCCGCCTCAAAAACGAGGGCATCGCCGACAAAGAACTTTCGGTACTGCTGGCGCGTGAGTTGCTTGTCCCCGTCGTGCACAACACGACGTACGAAGACCTCCGCGAAGTCAGTCCCTTGCTCGGCTCGCGGACGGGCCTGAACACCGCAGATGATTCGATGCCTGACGTCGCGGCCAGGCTAGCCGACCTGGTCGTCCTCTAGCGCTGTTGCCCGCACAGGTTTGCCACCAAAGGCTGCCGCCAAAGGCCCGCCGTCGCTTGAAGTGGCCAGCGCTACGCCACCGGGCGATCGAAACAGGTACACAGATTTTTCTGCCCTTTTTCACGGGACTTCCCCGCGGCCGTTCCTCCACCAAGCCACTGCCCCATGACCATCAATCCGGAATTACTCACGACCGTGCGGGGCCTCATCACGCAGGCGCGCCAGCAGGCGGTGCGGGCCGTCGATGCCGAGCGGGTCCTCCTCTACTGGCACATCGGGCGGGTGATTCTGGACGAAGAGCAGCACGGGGCCGACCGGGCCACCTACGGCAGCCGCCTCATCAAGGGCCTGGCCGCAGAGTTACAGCCGCAGTTTGGCAGTGGATTTTCGGGGCGCCAGCTGGAACGCTACCGCCAGTTTTACCGCACCTTCCCCATTGCGTCCGCCCTGCGGACGCAATTGAGCTGGACGCACTACAAAACGCTTATCAGCCTTGACAATACGGATAAGCGGGCGTTTTACCTGGCCGAAGCCGCCAAAAACAACTGGTCGGCCCGGCAGTTGGAGCGGTAGGTGAACAGCCAGCTCTTTGAGCGCCTGCTGCTGAGCAACGACGTGGCGGCCGTGCTGGCCGTAGCCCGCCAGGAAAAGTTGCCCACGGAGGCCCGCGCCATCATCAAGGACCCCATGGTGCTGGAGTTTTTGGGCCTGAAGCGGGAAGCCGCCTACTACGAGCGCGACCTGGGAACGGCCCTGATTACGCACTTGCAGGAGTTTCTGCTGGAGCTAGGCAATGGTTTTTCGTTCGTGGCCCGGCAGCAGCGCCTGCACCTGGACGGCGACGACTTCTTCGTGGACCTGGTGTTCTACAACCGGTTGCTGCAGTGCTTCGTGCTGGTCGAAATCAAAACCGATAAGCTCACCCACCAGGACCTGGGCCAGCTCCAGATGTACGTCAACTACTACGACCGCCTGGAAAAGCTGCCCCACGAAAACCCCACCATCGGCATCCTGCTCTGCGCCGACAAGAACGACGCGGTGGTGAAAATCAGTTTGCCGGCCGATAATCAGACCATTGTCGCCAGCAAGTACCAGCTGTATTTGCCCACGGAACAGGCGTTAATCGCGGAGGTGAAGAAAGAGATTGAAAAGTTGGACCAAGCGTAGCCGGCATGCAGTCCTGATGCTGGCGACAGCGCGTCCGGCGGAACCGAGCGAGGGGGCGCTGATGCGCGAATAATACTTCCTTTAAGTGCTCCAACAAGGGTCGGCTGGAAACACCCATAAAAAGTGCTTCTACACGCTGGGAGCGCCCTCGATAAAAGCATCCAGTAAAGGCCCCCCATTTAGCAAAGGCCATTCTCGGCCGTACCAAGCCACTGGGTTGGTAGTGCGCAGTACCGCTTGGGGGCCCCAGTTTCGCTGAACCAGCATTTGCGCTCACCTTTGCGGCCCACTAGCCAAGACCCACCCGGGATGAACGTAACGGAGCAAGCAGAAAGAGCCTACCTGGAGGAGATTAAGGAGCGCCTGACGCTGGCGATTAAGCGCGGCGATGACGCCGTGAAGCAGTTTTCGAACGAGCTCCGGGAGAAAAAACAGTACATCCACGAGCACCAGTCCAGCATGGACGACGCGGACATGGTGGCGGCCGACCAGTCCATTAACCGCATGGCTTTCACGGGCGAGGCCGCCGTGGCCCGCAGGCGGCGACTGCTCAAGCTGGGGCAATCCCCCTACTTTGGCCGCCTGGATTTTACCCCGCAGGGCAAGCCAGAAGCTGCGGTGTACATCGGCATCTATTCCTTTTTGGACGAGCAGCAGCGCCAAAATCTCATCTACGATTGGCGGGCCCCCATCTCGTCCATGTTCTACGATTACGAGCTGGGCGAGGCCGCTTACACCACCCCTTCCGGCACGATTCAGGGCACCATCGGCCGCAAGCGCCAGTACAAGATCCGCGACGGCCGCCTGGAGTTCATACTCGAAAACGACGTGAACATTCACGACGATGTGCTGCAGCGCGAACTGGCCAAGTCCTCCGACGACAAGCTGAAAAACATCGTTGCCACCATTCAGCGGGACCAGAACGCGGTGATTCGCAACGAAACCGCGCCGGTGATGGTCATCCAGGGCGTGGCGGGCTCGGGCAAAACATCGATTGCCTTGCACCGGATTGCGTTCCTGCTCTACCGCTACCGGGAAACCATTGCCGCCAAAGACATCCTGATTATTTCGCCCAACAAAGTCTTCGCGGACTACATCTCGAACGTTTTGCCCGAGCTGGGGGAAGAATACATTCCCGAGCTGGGCATGGAAGAATTGGCCGCCGACTTGCTCGACCGCCAGTACGCGTTCCAAACCTTTTTCGAGCAAGTAGCCGCGCTGCTCGAAAACCCCGACCCCGCCTTCGTCGAACGCATCCGGTTCAAATCATCGGGGGAGTTCTTGCGCCAGCTGAACCAGTACCTGCTGCACGTGGAGAACAACTACTTCACTTACAGCGAGCTGCGGGTTGGCAAAACGGTCGTCCCGCTGCCCGTTATCCTGGCGAAGTTCAAGACCTACCACCGGGTGCCGGTGCTGAAACGCTTCGCGCTGGTGGCCCAGGAGGTGCGCGACTACGTGCGGGGCGCCACCGGCCGGAAGCTGACCGGCCCGGAGAAAGCCACCATCGGCGAGGCCATTCCCCGCATGTTCAAGTTCCACCAGGTGCTGGACCTCTACCAGGATTTTTACCGCTGGCTGGGCCGCCCCGAGCTGTTTCGCTACGACCACCGCCGGAGCCTGGAGTACGCGGACGTCTTCGCCCTGATTTACCTGCGGCTCCGGCTCGAAGGCATCAGCGCCTACGAGCAGGTGAAGCACCTGGTCGTGGACGAGATGCAGGACTACACCCCCATGCAGTATGCGGTGTTGGCCCGCGTGTTTTCTTGCCGCAAAACCATTTTGGGCGACGTGAGCCAAACGGTTAACCCCTATAGCGCCTCCTCCGCCGAAACCATTGAGCGCGTGTTCCCGCAAGCTGAAGTTGTCAAGCTGTTTCGCAGCTACCGCTCGACCCTGGAAATCACGGCCTTCGCGCAGCGCATCACACCCAATCCTGACCTCATTCCCCTGGAAAGGCACGGGCCAGAGCCCCTCGTGGTGCGCTTCGACAACCAGGCCGAGGAGCTGCAAGGCATTCAGCAGCTAGTCGCCACCTTTCAGAGCGACGGCAACCAGTCCCTGGGCATTATCTGTAAAACCCTGCGGCAGGCCACCGAGGTGCACCAGGCGCTGCAAGCGCCCGGCGTGCAGTTGCTCACGGCGGAGTCCACGACTTTTACCGAAGGCGTTATCATCACCACGGCCCACTTGGCCAAAGGGCTCGAATTTGACGAGGTTATTGTCCCCTTTGCCGACGCCCGCACTTACCGGACGGAGGTGGACAGGGGAATGCTCTACATTGCGTGCACCCGGGCCATGCACCGGCTCACCCTGACGCATTCCCGGCCTGTTACGGCTTTCCTAGCGACCCATGCTGGAAACGATGCCCGCGGAGAATAACCAGCAGTTATTTCCGGACTTTTTTGGCAGCGGCGCGGCTAACCCAATTTACTCAGAACCAGAACTGATTTGGGGCCCCACTGGGTAAGCCGGCAGCAAGCAATGCACTGCCTCGGTCTGGCAAGCCAGCCGTTGGGCGATGCGCTATCCCTGACTACCCCTAGGCGCTACTGAATGCTGAAGCGGTAAGTGCCTGCTTCCACGCGGTACGTGCGCTGCGGTCCTACTTTTTGCGCTGAGCGAACGTTGGGCGAGGACGCAGTTAGCGGCTGCCCATCCAAATAAACTTGCTGCGTGGCGGCTACGGGCAGCGTGAGGGTGGCCGTGGTGCTGGGGGGCACCGTGCAGGTGTACTCCACTTTTGGGCCAACTTTTTGCCAGGCCGAGCGAATGACGCCGTAGGGGCCCTGGTGGGACGCCTCGAACTGGTTGAGCCCGGCCACGAAGTGTGGCACCAGCACCACGTTTTTAAAGCCGGGCTGCTGGGGGTCGGGCTGGATGCCGGCCAGTCCTTTGTACAGCCAGGCCCCTATTTCGCCGAACATGATGTGGTTGAGAGAAATGTCGCTTTTGGCGTCTAGGGGCCAGTTTTCGTGCAGGGTTGTGGCGCCGTTCACAATCCACCAGCCCCAGGAGGGAAAGGTTTCCTGGGCGGCCAGGCGGTAGGCCACGTCAGCCTGGCCGTTGTCACTTAGGGCCCCCAGAATGGCCTTGGTGCCGAGCAGGCCCACGTCGAGGTGGAAGTTGTCGGCGGCCACGCGGCTGGCCAGGTTGGCCGCTACTTTCGCCCGGAGCTCGTCGGGCACCACGCCCCAGTACAGCGGCACGCTCAGCTCGGTTTGCACGCCGCTGCCGTAGAGGCCCGTTTGCCGGTTGAGGTACTTGGCGTTGATGGCGGCGCGGATTTTGGCAGCCAGCGCGGCGTAGCGGGCGTGGTCGGCGGGGTGGCCCAGCAGCTGCGCGGCCTGGGCCAGAATGCGGGCGTCGGTGAAGTAATAGACCGAAGAAGTGAGCTCCACTGGCGCCTTCGATTTCACCGGCACCCAGTCGCCCAGGCCCCAGTTGGTCAGGCCGTTGGGGCTTTGCTCGGCAATGTGGTCCACGTAGCGCCGGAGGTTGTCGTAGCAGTCGGCCAGGGGCTTGGTATCGCCGTAAAACAGGTAGAGGTTCCAGGGAATGATGGCGATGGTGCTGGTCCAGTCCGGGCCGTTGCCCCACTCGTAGCCCCAGCCGTCGCTGGGGATGATGGAGGGCAGCACGCCGTTAGGCTGCTGCTCGTCGCGGTGGTCGGCCAGCCATTTTTCGTACACCGTGATGCCGTCGAAGTTGTAGAGGCCGGTTTCGCTGGCGATGTGGGCGTCGCCGGTCCAGCCGTTTTTCTCGCGCTGCGGGCAGTCGGTGGGGTAGCCAAACAGGTTGGACAGGTACGAGTTGTTGGTGGCGCTCCACAGCTTGTCGAGGGTGGGGTTGGCCGAGCGCACCTGGCCCACCGGTGCCACGTCGCTGTGCATGAAGTAGCCGGTGAGGCTGCCCGCCGTGAGGGCCACCGGCCGGCTGCTGGTCACCTCCACGTACTGAAACCCCTTGTAATTAAACCGCGGCATGAACACCTCGTCGGCCTTCCCGCCCAGCGTAAAAATGTCGGTCTGGAACGGGTCGCTCTTATCGGTGGGCCGGTAGTGCACGTCGATGTTCGACTGGTCGACGTGGCCGTTGGGGTACAGCCGCTCGGCGTGCCGCAGGTGCAGCACGGTGCCCGCGGGGCCCTGCGCCCGCAGCTGGCTGACGCCTGCGATGTTGCGGCCCAGGTCGAACACGTAGGTGGTGTCGTTGAGCTTGTTCACGGTTTTGGCCGGCACCGGCTCTACGTTGCGGATCGGGGCCAGGGCTTGGGCCACGATGTGCCTGGACGGCGCGGTGCGGTAGATGGCGGGCTTCCACTTAGCGTCGTCGAAGCCCGGGGCGTCCCAGCCGGGCTGCTCCAGGCGGGCGTCGTAGTGCTCGGCGGTGTAGATGCTGTTGAACACCAGGGGCCCCAGGGCCGTCTTCCAGTCGGTGCCCGAGCGGATGGTTTCCACGGTGCCGTCGGTGTAGGCGAGGCGCAGGTCGAGGCAGAACGCGGGCCGGTTGCGCCAGGGCGCGTTGTGGAAATCCCACACGGCCGTGGACTGGTGGTTGTACCAGCCGTTGCCCAGCAGCACGCCCACCGCGTTGGCCCCGGGCCGCAGGTAGGCCGTCACATCGTGGGTGACGTAGAGCGTGCGCCGGTCGAAGCGGGTGTACACCGGGTCGAGGCGGTGGTTGCCCACCCGGTGGCCGTTGATGGACAGTTCGTAGAGCCCGGCCACGGCCACGTAGGCCCGCGCCGACTTGAGCTGCCGGGGCACCTGGAAGGCCTTGCGGAAGTACGGGGCGGGCCGCAGGTTCTTGTCCTGCGAGTCGCTGATCCAAGCGCCCAGCCAGTTTTGCTGGTTCATCAGGCCCATTTCGAAGCTGGCCACAGCGCTGGTGGCGGCCAGGGGCCCCACCTTGTTCCACACCTTCACGCGCCAGAAGTACTTGGTGTACGGCCGCAGCGCCGGCCCGGCGTAGGCCACCAGCTGCTGGGCCGACGCGGTTTTGGCGGGGGCCCACACCGCGCCATTCCCCCGGCTCACGGCCGCCGAATCGGTGCCCACGGCCAGCTGGTAGGCGGCTTGGCCCGCGCCGCGCCGGCCGTCGGCCAGCCGCCACGCCAGCCGGGGATGGGGCGCGTCGAGGCCGAGCGGGTTGGCAGGTACTCGCACTGCAGCCCCACCGGGGTGCCGGGGGCCTGGGCTCGCGCGGCGAAGCTGCCGAGCAGCAAAACAGCAACGCCGGCGCAGAAGGCCGGCAGCGCCCGGGCCGCGGGCCGCGAAGGGTAGGCAGAAATAGTTGGCACAGAAACACAAAAGGTTAGAAACTGGGGCCCCGGCGACGATTGTCGGGGCCCTAAAAAAGCGGGGACCGGCCCTAACGTCGGCCCCCGCCCCCGTCAGCGCGGGGCCAGGGCGGCCGTGGCCTTGGGGGCCCAAGCCGTGGTGAAGTGGTACTGCCCCGACCCTACTTTCACCGGCAGGTAGCCGTCCTGGGCGGGGCCAGCTTGCAGGCCCTTGCTGCCTTCGAGCCGGCGGTTGCCTTCGCGCACCGAGCCGGGGCTGGTGGTGGGCACGTACACGGTGGCCGTGGCGTTGGGCGGCACGGTCACGTCGAGGGCCAGCTGGTCGCCGCTGGTTTGCCAGTGCGCGCGGGCGGCACCGTACGTGGTTTCGAGCGCGGCCGTGGCCTGCGTGAAGCCGCCCCCCAGCTGGGGCCGCACGGTGAAGGTGTGGTAGCCCGGGGCCCCCACGTTCAGCCCCGCCACCGTGGTGTAGAGCCAATGGCCGATGGCGCCGTAGGCGTAGTGGTTGAAGGACGTCATCGACGGCGGGGCGAAGGTGCTGTCGGGCCGCATCGAGTTCCAGCGCTCCCACACGGTGGTGGCGCCCATCGTCACGGGGTACAGCCACGACGGGTACGTCTTCTGCAACAGCAGCTTGTAAGCCACGTCGGCGTGGCCGAAGCGGCTCAGCACCTGGCACAGGTAGGGCGTGCCGAGGAAGCCGGTGGTGAGGTGGTTGCCGTAGTCGGCCACGTTCAGGGCCAGGCGGTCGGCGGCCTGGGCGCGCAGGTTTTCGGGCAGCATGTCGAAGTGCAGGGCCAGCACGTAGGCCGTTTGGGTGTTCGACATCAGGGCCCCGCCGGACGTCACGTACTCGCGCAGGTAGGCAGCCTTAATGCGCTGGAGCATGGCCGTGTAGGTGGCCACGTCGGCGGGTTTGCCCAGCACGGTGGCCGCGTCAAGCAGGATTTGGGTGGAGTGGGCCCAGAAGCACTGCGCAATCAGGGCGTGGCTGGTCACGGCCGAGCGGCCCGCGTTATCATCGTCGAGGTCGTAGGCCAGCCAGTCGCCGAACTGAAAGCCGGTGTCCCAGAGGTCGTGGCGGCTCCGGTCCTGAATGTATTTTACCCACGCCTTCATGCTCGGGTACTGCACGGCCAGCGTCCGGCGGTCGCCGAAGAGGGCGTACAAATCCCAGGGAATGACGGTGGCCGCGTCGGACCAGCCGGCGGCCCCCACCAGGTCTTTCTCGGTGAACGGCATGCTGGGCACCACAAACGGCACGGCCCCGTCGGGGCCCTGGTCGGCGGCCAGGTCGCGCAGCCACTTGGCAAAGAAGCTGTTGGTGTTGCGGTTGAAGGCCGCCGTGCTGCTGAACACTTCCGCATCGCCGGTCCAGCCCAGTCGCTCGTCGCGCTGGGGCGAGTCGGTGGGCACGTCCAGGAAGTTGCCCTTCTGCCCCCACTGAATGTTGCTCTGCAGCTGGTTGATGAGTGGATCGGAGCAGCTGAACGAGCCCGTGGCGGGCATGTCCGAGTACAGGGCCACGGCCGTGAAATCCTCGGGCTTGGGGGCCCCCGGGTAGGCATCGATGCGCAGGTAGCGGAAGCCGTGGAAGGTGAAGTGCGGCTCCAGGGCCTCGTCCTGGCCGGTGCCGCGCAGGTAGTACGTGTCCTCGGCCGAGGCCGAGCGCAGGTTATCGGTGTAGAAGTTGCCGCGCTTGTCCAGCACCTCCGAGTGCGAAAGCGTC
>NZ_MDZA01000442.1 GCF_001816125.1 Hymenobacter coccineus | reverse complement strand
CCGCGCCGCCGCCCGCGACGCCGACTACCGGGTGCGCGTGGTGGTGCTGCGCGGCTTACTATATGGCCCCACCGAGTACAGCGCCAGCCGCACCACGGTGTTTGGGGCCCTGAGCGACCGGCGCGAGCCGGTAGCCCTCACGGCGGCCGAGTGGCTGCTGGCCCACGCCCGGGGCGAAACCGGCGACGCCCTGGCCGCCGAAGCCACCCGCCACGACGCCTGGCGCGTGCGGGCCACACTGCTGGCAGCGGCCCTGAAGGTGGCCAGCCCCGCCAGCCGCCCCAGCATCGCGGGCACGGTGGAGAAGCGTTACGGCGCGGCTGCTTCGGTGTACGAAAAAGGCTACTTGCTGCAAGCGTTGGGCGAAAACGCGGGCAGCTTCGACTTCTTGCAGCGCGAGGCCTTTGCCGCGGGGCAGTCGCCGGTGGTGGGGGGCTACGCGCTGGGGGCCCTGGTGGCCGCCCGCCGCCAGGCTGATTTCCCGGCCGGCCGCCAGGCTGATTTTGCCGGGGCCCTGCGCCAGGCCTTGGCCGGCGGCGACGTGGCCCAGCTCGGTACCGCCGCCGAAGCTTTTGCCGACCCCAAGCTGGTGCCCGCCGCCGCGCCCGCCGACCTGGAGGCCCTGCGCCAAGCCCAGGCCAACCTGCAACTGCCGCGCGACATTGAGGCCTGGCAGGGCTTGCAGCAGGCGCTCGACAAGCTAACCCGCGCCCCGCAGCCCACGCCGAGCCCCGTGGGCCAGGCCCGCCAGCACCCCATCGACTGGGCCCTGGTGCAAAGCGTTCCGACCAACCAGCGCGTGAAAATCAGCACCACCCAGGGCGATATCGTGCTGGAATTGAAGGTGAACGACGCGCCCGGCTCGGTGGCCAGCTTCGTGGCGCTGGTGCGGCGGCATTTCTACGACGGGCTGTATTTCCACCGCGTGGTGCCCGATTTTGTGGCCCAGGGCGGCGACCCGCGCGGCGACGGCTCGGGCAGCACCGACTACACGCTGCGCTCGGAGTTTGGCGACCTGCGCTACCGGGAAGGCAGCGTGGGCCTGGCCTCGGCCGGCAAAGACACGGAGAGCTGCCAGTGGTTCATCACCCACACGCCCACCCCGCACCTCGACGGCCGCTACACCATTTTTGCCCAGGTAATCAGCGGAATGTCCACGGTGCACCACCTCGAAATCGGGGATAAAATCGTGGCCGTGGAGCTGGTGGCTAATCCGTAGGAATGCGGGTAAGAAATGCTGTGGCAATGGTCATGCTGAACGCAGTGAAGCATTTCTAACACTTCGTTGAACAGCTCATACGAAGCAGGAAAGATGCTTCACTGCGTTCAGCATGACCGTTTCGAAGCCTTCTTAACAACCTGCCTTACGCACCCTAAAAACGCATCATTTTATCCTGAACAAGGTTGCTTATGTTGTTGATTAATAATCCTTTTTCCACCGAGCGGCTCACGGGCTATGCCACGCAGCTGGTGTCGCTGGTGGTGCTGTACCTGCCCCGGCTGGCCGTGGCCCTGCTGGTGCTGCTGGTGGGCTGGTGGGTGGTGGGCTGGGCCAGCCGCCTGGTAGCAGTGGCCACCGAGCGGCTCGATGTGTCGCTGCGCTTGTTCCTTACCAGCATGTTCAGCATTGCCCTCAAAGTGCTGCTGCTCATCAGCGTAGCGGGGATGGTGGGGTTGCAAACGACGTCATTCGTGGCCATATTGGGGGCCGCGGGCTTGGCCGTGGGCCTGGCCCTGCAAGGCACGCTGGCCAACTTTGCCGGCGGGGTGCTCATCCTGGTGTTCAAGCCGTTTATGGTGGGCGATGCCATCGAGGCCCAGGGCAAAAGCGGCGTGGTTCAAGCCATCCAAATCTTCAACACGCTGCTGCTCACGCCCCACGGCGATACCATAATTCTGCCCAACGGCTCCACCTCCAACGGCGTGATTGTCAATAAGTCGTCGGGCAGGCACGCGCTGGTGGAAATCCAGGTGGACGTGGACGCGAGCACCGACGTGGCCGCCCTGCGCGCCCGCACCCTGCCCGTGCTGCAAGCCGACCCGCAGGTACTGGCCAGCCCCACCCCAACGGTGGACGTGGTGGCCATCAAGGCCGGTACCACCACGGTGGCGTTTCGCGCCCACACCCTGCCCGGGCAGGACGACGCCGCCTTCAACCGCCTCCTTGAGCGGTTGCAGCCCGTCGTTTACCCACCCCAGAAGCCAGCTGCCGCGTAGGCCCCGGGGCCCTATTCCGCGTGGGGCAGGGAGAAGCCGGTGTGCGCGGCCACTGAATAACCAGGATCGTTTGTGTTAATCCTAACAGCTTCAGGCAGCTATTACCTGCCCAGCGCAGTGCGGCCCCGGGGCCCCGGCAGTATTGCCAGGGCCCCGGGGCCGCACTTGTTTAGGCAACGTTGCCTTGGAAATTACTTGCCGCCGTGCATTTGCGAGGGGGGCGAGGTGGCCTCCACGGCCGAGAAGCTTTCGAGGATTTTGTAGGTGTGCTCGGCGCCTTGGGGCACTACCCACGAGTTGCCTTGCTCCAGCACCACTACCTGGCCGGCCAGGTGCAGCTCGGCCTTGCCGCTGAGCACGTAGCCCACGGTTTCGTAGGCGGCGGCGCTGGGGGCCTTGGGCTCGCCGGGCTGCTCATTTTCCCACATGCGCATGGAAACGTGCTTGCCGGAAGCCAGGAATTTTTCGCCCTCGGGGCCCTTGGGGGAGTAGCGCGAATCAACTTTGGTGATGGTGGTATCGGACATTTTGGAAGGATTTAAAGCAAAAAGAAAAGCGCTGATTGCCGCTAGGATAACGGCCGGCACCGGGCCGCGGTTGCCCAGCCAGCCCCAAACCTTCCGCCGCCCGCGGGGTTGAACCGGTTGGCTTTGCCCGTTTATAATTTTCCTTTGCTTGCCGTGACCACCACTTCCGCTGGTTTTGCCACCCACCTGGCCCACGCCCACGCCGCCGTGCCCGATGCCCTGCCCGGAGCCGCCTTCTGCGCCTTGGCCGACAACCTGCTGGCCCTGCTCTTCCCTGAGCGCGCCGAGCGCCCCCTCACCAGCGCCGACGCCGTGGCCGCCGAGCTGCACCGCTTCGGGGCCGAGCTGGGGGCCCTGCTGGCCAACGTGCCGGGCCTGCCCGCGCCCGCCGCCACGCTGGCCGCCGAGTTCACGGCCCAGCTGCCGCTGCTGCGCGAGGCCCTGCTGCGCGACGCCACCGCCATTCTTGCCAGCGACCCCGCCGCCCAGGACCGCGCCGAGGTCATCAGCACCTACCCCGGCTTTTATGCCACGGCCCTGCACCGGCTGGCCCACGCCCTGCACCAGCGCGGGCTGCCGCGCCTGCCGCGCCTGCTGGCCGAGCACGCCCATCAGCGCACGGGCGTCGACATCCACCCCGGGGCCCGCATCGGCCCGGCGTTCTGCATCGACCACGGCACGGGCATCGTCATCGGCGAAACGGCCGAAATTGGGGCCAACGTGCAGATTTACCAGGGCGTCACACTCGGGGCCCTCAGCGTAACCAAGGGCTTGCAGGGCCACAAGCGCCACCCCACCATCGAGGACCAGGTGGTGATTTACGCCGGAGCTACCATCTTGGGGGGCAGCACGGTGGTGGGCACGCGCAGCATCATCGGTGGCAACGTGTGGCTCACCGAAAGCGTACCCTCGCACTCGCGCGTGTACCACCGCGCCCAAATCCACATCTCCCGCTCCGAAGACCCGGCCAACGAGCTGATGTTTTCAATTTGAGGGAATTGCCGGCTAACCCTGAGCTGGCTTTACTGTTCCGTCGCTTTATGCCTTTGACTTTGTTATCAAGCCGATGTTGTCCTTGCCGACTAACGTCCGCCGTTTTCCTTTCTTATCTTCCTTCCCATCCGCAACGTAAGTAATCTGATGAAAGTCAACAACATCCTCGAAACCATTGGCCACACGCCGCTGCTGCGCCTTAATAAATTGTTTGCCGATACCCGCCCCGACGTGGAGGTGTGGGTGAAGCTGGAACGCACTAACCCCGGCGGGTCCATTAAGGACCGCATTGCGCTGGCCATGATCGAGCAGGCCGAAAAGGACGGCCTCCTCACCCCCGACAGCCTCATCGTGGAGCCCACCTCGGGCAACACCGGCGTGGGCCTGGCCCTGGTGGCCGCCGTGAAGGGCTACAAAATCACGCTCGTGATGCCCGAGAGCATGAGCATCGAGCGCCGCCGCCTAATGGCCGCCTACGGCGCCGGCCTGGAGCTGACGCCCCGCGAAAAGGGCATGAAGGGCGCCATCGAAAAGGCCCGCGAAATGGTGGCTGCCACCCCCGGCGCCTGGATGCCCATGCAGTTCGACAACCCCGCCAACGTGCGCATCCACGCCGAAACCACGGCCCAGGAGATCCTGCACGACATGCCCGAGGGCTTCGACTTCCACATCACCGGCGTGGGCACCGGCGGCCACATCACGGGCGTTACGGAGGCGCTCAAGCCGCTGTTCCCGAACATGAAAACCTTCGCCGTTGAGCCCGAGGCCTCGCCCGTTATTAGCGGTGGGGCCCCAGGGCCCCATCCCATCCAGGGCATCGGCGCGGGCTTCATCCCCGAAAACCTGCACACTGCCATCCTGGACGGTGCCATCCAAATTACCCAGGCCGAGGCCTACGAGATGACGCGCCGCGCCGCCCGCGAGGAAGGTCTGTTCTGCGGCATCTCGTCGGGCGCCAGCCTGGCCGCCGTGGGCAAGAAGCTGGCCGAAGTGCCCCAGGGCGGGCGCGTCCTCACCTTCTGCTACGACACCGGCGAGCGGTACTTGTCGGTGGATGGCCTATTCGTGTAGGGCCCCGGCGCGTAGTGCGCTAAGTGTAAAACAAAAAAGAGGGCCCCGCCGAAGCGGGGCCCTCTTTTTTGTAGCCGAAACATTCGGCGCTAAACGGCCTGCGCTTCGAAGCCGGCTTCCTGCACCAGGGCGGCTACCTGCGGGGCCCCCAGCGTGGTGTGCACCGTGAGGAGCTTGTCGGGACTGGCCGTGTCGACCTGCCAGGTTTCGATGGCGGGCTCGCCGTTGAGGGTGGGGGTAATGGCGCGCACGCAGCTAGCGCAATTGATGGTGGTTTTGAACTGTAGGGTAGCCATGAGCGGATAAGAGTAGGAGTGAGGCCGCAACGCGCAGCTGAGTATCTAACAAGCCGGGGGGCCATTCGGTGCCGGGGCCCCGGTGCAGAATTGTGCCCGCTGGCAATGCAATTTGGCGAGGCCCTGAAAACAGAAAAGCCCGGTTCGCTTGCGGACCGGGCTTTAAAAAAAGTGGAGAATATCGGAGTCGAACCGATGACCTCTTGCATGCCATGCAAGCGCTCTAGCCAACTGAGCTAATCCCCCGTTTTTGTGGGTTACCGCGGCGCCTATTGCGATTTGGTTCTGCAAAAGTAAGGCCCCGGCGCACATTGGCAAGGGCCCCTGGTACTTTTTTTGCCCGGCCAAAGCCAACGCCCAACTAATCAGCCAGAAAAAAAGCGGGCGGAACCGAAGTTCCGCCCGCTTTTTAAGGCAACGTGGGCCGAAAGGCTTAGTTGAAGAGGTAGCGCACGCCCACCTGGCCCTGCCAGCGCGAGCCAAGGCTGCCAGTGTTGTTGCGGAACGTGTCCGTTAGCTTCACGCCGGCCGTCTGCGAGCCGTCGGTGGCTACGGACGGGTTGGTCAGGTAGCGGTACTCAAATACGGGCTGGCCAGCGGCGTTGTAGCCGTCAAACGTCAGCGGGTTGCTGCGGTTGGGTACCTGGAAAGTGCCCCAGTTGCTGTTGAGCAGGTTGCCGATGTTGAAGATATCGATGCTCAACTGCAAAGTGTTGCGGTTGGTGCCGATGTTGGTGAAGATGTCCTGGAGCAAGCGCATGTCCAGCGAGTGCTGCCAGGGCAGCACGGCGCCGTTGCGCTCGGCGTACTCGCCGCGGTGCTGGCTCAGGTACTTGTCCTGGTTGATGAAGTTGTCCAGGTCGGTGAACTGCTGCGCCGCGGTGTAGGTGCCACCCCCCTGGGCAGCCGTGAGGTTGATGTTGCGCAGGTTGATTTCGTTGGCGTTGCGCGGGATGTACATCAGGTCGTTCGACGTCTGGTTGTCGCCGTTCATGTCACCCGAGTACACGTACGAGAAGCGGCCGGCGGGGCCCCTGGTAGAACATGGACAGCGTGGTGCCCAGGTGGCCCAGGTACTCGTGGCGGTACGATAGCGAACCAATCACGCGGTGCTGCAACAGAAACTGCGAGTAGCTCAGCACCTCGGCGTTCGGATCGCCCGATACCGAGCGGTCGCGCCAGATGGACTGGGCAATCGAGCCGCCGTCGTTCACCGAGCGGGCGTCGGAGTAGGTGTAAGCCGCGCTGGCGTATACGCCGTTGTTGAAGGTCTTCTGCAGCTGCGCCGTAATGGCGTAGGAGTAGCCCTTGTTCGTATTCTTCATCAGGATGGCGTCGCTGATGTTGGGGTTAGCAGCCGTGGCACCGCCGCGGCCCGCGTAAATCTGGTAGTTGCGGGTAGCGGTTACTAGGCCAGCGTTGTTGCCCGTCTGGGCGGCGCCGAGCGTGTAGAAAATAGGCCGGGCATCAGCCCCGGCCGAACGGGCAAACGGGTTGGCTTCCGTGCCGGGCAAGTTCACGTTCTGGTGGTACACCGAGTTTACGTCCTTCGTGTAGAAGGCCTCTAGGGTACCAATCAAGCCGCCGAACAGCTCCTGATCGATGGCCAGGTTGGTGCGCCACACCTGTGGGAACTTGAAGTTCTGGTCCGTTACGGCCAGGTTGTAGGCCGTGTTAGCCGCGGCGTTCTGCGGCCGGTAGGCGTCGGGGTTCGGGCTGAACGGGTAGATGGACGCGTTCGGGTTGGTGCCCACGGCCACCGCGCCCGAAGTGCTGAAGGAGCCGAACTGCACACCGTTGTTGCTGGCCTGGTTGGAGAGCCACACGAATGGCACGCGGCCGGTGAAGATGCCCGTACCGCCGCGCAGCTGCGTTTTGCGGTCGTCGTTCACGTCCCAGTTAAAGCCCACGCGGGGCGAGAACAGCACTTGCTTCTTGGGCAGGTTGCCGGTGTTGATCTTCACCCCGTCGCGGAACGTAAGGGCCGCGGCGTTGGTGTTCTGCTGCAGGTCCGACGTCACGAAGGGCAAGTCGGCGCGAACGCCGTAGGTCACGCGCAGGTTGCTGCGGGGCGACCACTCATCCTGCAAGTACAGGCCAAACTGAGCTGCCTGAATGTCGGCGTAGGGGAACTGGCCACCGGGCAGGGCCGAGTATTGCAGGTTGTAGCGCTGGGGCCCCAGGCGAGTCGCGCCGGCCGCCAGCGGCGTGGCGGTAGCCGTGCCGCGGTCGTAGCTAAAGCCCGCCGAGTTGTAGAAATCCTCCAGCGAGTTGAACGAGTAGTTGCCGTAGTAGTTCGGCGCGAAGCCGTTGCGGAACTTGTAGTATTCGTTGTAAGTACCCACCGTCACGTTGTGCTTACCGAGATAGGCGGTGAAGTTGTCGCCGAGCTGGTACACGTCCGAGTTCAGCAGGTTGAAGGCGGTGAAGGGCTCGTAGCCAAACGAGGTCAGCGAATTTTGAGCGGTAATACCGGCCAGTTGCGTAGCCGTAGTGCTGGGGCCGGTAGCCGTTCCGATGTCAACCAGCGGGAAGGGGCTGCCGCCGAGGCTGGAGCGCAGGTCGCGGAAAGCCGAGTAGCCACCCGTCAGGTTGTTCGAGTATTTGCCGCTGCCGAAGGTGCTGTTCAACTCGGCAATGATCGAGTTCAGGTTGTTGTTGATGGTATAGTACGACGATAGGAAGGGCAGGCCGAAGTACGACTGCGAACGCTGGCCGGCGATGGCGCCGGAAGTGCTCGGTGGGATATCGGAGTACGACTTCAAGTAGTTGTACTTGATGTTGAAGCGGTGGTTCTGGCTGATGTTCCAGTCCAGGCGGGCCGTAATCTTGTCGCTGTTCGAACGGAGCACAAAGTTCTCGTACGGCCCGGCGCTGTAGCCGTACTGGGCCTGCAAGAAGCTGCTCAGCGCATCCAGGTCGCGGCCCGAAGCCGTGGACACCGTGCCGCCGAGGGGCGGCGTGGTGGTGCCGCGGTTGGCGGTGTAGTTGCCCGTGGGCGGGTCGTTGCGGCGCTCGCGCTCGGCGTTAAGGAAGAAGAATAGCTTGTCCTTAATGATGGGGCCCCCAATGCGGAAGCCGACGTTGTTCAGGTTAAAAGTGGGGTAGGGCGAATCCACGTTGCCCACCTTGCTGCCCACAAACTGTTGGTTGCGGTAGAAGTCGTAGATCGAAGCCGAAAACTTGTTGCTGCCCGAACGGGTCACCACGTTGATGCCGGCGCCGGTAAACGAACCCTGGCGCACGTCAAACGGTGCGATGCTCACCTGAATCTGGTCGATGGCGTCGAGCGAAATGGGCTGGGCCCCGGCCTGGCCGCCTACCGTCGACGACAAGCCAAAGGCGTTGTTGAAGATGGCGCCGTCAACGGTGATGTTGTTGAAGCTGCTGCTGCGGCCGCCGAAGCCCTGGCCGTTGGCCTGGGGCGTGAGGCGGGTGAAGTCGGCTAGCGAGCGGTTCAGGGTGGGGAGGCGCTCGATGGTTTCGCGCTGCACGGTGGTGCTGGCGCCGGTGTGGCTGGCGTTCATCACCGGGTCGCGGCGGCCGCTCACGGTCACCTCGGTCAGCTCGGTCGAAGCGTCGTCCAGCTTCACGTCGAAGCGCAGGTTCTGGCCCAGGCTCAGGAATACGCCGTCGCGCTGCACGTCGCGGTAGCCCACGAAGCTCACCTTAACGGTGTAGGGGCCCCAACGCGCATGTTCTGCAGGTTGAAGCGACCGTCGGAGTTGGTCGGCACCACGTACTGGGTGTTGGTGGGGGTGTGCACGGCGATAACCGTGGCGCCGGGCAGGCCCATCCCGGTCTTGTCCGAGATTACCCCGTTCATGGCGGCTGTGGTGGTGCCCTGGCTCCAGCCCAGGTGGGCCGTTAGCATCAGCAGCATCAGCAGCAAATAGCGTAAACGTAAAAGATTCATACGAAAAGGGTTAGTAAAAAAATAGATGTGGCAAAAAGGGAATTTGGAATGGAAGCGGCGAAGCCAGATCAGTGTTAAGCCAATGTTATCCAAAACAATATTGGTTTGACCCACCAAATGGCTAGGCAAAGGTAATGGGTAGCTTTTACAAACGGGGGCGCACCGCGCGGATGAACCGGCTCAGATAATAGTCGGATTCGAAGCTGTTTTCGACCACGCCCAGCGAGCTGGAGGCGTGAATAAAGTCCACCCCGTCGGCGTTGGCCACCGTGACCATGCCCACGTGGGTGATGGTGCGGCTGCCGGGCGAGGCCCCAAAAAAGATCAGGTCGCCGGGGCGCAGGTCGCGGGCCGCTACGGGGTCGCCCCACACGGCCTGCTCGTTAGAAGAGCGCGGGATGGATACGCCCGCCTCGCCGAACGCCAGCTGTAGCAGGCCCGAGCAATCGAGCCCCAGCCGCGTGGTGCCCCCAAACAGGTACGGCGTGCCCTGGTAGGCGCGGGCCGCGTCGATGACGGTGGCCAGCGTGCCGGTGGCGCTGCCCGCCCGAAACGGGCGCCGGGCCACGGTTTTGGTGCTGGCCCCGCTGGCGGGGCTGTACTTGTTCTTGGTTTTGAGGGCGGGGCGGGCGGGAGCCCGGCTGCCGTTCTTGAGACGCACCATGTCGCGGGCCGAGCGGTAGCGGCCGTCGCGGTAGTTGAGTTTGCGGCTGCACGCGCCCAGCACCAACGCGGCCCAGAGCCCAAACAGCAGCAGTATCTTCGTCGTCCTCCTACCCATCGGTCGCAAATATACTTTTATTCGTTGGCCGGAATAGGATCTTTGCGCTGGCAACACAATTCTTTGGTGCCACTTGTTGCTAACAGCTAATCACATACCCGCAAAATCTCATTTCCTTTTTGCCCATGCCCGACTTCAACGCCCTCACCCCCGCGCTGCTGGTGCAGCTCGAAGCCATTGTGGGGCCCGCCCACGTGGCCACGGCCCAGCGCGTGCCTGCCGAAGAGTACGCCACTTACGGCCAGGACCACACCGAGGACCTGCACTTCGCCCCCGACGTGGTGCTGACGCCCGGCACGCCCGAAGAAATCAGCGAAATCATGCGCCTCTGCCACGCGGCGCGGGTGCCCGTCACGGCCCGCGGGGCGGGCACGGGCCTCAGCGGCGGGGCCCTGCCGGTGCACCACGGCGTGGTGCTGCGCATGGCGCGCTTCAACAAAATCCTGCAAATCGACGAGCGCAACCTGCAAGCCACCGTCGAGCCCGGCGTGGTGACGGAAGCGTTCCAGAACGCGGTGCAGGCCGTGGGCCTGTTCTACCCGCCTGACCCGGCCAGCAAGGGCTCGTGCTTTTTGGGCGGCAACCTGAGCCAGAGCAGCGGGGGCCCCAAGGCCGTGAAGTACGGCGTGACGAAGGACTACGTGCTGAACCTGCAAGTGGTGCTGCCCACCGGCGAAATCATCTGGACCGGCGCCAACACCCTCAAAAACGCCACCGGCTACAACATCACCCAGCTGATGGTGGGCTCGGAGGGCACGCTGGGCATCGTCACCAAAGCCGTGTTCCGGCTGCTGCCCTACCCAAAGCAGAACATCCTGATGCTGGTGCCCTTCCGCCAGGAGGCGCAGGCGGCCGAGGCTGTGTCGGCGGTGTTCCGGGCGGGCATCGTGCCGTCGGGTATGGAGTTCATGGAGCGCGAGGCCATCGCCTGGTCGTCGGATTACCTGAAAATCCCGCTCACCCTGCCCGAAGACATCAAGGCCCACCTGCTCATCGAGCTGGACGGCCAGGACCTGGAGTACCTCTACAAGGAAGCCGAGCAGGTGTACGAAGTGCTGGAGCGCTACGACGTGGGCGAGATTTTGCTGGCCGACACCGCCACTCAGAAGGATGAGCTGTGGCGCATCCGGCGCAACATCGGCAATTCGGTGCGCTACAATTCGGTGTATAAAGAGGAAGATACCGTGGTGCCCCGCGCCGAGCTACCCGCTTTGCTGGCGGGCGTGAAGGAAATAGGGGCCCGGTACGGCTTCAAAACCGTGTGCTACGGCCACGCCGGCGACGGCAATCTGCACGTCAACATCATCCGCGGCGACCTCGACGACGAGAAGTGGAACGTGGGCCTGCGCGAGCCCATCAGCGAGATTTTCCGGCTCTGCGTGCGGCTGGGCGGCACCATCAGCGGCGAGCACGGCATTGGCCTGGTGCAGAAAGGCTACATCGGCATCGCCCTGCCCGACATCAACCTCAACCTGATGCGCGGCATCAAGCAAGTGTTTGACCCGCATGGTATTATGAACCCGGGTAAAATATTTTAGCCCGCCCGCTGCCAACGCATAGGGCCCCGGACGCACAACGGCCCGCGCTGCATTCGTGCAGCGCGGGCGTTGTGCGTCCGGGGCCCTGAACGCTTATTGCTGGCCCTTCAATTTGTCTTCGCCGCCGTAGGGCGTGCCCTCGTCGAGGGAGCCGCGCAGGCCGCCGTGGTCGGCGGCGGCGGGGGCCCCGGTGCGGCCATCGGTGGGCACGGTCTGGGCCGGGTCGGCACCGGCGTGGCCCCCGGCGGCTTCGGCGGCGCGGGCCACGTACTGGCGCTTGGCTTCTTCCTGGGGCGTGCCTTTGTACTTGTTCCACGAGTCCCACTGGCCCTGCGAAAGGCCGGCGGGGCCGCTGGCGTCGGTGGCCTCATCGGCGGCCACGGCGTCGCCTTTCATGTCCACGTCGCCGTCGGTGGCTTGCTTGTAGAGGCCGTAAAGGTCGGTCATCTGGGCGGCGGCCGCGTCGGGCGGCAGGTTGTTGACCCGCTCCACGGCGGCTTGGAACTGTTGGTCGAGGGTGGCGTCGGCGGAATTCATAGGGGAAAGAAAATGGGTGGAAACTGCTGGGTGTACTGCCTTCGCCGGGCGCAGGTTGCGGCGCCGGTTTTGCGCCGCGCTGGGGCCCCAACCGCCGGCCGTGCGTACTTTCGCCCGCAGCTTATGTGTGGAATTACCGGAGTTTTTGCCTTTTCTGATGCCGGCCGCCAATCGCTGACGCGCTTGCAGGCATCCACCGATGCCATTGTCCGCCGCGGGCCTGACTCGCAGGGCCACTTCGTGTACGACCAGTGCGGGCTGGGCTTCCGCCGCCTGGCCATCCTCGACTTGTCGGCCGACGGCAACCAGCCGATGACCGACGAGGCTGGCCGCTACACCATTGTGTTCAATGGAGAAATCTTCAATTACCGCGAGCTGCGTGAGAAGTTGATTAAAAAAGGTTGCCGGTTCCACTCGCAAACCGACACCGAGGTCATCCTCCAGCTCTACATCACCGAGGGCCGCAGCTTCATCAAAAAGCTGAACGGCTTCTTCGGCTTTGCCATCTACGACAAGGAGGAAAACTCGCTTTTCATCGCCCGCGACCGGTACGGCGTGAAGCCGCTACTGGTGTACCGCGACGAAGACCAGTTGTTTTTCGCTTCGGAGATGAAGTCGATGCTGGCCCTGGGCGTGCCGCGCAAGATTGACTACGTGGCTTTGAGCCAGTATTTGCAGCTCAACTACATCCCCGGGCCCGCCAGCATCTTCAAGGGCGTGAAGAAATTGTTGCCCGGCCATTACTTGTATGTGAAGGGTGGCAAGGTGGTGGGCAAGGCCTGGTACAAGATTCCGTACGACCCCAAGAAAACCGCCAAAAACAAGCTCAGCTACGAGCAACAGCAGAAAAAGCTGGTCGACCTGATGGACGACGCCGTGCAGCGCCGCCTCGTGGCCGACGTGCCCCTGGGGGCCTTCCTGAGCGGTGGCATCGATTCGAGCGTTATCACGGCGCTGGCCGCCCGCCACACCCCGCACCTGAGCACGTTCAGCATCGGCTTCAAAGACGAGCCATTCTTCGACGAAACCAAGTACGCCAACCTGGTGGCGGCCCGGCACAAGACCAACCATACGGTCTTCTCGTTGACTAATAACGACTTGTACGAGCACCTGCACGACATGCTGGACTACCTCGACGAGCCGTTTGCCGATTCCTCGGCCCTGGCCGTGTACATCCTAAGCCAGCGCACCCGCCAGCAGGTGACGGTGGCGCTGAGCGGCGACGGGGCCGACGAGATTTTTGGCGGCTACAACAAGCACATGGGCGAGTTCAAGGTGCGCCAGGGCGGCTTCAAGGCCGAAGCCGTGACGGGCCTGAACTTCCTGTGGGACGCGCTGCCCAAGTCGCGCAACGGCTTCTTTGGCAACAAGGTGCGCCAGCTCCAGCGCTTTTCGCGCGGCATGCTCTCCGGCGTGAAGGACCGCTACTGGGACTGGGCCACCTTCGCCTCCGAGAAGGACGCCCGGGCCCTGCTGAGCCCTGCCAGCCGCCAGAAAATTGGCAAGAAGCTGGCCGAAAAGCGCCGCAAAGACGTTCTGGAGCATCTCCACGCCGACGGTGACCTCAACGAGGTGCTGCTCACCGACATGACCTTAGTGTTGCCCTACGACATGCTCGCGAAAGTGGACATGATGAGCATGGCCAACTCGCTGGAAGTGCGCACTCCGTTCCTCGACTATAAAGTGGTGGATTTTGCCTTCTCGCTGCCCGTCAGCAGTAAGGTGAACAGCGCCATGAAAAAAAGAATCGTGCAGGACGCCTTCCGCGCTGAGTTGCCGACCGAGCTATACGACCGGCCCAAGCACGGCTTCGAGGTGCCCCTGCTGAAGTGGATGCGCAACGAGTTGCGCCCCCTCATCGAGAACGACCTGCTGGCCGACGAGTTCGTGACGAGCCAGGGCATCTTCGACGTTGACGAGGTACGCAAGCTCAAAGCCCAGCTCTTCTCGCGCAGCCCGGGCGACGTGCACGCGCGTATCTGGGCCCTCATCGTGTTCCAGACGTGGTGGAAAAAATACATGGTTTAGCAGATGAATATTTTGTTGAATCATTCCTAAGGCATAGCTTAGCTTCTATATTTCTAAATATTACACCTTAACTAATTAAAATGAAGATTGCAGTAGTAGGCACTGGCTATGTGGGCCTGGTGACGGGCACGTGCTTTGCCGAAGTAGGCATTGATGTGACCTGCATCGACATCGACCAGAAAAAAATCGATAACCTCCACAACGGCATCCTGCCCATTTATGAGCCGGGCCTGGAGGAAATGGTGAGCCGCAACGTCGAGAAAGGACGGCTGCACTTTTCCACTAACCTGAGCGAAGCCATCAAAGGCTGCGATGTGGCCTTCATCGCCGTGGGCACCCCTCCCGGCGAAGACGGCTCGGCCGACCTGAAGTACGTACTGGCCGTGGCCCGTGGCATCGGCGAAAACATCGACGAATACTGCGTTGTCGTTACCAAAAGCACCGTGCCCGTGGGCACGGCCGCCAAGGTGCGCACCGAGCTGGAGCAGGCCCTGCAAAAGCGCGGTGCATCGGTAGAATTCGACGTGGCCTCCAACCCCGAGTTTTTGAAAGAGGGCGCGGCCATCGACGACTTCCTGAAGCCTGACCGCATCGTAGTGGGCATCTCGTCGGAGCGGGCAGAAGAGGTGATGACCAAGCTCTACAAGCCGTTCCTGCTCAATGGCCACCCGATTATCTTCATGGATATCCCGTCGGCTGAAATGACGAAATATGCCGCCAACTCCATGCTGGCCACGAAGATATCGTTCATGAATGACGTGGCCAACCTCTGCGAAATCATGGGGGCCGACGTGAACATGGTGCGCCGCGGCATCGGTTCCGATGCCCGGATTGGCACCAAGTTCATCTACCCCGGCATCGGCTACGGCGGGTCGTGCTTCCCGAAAGACGTGAAGGCGCTGATTAAAACGGCCCAGGAAAACGGCTACGACATGCAGGTGCTGCGGGCCGTGGAATCGGTGAACGACGCCCAGAAATCGGTGCTGTTTGATAAGCTGAGCCGCCACTTCCAGGGCGAGCTGCGCGGGCTGCACATCGCCGTGTGGGGCCTCAGCTTCAAGCCGAAAACCGACGACATGCGCGAGGCGCCCTCGCTGGTTATCATCGAGAAGCTGCTGGCCGCGGGCTGCACCGTAACGGCCTACGACCCGGTGGCCATGCCCGAAGCCAAGCACAGCCTGGGCGACCGGATTGCCTACGCCAAGGACGAGTTTGAGGCCCTTATTGACGCCGACGCGCTGCTGGTGGTGACGGAATGGCCCGATTTCCGGGTGCCGAACTTTGGCGTGATGGCCCGCCTGATGAAGCAGAAAGCCATCTTTGACGGCCGTAACATCTACGAAGCCAAAGAGTTGAAGGAGCTGGGCTTTACCTACCACTGCATTGGCGTGAAAACCGACCACAAGGAGCCAGCTGCTTAAGTGCTTAGCTACTAGCTTGTCGCCTTTATTTAATAATTCTCTCAAAAAGCTAACGGCTAATAACCAATAGCTAAGAGCTAAAGAAAATGTCTGAAGAAAAAAAACGCATCCTCATCACCGGTGGGGCGGGCTTCCTGGGGTCGCACCTCTGCGACCGGTTTCTGGCCGAAGGCTACCACGTCATTGCAATGGATAACCTGATTACCGGGTCGCTCCAAAATATTGAGCATTTGTTTGGTAAGAAGGAATTTGAGTTCCATAATGCCGACGTCAGCAAGTTCGTGTTCGTGCCTGGCAAGCTGGATTACATCCTGCACTTCGCCTCACCGGCCTCGCCGATTGACTACCTGAAAATTCCGATCCAGACCCTGAAAGTGGGCTCGCTCGGTACCCACAACCTGCTGGGCCTGGCGCGGGTGAAGGGGGCCCGGATGCTGATTGCCAGCACGTCGGAAGTGTACGGCGACCCGGAAGTGCACCCCCAGGTGGAGGAGTATTGGGGTAACGTGAACCCCGTGGGGCCCCGTGGCTGCTACGACGAGGCCAAGCGTTTCCAGGAGGCCATTACGATGGCTTACCACAACCACCACGGCCTGGAAACCCGCATCATCCGCATCTTCAACACCTACGGGCCCCGGATGCGCCTCGACGACGGCCGCGTGCTGCCGGCTTTCCTGTCGCAGGCGCTGCGCGGCGAGAACCTAACCGTGTTCGGCGATGGCTCGCAGACCCGCTCGTTCTGCTACGTGGACGACCTGGTGGAGGGCATTTACCGCCTGCTGCTGAGTGACTACCACATGCCGGTGAACATCGGCAACCCTTCGGAAATCACCATCAAGCAGTTCGGCGAAGAAATTGCCCGCCTCACCGGCGTCGAGTTCAAGCCGACCTACCAGGCGCTGCCCGAAAACGACCCGATGAAGCGCAGGCCCGACATCACCAAGGCCAAGGAAATCTTGGGCTGGGAGCCCAAGGTGGACCGGGCCGAGGGCCTGCGCCGCACCCTGGAGTACTTCAAGGAGCACGTGAAAGTGTAATAGGGCCCCCTAGTTGTTATTTTGAAGCGGGAGCGGCGCCAAGCCGTTCCCGCTTTTTTTGTTGTGCCATGCCTGATTTTCCTGACCCCTACCTCATTGCCCTGCCCAAGCTGGGGGCCCCTGATATTGGCTACATCTCGGTAGCCGACGGGCAGGGCGCGGAAGTGCCATTTGCCGTGCAGCGCGTTTTCTGGACGTACTACACCCCCGAGAGCATCGTGCGGGGCCGCCACGCCCACCACCGCACCGAGCAGGTGCTGGTGGCCGTGGCCGGGCGCATCACCGTCGTTACCGAAACGGCCGCCGGGGCCCTGCATACCTTCCGGCTCGAAGACCCTCGTATGGGCCTGTACGTGCCGCCCTTTACGTGGCACACCATGCAGTACTCGCACTCGGCGGTGCAGCTGGTGCTGGCCTCGCAGCCCTACGACGAGGCTGACTACATCCGCGACTACGACCAGTTCCGGGCGCTGGGGCCCGGCCGGCCGGCGGGGTAGGGGCGGGGCTATCTTTGCCCGGCCCGCCGGCAGGCTACGCCGGGGGCAGCTGCTTGCACCATGCCCGGGCCCCTGCCGATTCCTTTTTTCTCGATTGTGCCCCAGCACGCGCCGCTGCGCGAGGAGGTGCTGGCCGCCGTGGCTCGCGTCTACGATTCGGCCTGGTACGTGCTCGGCGACGAAGTGGCGGCCTTTGAGCGCGAATACGCGGCTTTCAATCAAGTGCCGCATGCGGTGGGCGTGGCCAACGGCCTCGATGCCCTGGCGCTGGCGCTGCGGGCCCTGGGTGTGGGGCCCGGCGATGAAGTGCTGGTGCCGTCCAACACCTACATCGCTACGTGGCTGGCCGTGACGCACGTGGGGGCCCGCCCGGTGCCCGTGGAGCCCGATCCCGCCACCAGCAACCTCGATCCGGTGCGGCTGGTGGGGGCCCTCACGCCGCGTACCCGCGCCATTATGCCGGTGCACCTGTACGGCCAGGCGTGTCAAATGCCGGAAATCATGGAAGTAGCCCGGCAGCACGGCCTGCACGTAGTGGAGGACAACGCCCAGGCTCAGGGCGCCGCCTTCAATGGGCAACTCACTGGCAGCTTTGGGGCCCTGAACGCCACCAGCTTCTACCCCGGCAAAAACCTGGGGGCCCTCGGCGACGCCGGGGCCCTCACCACCGCCGACGCGGACCTGGCCGAACGGGTGCGCACGCTGCGCAACTACGGCTCGGCGCGCAAGTACCACAACGACGTTGTTGGCTACAACTCCCGCCTCGACGAGCTGCAGGCCGCCGTGCTGCGCGTTAAGCTCGGGCACCTGGCCGCCTGGACGGCCCAGCGCCGGCAGCTAGCCGCCTGGTACGGCCAGCACCTGGCCGGTATTAACGGCCTGCGCCTGCCAGCCGTGGCCCCCGGCGCCACCCACGTGTACCACCTCTACGTGGTGCACACCTCCCGGCGCGACGCGCTGCAACAGCACCTGGCAGCGCGGGGCATCGGCACGCTCATCCACTACCCGGTGCCGCCCCACCGCCAGCCCGCCTACGCTGGCCTCGGCCTCGCACCGGGGGCCCTGCCCATTGCCGAAAACCTGGCCGCCACCTGCCTCAGCCTGCCCCTGTGGCCGGGTATGACCGAAGCGCAGGTAGCAGCCGTAGCCGCGGCCATTCGTCAATTTTGAAGCAGTTTTGTGGCTGATAAAGTGCAGCCAAGCGGGCCGGCTGGCCACTACGCCGCGTTGCACCTCTGCCTCAGAACACCATGCCCAAGCTTTCCGTCGTCGTTCCTTGCTACTACAACGAGGAAAATATTCCGGTGACGGTGGCCGAACTGGTGGCCAACGAGGCCAACTTCGCGGCCGATGACTTGACCTTCGAGTACGTATTCGTCAACGACGGCTCGGGCGATGGCACTTTGGGGGCCCTGCGCCGGGCCCAGGCGCAGTACCCCGACCGCCTGCGTATCGTGGACTTGGCCGGCAACGTGGGTTCGTACAACGCCATTGTGGCGGGCCTGGCCCACGCCACCGGCGACTGCCTGGCCATTACTACGGCCGATTTGCAGGACCCGCCCGCCCTCATGGCCCAGATGTACGGCTACTGGCAGCAGGGCTTCAAGCTGGTTGTCGGCAACCGGCAGGAGCGCGAGGAAACCGGCGTTGGCGAGCGGCTAGCCAAGGTGTTTCACTGGTTGATGAAGCACCTGGCCCTGCGGAACATCCCCGATGGCGGCTTCGATTACGCTTTGTTTGACCGGCAGGTAGCCACCGAAATTCTGAAGCTGCACGAGCGCAACTCCAACGTGTTCTACCTCATGCTGTGGCTAGGTTTTGCGCACGTGAGCCTGCCCTACACCCGCCGCAAGCGTCAGATTGGCCAGTCGCGGTGGACGGTGACCAAAAAAATTACGCTCCTGATTGACTCGCTCGTCTCGTTTTCGTTCGTGCCCATCCGCGCTATTTCGGTGGTGGGCCTGGGCCTGGGCTTGCTGGCTTTCTTCTACGGCCTCTACGTCATCGTCCTCAAGCTGGTGCACCCCAACGAACCGGCTGGCTGGACCACCCTCATGGTGGTGCTATTATTCGTGTCCGCGTTCCAGATGATAGCCTTGGGGGTAATCGGCGAGTACGTGTGGCGCGGGCTCGATGCCGCTCGCAACCGTCCCTTGTACGTGGTCAAAGACCTCTATTGAGGGCCCCTTGCCGAAAGAAAGGCCAAGTTCTCGCAGGGGATAGCCACAAAGGCGGTGGTCTAAAGCAGGGTGGTCCGGCGAATTGACCGAAGCGCTTCGTCGGGCCTGTCTTACCAAAAAACACCGGCTCCTGTTAATCGCCCGAGTGGTTCGACGACAGAAAAAGCCGCCGAACTACCTCACTTTAGACCACCACCGGCACAAAATGGAATAAGTTAGGGAGGGCCCCACTTGCATAAATCAACGGCTCTTTATTGGTATAGTTCAATTTGATGTTTTGCGGGAGCCATTGGGATAGCGGATAATTAGCAGGGTCTGCCAGGGTGAAGCTTCGCGAAATGACCAATGGTTGCGCTAAGTAGGGCCGCAGTTACCGCAGACTAACTCCAGAGTAACTCCGACCATGCTCCAGCCATACTCCAGCCTGCCTTAAATAGGGTGGGAGGTCAGTGGGCAATTTGGAGAAAAAATGTAAAATAAGCCTGCCAAACCCATAAATAGTTGAATTAATAGCAGAAGTATAAGCGTGAGTTGATGAAGAACGATTGCATTAGTTAAGTACAATTTTGTGAAAATTCTAATATTTTTTGAAGGAGATAAATGGCTTACCGAATCCTAACTCGTTGCTCAAGCTGGCAAGTAAAAGAATTTCGTGCTTGAGCAGCGGTGTGCAAGACTGCTTAATGGGCGTATTACGGCAGTAAGCATGTAATTATGAAGCGGCAAGGGCGCTTGTGAAAAAATGAAAATTGGTAATTAGTCTTGGTGGGTATGACGGATCGCGCTTGGCAAGGGTAAAATATTGACATAGCATCTTATATCTTTGATGTTAATTGCAACGCGGAGCGGCCGAAATCCGCAATTTGTCTGGTTTCGTTGCGCTCCAATTGGTCACTTGTATTTTACTAATTCATTTTATAATCCAAACATCATTTCACGCATCATGAAACGCGCACTTATCACGGGCATTACCGGGCAGGATGGTTCCTACCTCGCCGAATTATTGTTAAGCAAAGGCTATGAGGTGCACGGCATCAAGCGCCGCTCCTCGCTGTTCAATACCGAACGCATTGACCACCTGTACCAGGACCCGCACGAGAAGAACGTGCACTTTAAGTTGCACTACGGCGACTTGAGCGACTCGACCAACCTGATCCGCATCGTGCAGGAGGTGCAGCCCGATGAGATTTACAACTTGGGGGCCATGTCGCACGTGAAAGTGTCGTTTGACACTCCCGAGTACACAGCCGACGTGGACGGCGTAGGCACGCTGCGCCTGCTCGAAGCTGTGCGCATCCTGGGCATGACCAAGAAGACGCGCATCTATCAGGCTTCGACTTCCGAGCTGTACGGCTTGGTGCAGCAGGTACCGCAGTCGGAAACGACGCCCTTTTACCCCCGCTCGCCCTACGCCGTGGCTAAGCTCTACGGCTACTGGATTACGGTGAATTACCGCGAGGCTTACGGCATGTACGCTTGCAACGGCATCCTCTTTAACCACGAGAGCCCCCTGCGCGGCGAAACCTTCGTGACGCGCAAAATCACGCGCGCCGTGGCCCGCATCGCCCTGGGCCTGCAAGACGCTTTGTTCCTGGGCAACATCGACGCCAAGCGCGACTGGGGCCACGCCAAAGACTACGTGGAAGCCATGTGGCGCATGCTCCAGCAGGACGAAGCCGAAGACTTTGTGATTGCGACCGGCGTGACCACCACGGTGCGCGAATTCATCCGCCTGGCCTTCATGGAAGTTGGCATTGAGGTGGCTTTCGAAGGCGAAGGCGTCACCGAGAAAGGCCGGGTAGTGGCCTGCCACAACCCCGAGTACCAGGTTGCTGCGGGTACAATAGTGATGGAAGTAGATGAGCGCTATTTCCGCCCGACGGAAGTGGAGCTGCTCATCGGCGACCCCACCAAAGCCAAGCAGAAGCTGGGCTGGGTGCCGCAGTACGACCTCCAGGGCCTGGTGAAGGAGATGATGCAGGCTGACGTGGACGGCGCTCGCCGTGACGAGTACCTGCGCGAAGGTGGTCACACCATCCTGAAGAACTACGCCGAATAGAGGTACTAAATGTAGCGTGGACTCTGCGAGTCCGCGCGTCTGAACGTTCAGACGCGCGGACTCGCA
>NZ_MDZA01000441.1 GCF_001816125.1 Hymenobacter coccineus | reverse complement strand
CGCGGGCCCCGCACCCTGGGGCCGGCACCCAGCGCGGCCAGCCGCTCGCCGGGCCGGTTGGGCAGGGCGGCGGCCCGGCGCGGGTCGAGGTAGTGCGTGTCAATCGGAAACAGAAAACCGGCCGACGACACCACTGGCGCCGGCAGCCACTGCCCCAGCCGCTGCGCCTCCAGCGTAGCGCTCATGATGAGAATCCGCAGCTCGGGCCGCAGCACGGCTTGGGCATCCAGGGCCAGCGCCAGGCCGAGGTCGGCATTCAAGCTGCGCTCGTGGAATTCGTCGAACACCACGCAGGCCACGCCCTCCAGCGCCGGGTCGTCTTGCAGCATCCGCGTCAGAATGCCTTCGGTAATTACCTCCACGCGCGTGTCTTTACTCACCTTGCTGTCGAGCCGTACGCGGTAGCCGATGGTGCGGCCCACGGGCTCGCCCAGCAGCTGGGCCAGGCGGGCGGCGGCCCCGCGCACGGCCAGCTGGCGCGGCTCCAGCACCAGGATTTTGTCCTGGGGCCCCCGCCACTCGGCGGCCAGCAGCGCCAGCGGCACCACCGTGGTTTTGCCCGCGCCGGGCGGGGCCTCCAGCACCACACGGGCGTGGGTAGCCAGGGCATCGCGCAGCGCGGGCAGCGCCGCTATGATGGGCAAATCGGGCAGCGGGGGCAGGCGGAAATCGTTGGCCAAGGGCGGGGTGGAAAGGGCTTGGGAGATTGGTGGTTTGGGGCCCCGGGGCGGGGGCGGCGCCGGGGATTTAGCGCAGTTTATAGGTTAACGCACGTAGTGGCCCGTACCACCAAGCTGTGCTTGGTCTTGCGTATGGGCCCCAGGGCAAGACCAAGCACAGCTTGTGGTACGGGCCATTACGTGCGTTAACCCGGGGAACGCTGTGAGCCCGCCGGGCTGCCGGCCGCGGTGGGGCGAATAGAGGCCGACATGGGTGCGCCTTGGGCCAGAAACCGGGCCAGGCGCAGGTACTGGCGGCCGCGCCGGGCCCGGAACACGAGCTTCACCACGAACAGCCAGCGCACGGCCTCGGCGTGGACGGGGTTGAAGTTTTTGCGTAAAAAGTAGGCGAGCGAGATGTAGAACTCGCGCAGCAGGCCGAAGCTGGGCTGGCTGCTGCGCCCGCCCAGGTGCACAAATTCTGACCCTGGCACCACCACCACCTGGCGCCCCGCCTTCCACACGCGCCAGGCCACGTCCTCCTCCTCGCAGTACAGAAAATACTGCTCATCGAGCCCGCCGATGCGCGCAAAAAGCTCGGCATCCGCAAACATGGCGGCGCCGGTTACCATATCGGCCGGGTAGGGCTGGCGGGCGGCGCGGGCGGGGCGCGGCGGGTGGTAGCCCAGCCCCAGGGCCCGGCATAAGCCCCGGCCCAGTAGTTTGTCGCCCAGCGTAGGGAAGAAGCCGTAGCTCTCCAGCCACTGGCCCTCGGGCCCGAACATCTGGGGAGCGGCCAGGCCAATTTCGGGGCGTGCCGTCAGCAGGTCGGCCAGCTCCGTTAGGCAGTCGGTGCGCAGGAGCGTGTCGTTGTTCAGCAGAAATACGTGGGTGGGCCGTTGGGTGGCTGTGGCCGTGCGGAACCCCAGCATGTTGCCCCCGGCAAAGCCCAGATTAAGCGCCGAATAGCAAACTTCTACCTCGGGGTAGGCGGCTAGGGCCCCCAGCGCCTCGCGCTCGGCGGGCGCAGAGGCGTTGTCCACCACCATCACCCGGTAGGCGGTGCCGGGCCGGGTGTGGGCGCGCAACGACTCCACGCAGGCCAGGGTGTGGCCCGTGGAGTTGTAGTTGACCAGCACGACGAGGATCATAGCGGAAGGCGAAAGTGGGGCAAGCAAGCCGCAAAGGAAACGGAATTGGCCGCCCTACACCCGTTGCAGCCACCACAGCTCCACGGCCAGAGGGCCCCCGGCGTACAGCACCGGGGCCCCGGCGGGCGTGGGCAAGCCGTGCGCTTCGATCAAATTCGAGTCGTATTCCAGCAGCTCGGCCGTGCGCAACGGCCAGGCTTCGTGGTGGATGCGGCCGCGGTAGAGGCGCTTGCCCCAGGCGGCGTACAGGCAGTAGCGCTCGGTGAGGAAGAAGGCCAGCGAGCCGGGCGCGGTATCGGCCGGCGGCAGCACCTCGCCCACGCGCCAGGTGGCGGCGAAGTGCGCGGCCGGGGCCCCGCCGTGGGTGCGGCGGGCGGTGTAGCGCACCTGGTCGGGGGCGGGGCGGGCCAGGGCCATGCGCGCGCGCAGGTAGGGCAGGTGGAAGATGGTGCGCGCCGCCCACACGGCCAAGGCGTTGGTGGCGTCGAGTGATAAAAACCACACGCCGGGCACGCCGTCGAGGTGCACGTAAGTGCGCACGTTCAGCTCCAAAAACTGGTTGGCCCCGGGGATGGGCGGGGTGAAGCGGGTGCGCACGTCCCACATCCGGAACGGCACAATGGCCAGCCAGGCGTGGCCGTCGTGCAGGTCGAGGGCCAGGCGCGGGGGCAGGAAGGGGGCCAGCAGCGCCGGCGGCACCGGCCAGTGCATAAAGAGCAGGTCGCCCCAGCGCTGGCGCATCAGCGGGGAGCCGGCGGGGGGCTGGCGCAGGGCCAGGCGGCCGGCTAGGGTAGGGGCAGAAACGGGCGAAGAGGGCATGGGCCCCTACAACCACCGCCGGGCCCAAATTGTGCTGGGGCCCTAATAGGGGCCCCTTTGCCTTTACTACCAAGCTGTGTTGACACTGCAGGGGGCTTGCTTATGCCCTCTTAGTATGCCGCAGGGCCCCAAGGCAGCATAGGTAACCAAGTGCAGCTTGGTGGTACGGGCTAATACCGGGGCACCGAGGGATCCACTTCGCAGCTCCAGGCGTCGATGCCGCCGCGCAGGTTGAGCAGGTTGGTGCGGCCGTGGCGCACTTGCAAGTAGCTGAGGGCCTGGGCTGAGCGCACGCCGTGGTGGCAGACCAGCACTACTTCGCCCGCGGCGGGCACTTCGTCGGTGCGCTGGGGCAGCTCGTCGAGGGGCAGCAATACGCTGCCGGGCAGGTGGCAATAATCGAACTCGATGGGGTCACGCACGTCAAACAGTTGGAGCGCATCGCCGGCGGCGAGGCGTCTGGCAAGTTGAACCGGGCTGATAGCAGCAATATTCATAAAAATAATTAGGCGAACAGAGGACAAAGATAAGTCCGACCCAGAAGCCCAAGGTGATTAAAATCCCAATTTGGGACAAAAGTGATTTTAATCAGCGGCGATTGGATGCAGCTGGCGGCGCGGCTTGGTGGCAATCGGGCCAACGGGCCGCAACTTTGCCCCGGCGCGGCCGCGCATCTGTTGCCCGCCCTTTCCCCCCAAACCTGACCTTCCCCATGCTTCGCCTTGCGCTGACCGGCCCGGAATCGACGGGTAAATCGACGCTGAGCCAGCAGCTGGCCGCCCACTACGGGGCCCCCTGGGTGCCCGAATACGCTCGCGCCTACCTCGCCGGCCGCCAGCCGCCCTACGCCCTGGCCGACCTCGAAGCCATTGCCCACGGCCAGCTGGCCGCCGAAGCCGCCGCCGAAGCCGCCGGTGGGGCCCTACTAGTGTGCGATACCAACCTACTAGTAATCAAGATTTGGTCTGAGCACGCCTTTGGCCACTGCCCCGCCTGGATTGCCGCCGCCGTGGCCCAGCCGCGCTACGACCTAGTGCTGCTGCTGGGCGTGGACGTGCCCTGGGAGCCCGACCCGCTGCGCGAGCACCCGCAGCTGCGCCAGCACTTTTACGACCGCTACCGCGACGAGCTGCGCGCGGGCCCCGACCCGTTTGCCGAAATCTGGGGGCCCCCGGCGCAGCGCCTGGCCGCGGCCCAGCAGCTGGTAGACGGCCTGCTGCGCGCCCAGCCGTAGCTTAGGGCCCCTATTATCACCCTTCGCCACTGCCCGCGCCATGCCCGCCCTCGTTCTTGCCAATGCCCAATGCCGGGCCACCTTCGCCGCCCACGGGGCCGAGCTGACCGGCTTCGTTGCCGTCGCTACCGGCCTGGAGTACGTGTGGGCCGCCGACCCCGCCGTGTGGGGCCGCCACGCGCCGGTGCTGTTCCCCATCGTGGGCCGCCTGCCCGACGATACCTACCTGCACCAGGGCCAGGCTTACCGCCTGGGCCAGCACGGCTTCGCCCGCGACCAGGAATTTGCCGTGCTGCGCCACACCGAAACTGAGCTGGCCTTCCGCCTCACCGACTCGGCCGAAACCCGCGCCAACTACCCGTTTGCTTTCGAGCTGACCATCACCTACACCCTGCGCGGCACCGCTCTGGCCGTGCGCTGGGACGTGCGCAACCCCGCCGGGGCCCCCGGCGGCGACCTGCTGTTCAGCATTGGGGCCCACCCCGCGTTCCGGTGCCCGCTACTGCCGGGCGAGCGGTTCGAGGATTATTATTTCGAGTTTGATCACCCCGTAACCCTCAGCAAGCACCTGCTGCGCGGTGGCCTGCGCAGCGGCGAAACGGCCCCCGTGCTGCACCAAGAGGCTACCCTGCCGCTCACCTACGAGCTGTTTGCCGACGATGCGCTGGTGTTTGCCGATTACGACTTTACCCGCGTGGCGCTGCGGGCCCACGGCGCGCCGCACTTCGTGCGCCTGCGCTTCGACGGCTTCCCCTACCTGGGGCTGTGGACGAAGGGCCCCGGGGCGGAGTTCGTGTGCATCGAGCCCTGGCACGGCGTGGCCAGCCCCGTGGGGCCCCGCAGGAGCTGCGCGACAAGGAAGGCATCCTCACGCTGGGCCCCGGCCAGGCGTTTGCAGCCACTTACGAAATCGAAATAGGGTAAGCCGGCGCCGTTGGCAACGCAGTTTTGCTACGCGCGAAGCCGCCGGCTAGGCGCAAAAAAGCGGGGTTGCGAACCAGGAAATCCGGTTCGCAACCCCGCTTTTTATTGTTAATACGGTTCAGGCGCCCACGCGCGGGCGGTTGTAGTCGGGCTCCCAATCGTTGATGGGGCGCGAGATGCCGGGGGGCAGGTCGAGGTCGGGCAGGCCGGGGTCGTGCGGCTCGCCGCCGTCGTCGTCGCCGTCGGGCGGTGGCGGTGGGGCCCCACGCGGCGGCGCGGCACCACGAGCACGAACAGCAGCACGGCACAAAGCACAACGGCGTAGAGAAGCTGGTACATAGCAGGCAAACAGGAAAAAGCGGCCGGACTTATAACCGCCAAAGCTGGCCAGGGGTTGCAGCGGCCGGCGCTCTAAATTAATTGATTTCCACCAAAAAGCCAGCCACCACGGCAGAAAAAAAGCGCCGGGGCCTCGAATAATTTCGTCCCCCCTTACCTTTGCGGCCTGTTTAGGGGTGCTGGCGCTGCGTGCAACGCCGGCTGAGATGATACCCATCGAACCTGAACCGGGTAATGCCGGCGCAGGGAAATAAACAATCTGCGGACGATTCCGCCCTGGCTCCGCCCCCTGGGGCCTGGGTGCGTCCTGTTTCTCCATCTTTTGTTGAAAACTTTACCCTTTGCGGGGGCGGTGCTGCTGGCGCTGGCCGCCGCGCCTGCCTGGGCGCAGGGCCCCGTGGCCGGCACCCTCACCGATGGCCGGGGAGCGGCCCTGCCCGGTGCCACCATCACCCTCACCGACGTGCCTGGCCTGGGCGCCACCACCGATGCCGCCGGCCGCTTCGTGCTGCCGGCCGTGCCCGCGGGGCCCCACACGCTGCGGGCCAGCTACGTGGGCTACGAGGCGTTGGCCCTGCCGCTGCAAGGCCAGCCGGGGCCCCAGCAGCTGCCCGCGCTGGCCCTGGCCACGGCCCGCAACCTCACGCCCGAGGCCGTCGTCACGGCCGCCCGGGCCAACGAGCGCACCGGCACGGCCTACCAAAACGTGAGCCGCGAGCAGCTCCAGGCCCGCAACTTTGGCCAGGACATTCCCTACCTGCTCGACCAGACGCCGAGCGTGGTGACGACCTCCGACGCGGGCACCGGCGTGGGCTACACCGGTATCCGCATTCGGGGCACCGACGGTACACGCATCAACGTGACCCTCAACGGGGTGCCGGTGAACGAGGCTGAGAGCCACGGCGTGTTTTTCGTCGATTTGCCCGATTTGGCGTCGTCCGTGCAGAGCATCCAGGTGCAGCGCGGGGCGGGGCCCAGCACCAACGGCGCGGGGGCCTTCGGGGCCAGCCTGAACGTGGAAACCCTGGGCCTGCGCCCCAAGGCCTACGCCGAAATCAACAACTCGGCCGGCTCGTTTGGTACCTGGAAAAGCACCGTGGCCGCCGGCACGGGCCTCATCAACAACCACTTCACGGTGGACGCCCGCGCCTCGCGGGTGCAGAGCGAGGGCTACGTGGACCGGGGCGCGTCGCGGCTGAAGTCGCTGTATTTGGCCGGTACGTATTCCGACGAGAAAACCCTGCTTAGGGCCCTCATCATCACCGGCTACGAAACCACTTACCAAAGCTGGTACGGCCTGGCCGACTCGCTGCTCACCAAAAACCGCCGCTACAACGAGGCCGGCACCGACTACGGCCAGCACCTGCCAGCCTATAAAAACCAGACCGACAACTACCAGCAGGACTACTACCAGTTCCTGATTTCCCGGCAGCTTACGCCCCGCCTCAACCTGAGCGTGACGCCCTTCTGGACGCGCGGCGGCGGCTACTACGAGGAGTACAAGGCCAACCAGGACTTTGCCCAGTACGGCATCGGGGGCCCCGTGTACCAGCCGCGCACCGGCGGCGGCTTCGACACGCTGACGACCACCGACGTGATTCGCCGGCGCTGGCTGAAAACCGACCTCTACGGCGCCACCTACGCCTTGCAGCTCCAGCCTAAAGGCACCGAGTCACTCATTCAATCATTCACAATTGGAGGCGCAGTCGTGAACTACCGCGGCCAGCATTTTGATGAGCTGACCTGGGCCCAGCGGGGCAACGATATTCCGGAAACCGGCTCCCGCTACGCCGAGGAGCCCAACGCCCACAAGCTGGACGTGAACAGCTACGCCCGCGCCACGGTGGCGCTGGGCGAGCGGCTCTCGGCCTTTGGTGACCTGCAATTTCGGTACGTGAACTACGAGCTGTTTGCGCCCGACGGCAGCCCCAACGGCGGCAAGAGCCAGCAAACCATCAAGTTCAACTTCCTGAATCCCAAGGCCGGCCTCACCTACCAGGTGAAGGACGGGCTGGCGGCCTATGCCTCTTACGCCCTGGCCCAGCGCGAGCCCACCCGCACCGACTACACCGACACGCCCGCCGACCGCCGCCCCACCGCCGAAATGCTCAACAACTTCGAGTTGGGCCTGCGCCGCACCACGGGCCCCATCCAGTGGTCGGCCAACTACTACCTGATGCTGTACCGCAACCAGCTGGTGCTCAGCGGTCACCTCGACGACGTGGGCAACCCCATCCACGCCAACGTGCGCGACTCGTACCGCACCGGCCTGGAGCTGCAAGCCGCCGCCGTGCTGGCCCGGGGCCTCACCTTCAGCCCCACGGCCACCTTCAGCCGCAACAAAATCAACAACTACACCGACTACCTGGCCGACTACGACAACGGCGGCGAGCGGGGCACGGCCTTCCGGCAGACCAACATCTCGTTTTCGCCCAGCCTCACCTTCGCCTACACCCTGGAGTACGAGCCGCTGCCCGGCCTGCGCCTGGCCACGCTGGCCCGCTACGCCGGCCGCCAGTACCTGGATAACACCAGCACCGATAGCCGCAGCATCGCGCCCTACTACGTACAAGATGTGCGCGTGCGCTACCTCTGGCACCCCGGCAAGCTGGGCTTCCGCGAGATTGAAATCGCCGGACTGCTCAATAACGTGCTGGGAGCCAAGTACGTGAACAACGGCTACACCTACGGCTACATCAGCGGCGGCCAAACGCAGTATTATAACTACTACTACCCGCAGGCCCTCACCAGCTTCCTGGCCTCGGTGAACCTGCGCTGGTAGGATAGGGGCTGTACCACCAAGCTGTGCTTGGTCTTGCCCCAGGGCCCCTAGGGCTAGACCCCTGGGGGCCCTGGGGCAAGGCCAAGCACAGCTTGGCGGTACATGCTCCACTGCATTAGGGCGCCGGCGCAGCGCAGTATCTTTGCGAATATAACCATAGGGCCATCCGGTAGTTATCGGGTGGCCCTTACCGTACCTGCCATGCGCCGCTTGTCATTCCTGTTTTGCCTGTTGCTGGCCGCTGGGGGCCCCAGCGGGGCCGCGCCCGCCCCGGGGGGGCCGCCGCTCACCATCGCCGCCGCCGCTGACTTAAAGTACGTGCTCGACTCGCTGGTGACGATTTTCAACCGCCAGCACCCCGGGGTCCCGGCCCGCGTGGTGTACGGCTCGTCGGGCCGGTTTTATGAGCAGCTGAGCCACGGGGCCCCGTTCGACATCTTCTTCTCGGCCGACAGCGACTACCCGCGCCGCTTGCAGCAGGCGGGCCTCACGGCTGGGGCCCCCGTGCCCTACGCCCAGGGCCGCCTGGTGCTGTGGAGCCGGAAGCTCGATCCTAACACAAAGGGAATCAATACGCTGCTCGACGCGCGGGTGCAGCGCGTGGCCATTGCCAACCCCGCCCACGCACCCTACGGCCGCCTGGCCGAAGAAGTGCTGCGCCACTACAAACTATACGAGCAGGTGCAGCCCCGGCTGGTGCTGGGCGAAAACATCGGCCAGGCCGCCCAGTACGCCAGCACCGGCGCGGCCGATGCCGGCCTGCTGGCCTACGCGCTAGCCCTCAGCCCCGCGCTGCGCCGCCTGGGCAAATTTTACCTGATTCCGGCCGCCGCCCATTCGCCCTTGCAGCAGAGCTACGTGCTGCTGAAGCGGGCCCAGGGCAACGCCACCACCGCCGCCTTCGCGGCGTTTGTAGCCGGTCCGGTGGCCCGGCAGGCCCTGCGCAAGTACGGCTTTAGCCTGGCCGATGGCCGCTAACGCATTCATTCACCGTTATTTGCTACCCACGGCTTGGCGTTTGATCTAACCCCCGATTACTGGGAAACCCTGCGCCTGACGCTGGCCCTGGCCACTTGCACGGCGGGGCTGCTGCTGCTGCTGGGCATCCCGCTGGCCTACGCCCTGGCGCACGGCCGGGGGCCCCTCAAGCCGCTGCTGGAAGCCGTGGTGGGCCTGCCGCTGGTGCTGCCGCCCACCGTCATTGGCTTCTACCTGCTGCTGGCCTTCAGCGACGGCACGGCGCTGGGGCGCTTCCTCATCAACACGCTGGGGCTGAGTTTGAACTTCACGTTTGCCGGCATTCTGGTGGGGTCGCTGGTGTACAGCCTGCCGTTTATGGTGCAGCCGCTGCAAGCCGGGTTCCAGAACCTGCCGCGCTCCCTCACCGAGGCTGCCTACACGCTGGGCAAGTCGCGCCGTACCACGCTCTGGCGGGTGCTACTGCCCAACATGAAGCCCGCCCTGCTCAGCGGCACCGTACTGGCCTTTGCCCACACGCTGGGCGAATTCGGGGTGGTGCTGATGATTGGCGGCAACCTGCCGGGCCGCACCCGCGTGGCCTCCATCGCCATCTACGACGAGCAGCAGAGCCTGCGCTACCCGCAGGCCAACGCCTACGCCCTCACGCTGTTGGCCGTGGCCTTCGTCATTCTGGTGGCCCTGTTCTACGTAACGAAACGCGACGCCAGCCGCCGCCTGCTCTGAGCTTTCCTTCTGTAATTGCCCGTGCTTGACTTCCACCTCCGCAAAGCCCTGCACACCGCCGCGGGCCCCCGCACCCTCGACGTGGCCCTGGCCCTGGCCCCCGGCGAGCTAGTGGCCATCAGCGGGCCCTCGGGCGCGGGCAAAACCACGCTGCTGCGCCTGCTCGCCGGCCTCGACCGGCCCGACGGCGGTTTCGTGCGGGCCGGGGGTGAGGTGTGGTACGACCAGGCCGCGCGCCAGTGGCTGCCGCCGCAGCGCCGCCCGCTGGGCTTCGTGTTTCAGGATTACGCCCTGTTCCCGAACATGACGGTGCGCGAAAACCTGGCCTTTGCCGCCGCCGGCCAGCCCGGCGCGGGGCCCCTGGTGGCCGAGCTGCTGGCCCTGATGGAGCTGACCGAGTTGGCCCCACGCCGCCCCGGGGCCCTATCCGGGGGGCAGCAGCAGCGCGTGGCACTGGCCCGCGCCCTGGCCCGCCGCCCGCGCCTGCTCCTGCTCGACGAGCCCCTGGCCGCCCTCGACCAGCCCACCCGCCTGCGTCTGCAAGCCGCCCTGGCCGCCGTGCACCAGCAGTACCAACTCACCACCATCCTCATCAGCCACGACCCGGCCGAAATTACCCGCCTCGCCCACCGCGTGGTGGAGCTGGACCTGGGCGAGGTACGCCGCGTGGGGCCCCCGGCCGCGCCGCCCACCCCCGCCACGGTGGCCGGGCGCGTGCTGGCCGTGCTGCCCGGCGGCGCCTGCGGGTGCAGTTGCCCGGTGGGGCCGAGGTAGAAGTTGGGGCCCCGGCGGGCTACGCGGGGGCGGTGGGGGCCCCAATTGCGCTGGCCATCGGGGCAGCGTAGCGGCGTGGGCGTTGCCTCAGATGATGAGTCGCACGCCGCCCAGCTCCGAAATCTGATAGGGGAACTTGTCGCCGGGCGAGCCGATGAACATGAAGTTTTTGGGGATTTGCCACTCCTCCGACAGCTCGGTAATCAGATCGGGGCCAAAGCTGCCGGGGCGGGTCACGAAATCGAGGTGGATGTTGGGGTAGGCGCGGTCGAGCACGCCTAGGTCGTTGAGCAAGCCGGCGGGTACCTCCTGCCCTTCGCCAAGCAGCATCACGATTTTGAGGCGGTTGGTAAACTCGTTTTCCTCCACGTAGGTCATCACCTTGTTGAGGTTGGCCACGTTGTCGCCTTTGGTGAAGTACACAAACTCCTGCTGATTAAGCTCGTGCACCAAGCGCCGAATGCTAACCTGGCTGCGGATGGCCAGCCGGCGAAAACCCTCATAAAACGAAGTGGCGCCCACCAGCACCAGGTTCAGAATGGCAATGCGCTCGAGCATGGCGTATACGATGAGCGCCGCCGGAATGAAGTATTGCAGGAACACCACCAGGTAGCCGGGGTTCTTCTGCACGTTGCCGTAGAGGCCCGCCAGCACGCCCATCAGGGCCAGAAATACGCTGAACACGCCCGCGTACACCGGCCGGGGCAGCTTGCCGCGCTTCACTTTCAGCAGGAAGTTGCCGATGGCAAAAAACGCCATGACCGACAAAAACGAGATGGTGTACACCCCCGCCAGCGTTTCCAGCTCGCCCCGCGTGATGAGCAGGATGGACAAGCTCAGCCCGAAGAAGATGGCCAGGATGATGTAGTTGGCCCCGCGCCGGTTCTCCTTGAGGAAAAACTGCGGCCAGATGCGGTCCAGCGCCATGCGCTTGATGAGGCCGCTCACGCCCACGAAGCTCGTGAGCACCGCCCCGGAGAGCACCGTCACGGCATCGACGGAGATGACCGTGGCCAGCCAGGGGCCCCCCGTTTGCTGGCCCAGGTACGAGAGCAGCGTTTCCTGGTGGTCGCCCACGGTGGCCAGCGGCACCACCGCCACCGCCAGCAGCGCAATCACGGGGTTAAAAAAGCTCACCACCAGCCACATGTTGCGCAGCGTTTTCTGAAACACGCCGGGGGCCTGCTCCTCCACAAAATTGGCCGAGCTCTCGAAGCCCGAAATGCCCAGCATGGCCGCGCTGAACCCCAGGAACAGCGCCACCGCCAGGCTACCGCCTACCACCGGCTGCGCGTAGTTGAGGTGCAGCGTGGTGAGCCCATGCTGGGCCACAAACCACGCCCCTGAGCCCACCAGCAGCGTGAGGGCCGCTAGGTGCGCCACAAAAATGACCACCGCCACGATGGCCGATTCCGACATGCCTGCCGAGGTCAGGAGCAGGAAAAACGTGAGCAGCCCCGCCGTGGCCCACAGCACCGGCACGTGCGGAATGGGCGCAATGAGGTACAAATAATTCATGGCCTCGCCTGCGCTCAGCACCGCCGTGGCCATGTAGGAGAGGATGGTGAGGCAGGCCGCAATGGAGGCGTTGCTCTTGCTGGTGGTGTTCAGCAGCACGTTGTAGGCCCCGCCGTTGAGGGGCAGGGCCCCCACCACTTCCCCGTAAATCTTACGAAACAGGTACAACAAGCCCGCCACCAGCAGCAGCGCCACCCACGCATATTGCCCCGCGTAGCCAATGGACAGGGCCGATACGTAGAGGCAGGAAGAGGAAATGTCGTTGCCGCAAATGGCCGTGGCTTCAAGCTCGTTGAGTTTCTTGTCGTGGGCCATTAGCGGGTGTGGGTAAGGATAGAATGAAGAACGTGTGAGCGTTTACGGGAAAGATAGACTTTTCGGGAGAAAGAGTTGAAATAAAAGGGAGTTAAAAAGCACGCAATTGAGTTCTTGTCGCAGCGGCGGCGGCCGGTTTTTGGCCGCCGCGGTGCCCGCGCTACCCCGCGAAGTATCTTTGCTTTACACTCTACCCCACCCCGCCATGTCCTCCATTGCCGACGTCCTCGCCCCCGAAGCCAAAGCCCACACCGCCCAGGGCGGCAGCACCAACGCCAACGGCTTCACCGATTACTTCGACCTCGACGGCCTGCTCACCGAGGAGCACATCCTCGTGCGCCAGAGCATCCGCGACTTCGTAAAGAAGGAGATTTCGCCCAGCATCGAGAAGTGGGCCCAGCAGGCGCACTTCCCTTCCGAAATCGTGCGCAAGTTTGGCGACGTGGGGGCCTTCGGGCCCACCGTGCCCACCGAATACGGCGGCGGCGGCATGGACTACATCAGCTACGGCCTCATCATGCAGGAAATTGAGCGCGGCGACTCCGGTATGCGCTCCACGGCCTCGGTGCAGGGCTCGCTCGTGATGTTTCCCATCTACCAGTACGGCTCCGAGGAGCAGCGCCAGAAGTTCCTGCCCAAGCTGGCCAGCGGCGAGTGGCTGGGCTGCTTCGGCCTGACGGAGCCCGACCACGGCTCGAACCCCGGCGGCATGACCACCAACATCAAGGACGCCGGTGACCACTACGTACTGAACGGCGCCAAGCTCTGGATTTCCAACTCGCCCGAGTGCCAAGTGGCCGTGGTCTGGGCCAAGAACGAGCAGGGCCGCATCAAGGGCGTCATCGTGGAGCGCGGTATGGAAGGCTTCACCACCCCCGAAATCCACAACAAGTGGAGCCTGCGCGCCAGCATCACCGGCGAGCTGGTGTTCGACAACGTGAAGATTCCCAAGGAGAACATCCTGCCCAACATTGAAGGCCTCCGGGGCCCCCTCAGCTGCCTCGACTCGGCCCGTTTCGGCATTGCCTGGGGCGCCATCGGCGCGGCCATCGACTGCTACGAATCAGCCCTGAAGTACAGCCTCCAGCGCGAGCAGTTCGGCAAGCCCATCGCCAGCTTCCAGCTCCAGCAGCGTAAACTGGCCGAGATGATCACCGAAATCACCAAGGCCCAGCTCATGGCCTGGCGCCTGGGCGTGCTCAAAAACGAAGGCAAGGCCACCAGCGCCCAAATCAGCATGGCCAAGCGCAACTCCGTGGACATGGCCCTGCACGTGGCCCGCGAGGCCCGCCAAATCCACGGCGGCATGGGCATCACCGGCGAGTACCCCATCATGCGTCACATGATGAACCTCGAATCCGTCATCACCTACGAAGGCACCCACGACATCCACCTGCTCATCACCGGCGCGGATATCACGGGCATCCAGGCGTTTAAGTAGAGAGCCTAGTGGAGCAGGAAGTCGTGGATTATCTCATTCGGGAATACTCTAGTAAACTGCCTGAACGGGAGCAGCTAGCTTACAAGCATCTCCTGCATAACGAAAAACTGGCTGCTATGGATAACGCAGCCAGCCGCGAAAGGTACCGGGCCGTGATGCTACGGGCTGGCTGGCTATCGGACGATGAGGAAGTGCTGGAACTGATTCGGGACGGAGTACCAGTTTTTCGTCGGAGAATCGCGCATAAAATCTACGAAGAGCATGGCGGCGAGGCACTGCTTAACAGGTGTCCCCAATGTCACCAATTAGCACGCACCCCCCGCGCCAAGCAATGCCGCCATTGCAGCTACGACTGGCACTAAGCTCCATCAGGCACTAATAGCCAACTGCGCAACATCCACGCCGCCCGCTAGCTCCGGGTGCGCTAGTAGCTTCAGCAGTATCAACTTGACTGACCAAATAAAATTATTATGTCTACCACCAATTCCCTCCACTACCTCACCGATGCCGCCGACAAGCCCGAGGCCGTGTTGTTACCGATGGCCGACTGGCTGGAGCTGAAGCAATACTACCGCCAACTGCAAGGGCGCGAATTTGTACTGGACGGAACGCTGGGGGCCCTACGCGAGGTGCCGGAAATGTTGGCCGGGCGCCAGCCCGAAATCAGCCTGGATGGTTTCCTAGCTTCGCTGTGAGTGGGCCATTGCTCAATAAAAAATGGCCGTTCCAAATAGTATGGAGCGGCCGTTTTTGTGCTTAGCATACTACCTCTTTTCCAGCAGATAAACGGTCTGGTTTACGTAAGTGGTACCGGTTTTGGTGAAAGTAGATGGCGATGCGCTGACTATCCGCCAGCCACTTTTAGCCAAATCATTTGCCTTGGCTAACGCTGCTTTCTGTACTTCTACGAATCCAATCGTAATTTTTTCGGCGCTCCGAATCTTAACATCAACCACTTGTTCGGACTGCTGTCCATTGGGTAGCAACGTAGTCACGTTGGCATCGGCCGAAAAACTGTTGAGCGTGAAGTTGCCGATGACCATCATGTATGCGGTCGATTCCGCTGCTTTTGGATAGAAGGCCCATGAGCCGGTGGCAGCCAGGGTCACTGCTGCTAAAACAAAGAATTTTTTCATAATAAGGAATGATTGGGAGGGAGAATGAAAAGCTCACGCAAGCTAAGCAGCTAGCTACTCTGCTAATATTACCATCTCGTGAATACTGGCAGCAGTGCCAGGTTTTGGCAATAAGCACTGACTTTCCTGCCGTTCGCCGCCCGCCCCGTAATTTGGCCCCATGAAGCAGGCTACCGAACCCCTCGTGCTACTGGAGTGCCTCGTTGCGGGCACTTCGCACCGCCGCCCCGAAATTGACGAAGTAGAACCTTCGCTGCAAATCGGGCAGGCCCTGTTGCTCACCCGCGAGCCCGACAGCCACTACGACGACTGGGCCGTGCAGGTGCACACCCTCCCCACCACCCACCCGGCCAACGTCTGGCTCGGTTATTTGCCCGAGGGCCACAACGAAACCGTGGCCCGGATGCTCGACGCCGGCTTCGAAATCACCGCCCGCCTCAATCATAAATCCTGGGAATCGGATTGGTTGCACCTCGATATCGAAGTGCTAATGAATCGTTAGTAGGGCCCCCAGCCCCCATATAGTTTTGCTAAAAAAACGGGAGCTTTTTCCCGGCGCTTGGGGTTGAGGAGCAGGGCCCCCACGGCTACCACCTGACTACCATTAACCGATACTTATCCCATGCGCGAAGCCTATCTCACCGGCGGCAACGAACAGTTCGACGCCACCGACAAGGACATCGACAAGGCCCTGCGGCCGCTGTCGTTCGACGACTTCACGGGCCAGGCCAAAATCCTGGAAAACCTGAAGGTGTTCGTGGCCGCCGCCAAGCAGCGCGGCGACGCCCTCGACCACGTGCTGCTGCACGGCCCCCCCGGCCTGGGCAAAACCACGCTCTCCCACATCATCGCCAACGAGCTGGGCAGCAGCATCAAGATGACCTCGGGCCCCGTGCTTGACAAGCCCTCCGACCTGGCCGGCCTGCTCACCAACCTGGAGCCGCACGACGTGCTGTTCATCGACGAAATCCACCGCCTCAACCCCGTGGTGGAGGAGTACCTGTACTCGGCGATGGAGGACTACCGCATCGACATCATGCTCGACTCGGGCCCCAACGCCCGCTCGGTGCAGATTTCGCTCTCGCCCTTCACGCTCGTGGGAGCCACTACCCGCTCGGGCATGCTCACGGCGCCGCTGCGGGCCCGCTTCGGCATCTCGGCCCGGCTGGAGTATTACGACTCCAAGCTGCTGACCACCATTGTGCTGCGCTCGGCCGAAATTTTGGGCACGCCCATCCACGAGGATGCGGCTTTTGAAATTGCCCGCCGCTCGCGCGGCACCCCACGCATTGCCAACAATCTGCTGCGCCGTACCCGCGACTTTGCCCAAATCAAAGGCGATGGCACCATCACGGTGGAAATTGCGCAGTTTGCCCTGAACGCGCTGGACGTGGACGCCCGCGGCCTTGACGACATGGACAAGCGCATCCTCACCACCATCATCGACAAGTTCAAAGGGGGCCCCGTGGGCATTACCACCATTGCCACCGCGTGTGGTGAAGAGGGTGAAACCATCGAGGAAGTGTACGAGCCCTTCCTCATCCAGGAGGGTTACATCAAGCGTACCTCCCGCGGCCGTGAAGCCACCGAAGCCGCCTACCAACACCTGGGTCGCCTGCTGCCCAGCCACTTGCGTGGCAACAACGGCGACCTGTTCGCTGAGATTACGGCTTAGAAGTTTTTTTGAATAAGAACTGTCATGCTGGCGAAGGAAGCATCTTATTACTGATGAACGGCCTGTTCTACTCTGATAGGATGCTTCCTTCGTCAGCATGACAGTTCCTGCTCAAATAGCTCATTAGCCAGCGTGCGGACTCGCAGAGGCCACGCAATAATGCACGGAACGCGCCGCCCCTAGCGGCGCGTTCTTCGTTTCTTTGGGGCCCAACCAGTTGTAGTTTCATGCTTCTTCGTGCCGAATGGACGCCTTTTATTAAACGCCGCGCGGCCGAGCTGGGCTTTATGGCGTGCGGCATCTCCAAAGCGGAATTCTTGGAAGAAGAGGCGCCGCGGCTCGAAAACTGGCTCAAGCGCAGCATGAACGGCCGCATGGGCTACATGGAAAACCACTTCGACAAGCGCCTCGACCCGCGCTTGCTGGTAGATGGGGCCCGGTCGGTCATCTCGCTGCTGCTCAACTATTATCCGCCTAAGGAGGAGCAGCAGCCCGACGACACGCTGAAAATCAGCAAGTACGCCTACGGCCGCGACTACCACTTTGTCATCAAGGACAAGCTGAAAACCCTGCTGGCCGACATGCAGGCCGAGATTGGCAAAATCGGCGGGCGCTGCTTTGTGGATTCGGCCCCGGTGCTGGACAAGGCCTGGGCTAAAAAGAGCGGCCTGGGCTGGGTGGGCAAAAACTCCAACCTCATCACGCCCGGCAGCGGCTCGTTCTACTTCATCGCCGAGCTGATTGTGGACGTGGACCTGGACTACGACGGCGCCATCCGCGACTACTGCGGCACCTGCACCAAGTGCCTCGACGCCTGCCCCACGCAGGCCATTACCGAGCCCTACGTGGTAGACGGCAGCAAGTGCATCAGCTACTTCACCATCGAGCTCAAAGACCAGATTCCGACCGAAGTGGGCGGCAAGTTTGGCAACTGGGTGTTCGGCTGCGACATCTGCCAAGACGTGTGCCCGTGGAACCGCTTCGCCAAGCCGCACCAGGAGCCGCAGTTTCAGGCGCACCCGGAGCTAAAAAACCTGTCGGCCAGCGACTGGCGCGAAATCACCCACGAACTGTTCACGGAGCTGTTTCGGCAGTCGGCGGTGAAGCGCACGGGCTACGCCGGCCTAGTGCGCAACATCCAATTCGTTTCGCCCGAGGCGTAGCGCACAGGGGCCCTGATTGGTTTCAAAGCCGTGCTCGGTGGGGACCTGCGCCTGTACCACCAAGCTGTGCTTGGTCTTGCGTAAGAGCCCCTGTAGCAAACCAAGCACAGCTTGGTGGTACGGGCGCACGCCGCACCCACATACCAAATCCAAAACTGTTTTAGGCGGCGCTGAGGGCAGGCCCCAGGCCGGCGTGGGCCCGGAACACCCGCTTGAGCACGCGGCGGTAGAGGCGCGAAAATTCGGCGTAGCACCACGAACGGAAATGGGCCAGATCGGCGGGCAGTACGGTTTTGAGCGCTTTGCGCAGTTCTTTCTCAAACAGCAACCTGCTAAAGCTGACCTTTAGCAAGATGATTTTGGCATATTCGAGCATGGGATTGGGTGGGGTAGGGAAGGAAGGGTAGAGTAGCTGGCTGTGTACACAAGTTACATCAGCGCGAGCGTCGCGCCTCGGGTAGGAACGCGGCACCCAACAGTTACGGTGCCCTACTACGCAAGGAAACCGACCAGGGCTGCACTTTCCGGGGTTGAATCCCCAAATTTTATAGATTTAATTGGGGCCCTGGAAGCCGTTAACAATACCATTTTTAAACAACGATGGGCGGATTGCTCGGAATGCCTGTGCTACACAAAAACGCCGGCCCCGCATGGTGCGGAGCCGGCGTTTTTTAGCCTTCTTCTAAAAGAAGAATTAGGCGCCGATCAAGCTGCCAGCACGCGAGTTGTCGAGCACTTCGGCAACTTGCAGGTACTCGTCGAAAGCTGCAGCTGCATCCGAAGCCGTGTAGGTGGTGCCCAAGCCGGTGGTGATGGGTACAGCCGACTGCGTCGTGTTATTCTCGGTTGGGCTAGGCGTGGTGTAAGCAGGAACCACCAAGCCAAACTGGCCGGGATTAGAGCCAGCAGTAACACCGCTGGTGTACACTGGGTGAGCTGCCAGGTCGTCGGCGGGGTTCACCCAAGCAAGCTGGCCGCGCATTACGCGGATTTTTGCTGCGTGGCGGGCTTCCACCGAGTGAATTTGCAGGGCTACGGTCAACAGGTCGGTACCGAGCAGTTCGCCAGCGCGGCCTTTGTAGGCCCGAACGCCGGTATCTTCCAGCAACTGGGCGATGCCGAGCTGCGAGGTAGCAGCACCACCAGTTTTAAAGGTGACGAGGGTTGCGAAAACCGCTGACTTGAAAGTAACGCCCGATACGGGAGTTGCGCTCATGCCGCTGATTGCACCTTGCAACAGCGTAACGTGCGAATCCTCGTGCTTTTTGATTTGGTCGATGGCCGCTTTGTCAGTAGCTGAGGCAGCCGTGTACAGGGCAGAAGCCTTCACTTTTGCGTAAAAGTCCTGCTCGAACAGCTCGAGCGCCAGTGCGTACTGGAGCACTTCCACGGCCGTAGCCGTGGTGCCAGTGGTGCCGGCGTAAGCCTTCTGGAACAGCGCGCCCAGAAACAGCGGCGTAGCGGCCAGGGCCGAACGCTTGGCTGCGGTGCCCAGCGAGCCAAAAATAGCACGGCGCGAGTCGAAGCGACCAAGAACGTCGGCGTCCACTTCCGCGAGCTGGTCAATTATTTTGAAGAGATCCATAACAAAAATTGATTACAAATGAGGAAGAGGAAATTATTTGCCGACGGTGCTAGCGTCCAACTTTTCCATTACATAAGTTTGGGCAACGGCGATAACATCAGTCGGCATCATCGCTTTGTCAAGGCCAGTCGTAGGATCCACTTGGTCGTCGCCGGCAAATGATTTGCCGGTGGAATCGAGCAGGTCACGAACGTAGGCGGCGTGACGGGCTTCAACCGAAACGATTTGGCCAGCGATTACCAAATAAGCGGCAGTCTTGATCAATTTGCCAGCGCCGTTGTAAGCAGCTACCCCCAGATCCTCAAATGCCTTCGCGGTACCTAGTACTGAAGCACGCGACGAAAAAGTGATGCTGGTGAAGTTCGGAGTTAGGCCGGGAATGGCTTTGCCGGGAGCGTCACGATTGATGGCGGCCTTGAAGAAATCGCGGTGAATAGCCTCGTGGGCGGCTACTTGCGTGAAGTAAGCCAATTCGTTAGGCATAAAGTCGCTAGCAGGCGTCTTCACTACTTGTGCATAGAAAGCAGCTTCGAGCTGCTCCAGCGCGTAAGCATAGTTGAGCACACCTACGTCACCCGAGCCGAGGCTCACGGTGCCAGTAGCAGGCATGTTGTTATTTGTATCGTCTTTTGAACAACCGGCCAATACCAAGGCCGTAGCACCGGCGGTAGCGCCGGCATACATAAAGAACGAACGCCGTTTGATAGGCGTGTACAGAGGCTGGGCGGTGATGAGCTCGTCCTGGCCGCCTACTTGGGAGTGTTGGGACATGGTGAAAATTGAAAGTGGTAAAAAATAAATAAATGGATTTTCTCTGCCCGGCACTCCGGGGTAGTAATGGTCTTGTGCAAAGTAAACACACAAGCTACCAGGCGCCTGAAGCGTCCGTGGGCTAGATACGGGCCATATTATCAGAAGGATTGTGTTTTTAGGTAAATTATTTTATTCTTGGTTTAATCCTATACCCCTATTTTTGTGCTATGTCAGCCTTATTCAGTGATTTAGGCCACTTTATGGATCCCGTAACGTAGAGATTAAAAAGATATTGAAAACGATTGCTCTCCTATTTCTGACCATTTTATTTTTGCTGCTAGCAAATCTTTTTGGCTGGGCACAGCCTGATTCACCCCACGTGGCCTTGGTTCTGGGCCCGGCCAGTGTGCCGGTCACGGGAATTTATACTTTATCGTTCCGGCTGCGCGGGGAGGTACTCGCCGAGTACTCCGATTTCCCCGACCTCGAAGGCTTTAAGAAGGCCGGCAAAACGAGCACCACGACCACCCAGATCGTGGCCGGCAAGCGCTTCACCGAATTCACCCTTACGCAACGCTACGCCCCCTACGGCGAGGGCGACTACGCCATTAAGCCCTTTCAGCTGACCGTGAACGGGGTGCTGGTGCGCAGCGGCGGCGGCACCGTGCACGTGGGCCCGGCGGTGATAACGGTGCCCACTGCCAGGGCCCCAACGACCGGCACCGCGCCCCTGCAAGGCGTGGGGGCTCTCGACCAGCTGTTTGGCAAGCCCAAGGCGGCCCTGTACCTGGACGTGCCCGACCACGGGGCCCTGGCCCTGGAGGCCGACCGGCGGCAGGTGTACGTGGGGGAGGGCGTGCGCGTGGCCCTGTCGTTTTACCTGCGGCCCGCCGACCAGGCGGTGCTGGCCTTCCACGACTTCGACGACCAGCTGCCGCGCCTGATTGGGCAGCTGCGCCAAACCACGGCCTGGGAAGTGCCCGCCGCCGAGCAGCGCGTGCTGCCCGATACCGTGCGCCGCGGCGGCGAGCAGCTGCTGCGCTTCCGGCTGGCCGAAACCACCTACTACCCGCTCACGGCCCAGCCCCTGCGCTTCCCGCCCCTGGCCCTGACGATGACTAAGTTCCGGCTCCTGAAAAAGCCCGAGCCCGGCGTGGACGGCCGCCTGGCCCAGTACAAAACCTACCTGGCCCCGGCCCTGGCGGTGGCCGTGCGCCCGCTGCCGGCGCGGCGCGGTGGGGGCCCCCAGCGGCCGTGGGGCACTACCAGCTGCGCGAATCCATAGCCGCACCGAATCATGGCGGGGCAGGTGTTCAACTATACGTTTGGGGGTGGAGGGGCGCGGCAACCTGGGGGCCCTGCCGCCGCCGGTGGCTGGCCCCGCGGCCCGGCCTGGCCGTGCTACGGCCCCGAGGTGCGCGACGAAACCCTGCCCG
>NZ_MDZA01000440.1 GCF_001816125.1 Hymenobacter coccineus | reverse complement strand
CGTGATGAAAACCGCCACCGACTGGATAACCGAACAAGACGCGAAAAATTGGTTTGACCATTGCGGCTATCATGTACAGTAACCTGAGAACTGCTCTAAGTTTGAGTTCCTTCCGCAACCGGGGGAGCTATTTGCTGGGCTACGACTCCAATGGCAATACCCTCTACGAGACCTTCGACTACCGGGCGCTGCTGGCCACTGCCCGCTTCGGTATTCGCTTTCTACCCCCCCTGCCCCACGACCAGCAGCTGGTGATAGGCCTAGGTTTTGAATACAATAGGGTCTTGAGCCTCCGCCTGCCCAGTAATACCAGCAGCTACTATTATTCTGCCAACCAGCCCGCCGATGCCAGCGATGCCTACGCTACTCCTGGGCTGCTGCCCAACCTCACCCTAGGCTGGCGCCGCCAGCGGCTCACGCTCCTGCTGGATGGGCAATTTTACCGAACCCGCAGTGGGTCTAGTTTTTCCGATCTCTTTTTTGCCAGCAACGGCGCGGTGCGCCTAGGACTGAACTACCGCCTGGGCCGCAACCCCGACGGGCCCACTCGGCCCTGGCGCCCACCCGTGCGCCCAAGGTAATTCAGCCAGCGTTTACCCTAGGCACTGCTCATCTTGTTCTTGCCGCAAATTCATAAACTTGCGGTAATCTCTTGGCAATAAGCCAACTTCATCTTTGCTGGGTACTAAATATTCCTGGCAATGGCTGAAATTAACAAATCAATCACGCGGCGCAAGTTCGTGCGTAACACCGTGCTACTGTCGGGTGGCGCGGCCCTGCTGCCGGGCCTGCTGACGGCCTGCAAAGACGACGAACCGGCAATAGCTTACACTGGCGACTACGGCTTCCGGGAAGGCGTAGCCAGCTTCGACCCCTCGGCCACCAACGTCATCTTGTGGACGCGCTACACCAGCGCCACCAACGAGAGCGGCGACGCCAGCATCCGCTGGGAGGTGGCCCAGGCCAGCAGCTTTGCCCCGCTCGTGGCCAGCGGCACGGCCGTGGCCACCGCCGCCACCGACTATACCGTGGCCGTGGATGTGCCCGGCCTCGTGGCCAACCAGAAGTACTACTACCGCTTCGTGAGCGAACGCACCAACGCCGCCTCGGTGGTGGGCGAAACCAAAACGCTGCCCACCGGGGCCCAAGCCAGCAGCGTGAAGCTGGCGGTGGTGTCGTGCGCCAACTACCAGGCGGGCTTGTTCAACGTGTACGGCGCCGTGGCCGCGTCCGACGCCGACGCCGTGGTGCACCTCGGCGACTACATCTATGAGTACGGGGCGGGCCAGTACGGCAGCAACCCGGCCACCGCCGCCCTGAAGCGCGACCACCTGCCGGCCACTGAAATCTTGACTCTTAGCGACTACCGCACCCGCTACCGCCAGTATCGCTCTGACAAGCAGCTCCAGCTCGCCCACCAGCTCAAGCCCTTCATCTGCGTGTGGGACGACCACGAGTACGCCAACGACGCCTACACCACCGGGGCCCAAAACCATCAGCCCGCCACCGAGGGTAGCTTTGAGGACCGCAAGCGCGTGGCCAACCAGGCGTGGCACGAGTACTTGCCCGCCCGCGTGGCCGACAAAACCAAGATTTACCGCAGCTTCGCCTTCGGCAACCTCGTCAACTTGGCCATGCTCGACACACGCATCACGGGCCGTGACAAGCAGCTGAGCCTGAGCGACTACAGTAGTACTACTACCGGTGCTTTCAACACCGCCGCTTTCGCTACGGCCTGGCAAGACCCTAACCGCTCGATGCTGGGCGCCGAGCAGCGCGCCTGGCTGGCCGGCAACCTGGGCGGCAGCAGCGCCAAGTGGCAGGTACTGGGCTCGCAGGTGCTCATGGGCAAGATGTACATTCCGGTGGAGTTGCTGGCGCTGGTGGGCCAGCTGGCCAACAACCCCACGCCCGCCCTGCTGGCGCAGTACAACGCGCAGGCCACGCAGCTGAGCGCCATCAAGCTGCGCCTCCTCAACAACGACCCCTCCGTGACGGCCGCCGAGCGCGCCCGTGTAAACACCGTGCTGCCCTACAACCTCGACGCCTGGGACGGCTACCCCGCCGAGCGCGAAAAGCTCTACGCCGCGGCGGGCACCAAAAAGCTGATTTCCATCGCCGGCGACACGCACAACGCCTGGCACAGCGACCTGACCACCGCCACCGGCCGCCGCGCGGGGGCTGAATTCGCTTGCTCGTCGGTGTCGTCGCCGGGCTTCGAGGCGCTGCTGGCCGGCAATACCGCCGCCGTGGCGGGCTTCGAGCAGTCCAACCAGTTGCTCATCGACGACTTGCAGTACCTCGACGCCTCGCGCCGCGGCTACGTGCTGGCCACCTTAACGGCCGCCAACGCTACGGCCGGCTACCGCTATGTGGGGCCCCTGGATGTGGAAAACCCCGCCGCCACCACCGGCAAAACTGTGGTGGAAGTATAGCCCGTCTAGCATTCAGCCGATGCAATAGGGGCCCTAACCGCACATTGCGGCCTGGGCCCTTTTTTGCACGAGCCAAAAGCTTTACTGTTTAGCCTCACTATTGCGCCACAACGCCTAGGTGTATAGTCCCAAAATGTAGTGGGGGGGGGTTATGACCGAACTTCGCCAGTACTTATGGGACAATTACTTCACGGCAGCGCCCGCACAACGCCGGCAATACGACGCAGTATCTAGCAAAGTCAGGAAAGCGCACAAGGCTTAGCTAAACGCCACGGGGTCAATATAAAGACGGTGACCAAGTGGCGCAACCGGAGCACAACTACGGACGCGCAGATGGGGCCGAAGCCTGTTTCCACCATGCTTACGGCCGAGCAGGAAGCTGGCGCAGTTGCTTTTCGCCAGCATACACAACTGCCCCTGGATGATTGCCTCTACGCCTTGCAGGAGACGATTCCGCAACTCTCCCGCTCGGCCCTGCACCGCCTGTTCCAGCGCCACGGTATCAGTCGCCTCCCCGCCCCAGAGCCAGCAGAGAAGAAAATGCGCCTCTAGCATTTAGGGAGAAATTTAAGGATTACCCAATTGGTTGCCTGCGCGTTAACTTCGCTGAAGGAGCTACAGAAGAAGGCAAAGCATATCTCTTCGTCGCCATCGACCGCACTAGCAAACAGGCCTTTGCTGAATTGCAACCCCGTGCCACGAAAATGCTGGCCGCTGACTTTTTGCGTCGGGTGCTGGCCGCCATCCCCTACCAAGTGCATAAAGTATTGACCGACAACGGTATCCAGTTCGGTAATATGCCCCACCAAGTCTATGCCTGGCGGCACATTTTTGACCGCGTCTGCGACGAGCACGGCATCGAGCACCGCTTCACCAAGCCCGCCCACCCCTGGACCAACAGTCAGGTTGAGCGCTTCAACCGCACCTTGAAAGAGGCTACAGTACGCCAGTATCACTACCAGACCACGGCCCAACTCAACGAGCACCTACAAGCCTTTTTGCTGGCTTACAACCACGGCAAACGGCTACAGGGCAAAACCCCGCACGAATTCATCTGCCAGCAATGGCACTTAACCCCGCCTATCTTTATCCGAGACCCAACCCACCTCACCCTGGGACTATACAGCTAGCCGCCACCAACCGCGGATGCGCATCAGCTGAGGGGCCCGGCCAGCTGCTGCGGAGCCACTTGCTTGTCGGCCGGCGGCCCGTCCACCAAAACGCTAGGCCCACTAGTAGGCCCGCCGCGCCTTGCAGCAGCACCGTGTGCGGGGCTCCAATGTGGCGCGCCAGCCAACCCGCCAGCAGGCTGCCCAGCGGCTGCACGCCCTGGAAGGCCATCACGTAGTAGCTCAGCACGCGGCCGCGCATGTGGTCGGCCACGTTGGTTTGGATGGCCGTGTTGGTGCCCGCAATGAAGAGCATCATGCCCGCCCCGCCCAGCGTAATGAAGGCCAGCGCGGGCCCCAGCTGCGGGCTGAGCGCGAAGCCCACCAGGCTGGCGCAAAACCCTAGCGCCGCGTAGGTAATGAGCTGCGGGCGGCGGTTTTCGGCGGGCTGCGAAGCCAGGTAGAACGCCCCCGTTAGGGCCCCCAGGCCCGCCAGGCTGTTCAGCCAGCCGTAGGTACCGGCCTGGCCGTGAAACACATCCTGGGCAAACACCGGCAGCAGCGTGCCGTAGGGCATGGCGCAGAAGCTGATGCCCGCCATCAGCAGAATCTGGCGGCGCAGGGCGGGGGCCCCGCGCAGGTAGGCCCAGCCTTCGCGCAGGCCTTCCAGGGCCCCCGGGCGGTGGGCGCGCGCGGCCGCGGGGCGATGCGCATGAGCAGCAGCGAGGCCACCACGGCCACGAAGCTCACGGCGTTCACCACAAAGCAGGGGCCCTCGCCGAAGCGCGCCAGCAGCAGGCCCGCCAGGGCGGGGCCCACCAGCCGGGCCAGGTTCACCATGGTCGAGTTCAGGGCAATGGCGTTGGGCAGGTGGGCGCGGTCGTCCACCAGCTCCACCATCAGCGACTGCCGGGCCGGGATGTCGAAGGCGTTGATGGTGCCCAGCAGCAGGCTCAGGCCGGCCACGGCCCAGGTAGCGTAGTGCCCGCTCAGCACCAGCCAGGCCAGCACGCAGGCCTGCACCAGCGAAGCAATCTGGGTGACGAGCAGCACCCGGTAGCGGCTGTAGCGGTCGGCTACGGTGCCGCCGTAGGGGGCGAGCAGCAGCGTTGGGATTTGGCTAGAGAACGAGACCAGGCCCAACAGCAGGGCCGAGTGGGTGTGGCTGTACACGAGCCAGCCCACGGCCAGCCGCTGCATCCAGGTGCCGATGAGGGACACCGACTGCCGGCGTAGTAGAGGCGAAAGTTGCGGTGGGCGAGCGAGCGGAAGGCGGAAATCACGCGGGTGAAACGGGAAAGCGGCGGCAAAGGTGCGGCCGGGCCCCGGGGGCCCCAACCCCGGGCCCCCGGGGCGTATCGGGAAGCCAGGTTTCGCCCCGTCGCCATGATTGTCAACCCCACGCCCACCGGCTGGCAAATTATTTACCAGCAGGCCCACGCGCTGCTCGCCGCCCAACTGGCCTGGGCCTGGCCGCCCTTTTTGCCGCCCGACCGCTGGGTGGGCCTACTGGCGGCCGTGGCGCAGCACGACGACGAACAGGCCGCCTGGTACGGCCACGGCGGTCACCACGGCCTCACGCCCGCTGGGGCCCCGGCCAACTTCACGCAAGTAGAATTCTCGCTGACGCAGGCTCAGGACCTGCTGCACGCCGCCCGTTTCCAGGGGCAATGGCGTAGCCTGCTCACCAGCCTGCACCTGAGCTGTTTGTACGAGCCACTGCGCGGCAGTGCACTCGCCACTACGGCCTTCCTCGACGAGTTGAAGCAGAGCCAACGCCGCTGGGCGCGGGCACTGAAAACAACACCCGCCGAGGCCCGCCGCGCCTACGACCTGCTGCACTGGTGCGACCGTCTCTCGCTCATCCTCTGCCGCCAGGAGCTGCCCGAGATGGGCCGCGAGGTCGAAATCAGCCCGCTGCCGGCCGGCCACCGGGCGCACGCCAGCTACGTACGCCAGCCCGGGGGCCCCGGCACGCCCGTTGCAGTGCGGCCCTGGCCTTTCGCCACCGACGCGCTGGCGGTGAGCGTGGAAGCCCTGGAATTGCCCCAGTTGCGCTTCAGCGACGATGCGGCCTTAGCTGGGGCCCTGCGCGCCGCCCCGGTGCACCCCTTGCACTGGGAGATGCGCCGCATGGAGTAGAGAAATAATCCTTTCGTAACCAGGATATTACTTGTTTCGCAAACGAAAGGCCGGGAGGGTCCGTAAGAGGACCTTACCTTTTAGCTGGTGGATGGCGACGTATAAATTTTCTGATGTTCTGCAAGTAATGAAGTCGTCGGCCGGCGAGTTCATCGATAATAACTCGTTTCGGCACGCGGCGGCGCTGTCGTACTACACCATCTTTTCGTTGCCGCCGTTGCTGCTCATCGTCATCACGGTGGCCAGCAAGTTTTTGGGCCACGATGCCGTGACGGGCCAGGTGTACGGCCAGCTGAAAGGGCTGGTAGGGGCCGATTCGGCCAAGTTCCTGCAAGACAGCATTGCCACATTCACCATGCAGGACAAGAGCGGCCTAGCCACCGCCATCGGGGTGGGCACGCTGATTTTTGCGGCCACCACGTTCTTCGTCACCCTTCAGGAAAGCATCAACGACATCTGGAACCTGAAGGTTAAAACCACCGGCATCGGTATCGGCGACTACATCCGCCAGCGCCTGCTCTCCTTCGGCCTCATCCTGAGCGTGGCGCTGCTACTGCTCGTCTCGTTCGTGGTCAGCGCCGTGCTGAGCGCCTTTACCGGTTGGCTCCAGCAAATCATTCCGGCCGCCGGGGTGGTGGCCATCAAATTAGTTGATTTTGCTTTGTCGCTGGGCGTCACCACGTTGCTGTTTGCCCTCATCTACCGGTTCCTGCCCGACGCCATTATCCGGTGGCGCGACGTGGGCGTGGGGGCCTTCATCACGGCGCTGCTGTTCGTGCTGGGCAAGTTCCTCATCGCCGTGTACATCGGCTACGCCAACCCCGGCTCGGCGTTCGGGGCGGCGGGCTCGGCCATCGTGCTGCTGCTCTGGATCAATTATTCCTCGCTCATTATCTTCTTCGGAGCCGAGTTTACCCAGGAATTTGCCGATGCCTTCGGCCAGCGGGTGCAGCCCAAGGCCCATGCCGTGCGCGTGCGCGTCGAGGAAGTGAAGCCCGGCCAATCGGACGAGGAAAAAGCCTCTGGCCGGCCCCAGGCCGAGGGCCGCTGGCGCGATTAGGGCCCCCGGGACAGCCAACCAAGGCACTCGATAACGATAGCCAGGGCGCCAGGGGATAACTGAAAGCAGCTAGCCCGTAGGTGTCGCAGGTACCCAAGGGCGCCAAAAATAATTATAAGCAGAAGGGGCACCGTTTCCAAAACGATGGGGCCCTGTTATTTAATTAATTATCCCCCCTACGCCGCCGCCGCCTTTTCCTTCACCGCCAATTGCCCGCAGGCGGCGTCGATGTCCTTGCCGCGCGAGCGGCGCAAGTTGGTTTGCACGCCGCGGTCGGCCAGGTACTGGTGGAACGACATGAGGTTTTCCTCGCCGGTGTTGCGGTAGTCGGCGTTTTCGATGGGGTTGTACTCGATGAGGTTGATTTTGCAGGGCAGCCACTTGCTGATTTTCAGCAGGTTCTCAGCGTCCTCCAGCGTGTCGTTGAAGTTCTCGAACACGATGTACTCGTAGGTGACCTTGCGGCCGGTTTTCTCGTGGTAGTACTGCAAGGCCTCCTTCAGCGCGGCCAGCGAGTTGGCCTCGTTGATGGGCATGATTTCGTTGCGCTTGGCATCGGTGGGCGCGTGCAGGCTCAGGGCCAGGTTAGCCTTCACGTCGTCGTCGGCCAGCTTTTTGATCATTTTGGCGATGCCGGCCGTGCTGATGGTGATGCGGCGCGGGGCCATGTTCAGGCCGTCGGGGGCCGTGATGCGGCGCACGCTTTCCACCACGTTGGCGTAGTTGAGCAGCGGCTCGCCCATGCCCATGTACACGATGTTGGTGAGCGGCGTGCCGTACTGGCCCTCGCACTGCTCGCGGATGCGCACCACCTGGTCGTAAATCTCGGCCGCGTCGAGGTTGCGCTTGCGGTCCATGTAGCCGGTGGCGCAAAACTTACAGGTCAGCGAGCAGCCCACCTGGCTGCTGATGCATGCCGTCATGCGCGTGTCGTGCGGGATGAGCACGCCCTCCACGATGTTGCCGTCGTAGAGCTTAAAGGCCGATTTGATGGTGCCATCGTTGCTGCGCTGTTGGTTTTGCACTGTCACGCCGTTGATGACAAAATGGGCCCCCAGCAGCTCGCGGGTGGCCAGCGAGAGGTTATTCATCTCCTCAAACGAGCCGGCCGCGTTCTTCCACAGCCACTCCACTACCTGCTTGGCGCGGAAGGGCTTCTCGCCGTGCTCCACCATGAATGCCTTCAGGTCGTCGGCCGATACTTTGCGGATGTCGCGCTTGGTGAGCGTGGGGGCGAGGGGCAGTTCGAATAACATAGTGCAAAGATACAAGCAGGCAAGGCGTTGGGTTCCCGTAGGGCCCCAGGACTGCTGCGCGTGCCCTCTTTTCGCAGGTGGTCTACCGGCTAGCTGTGCTATCGGCGGGTGGGGCTGCCGGTGGCTGAAACCGAATGGACATGGTGAAGCGCACGGGCACGCCCCGGCCCAGCTGCCGGCCGGGGGAGAACTGGGGCAACTGCTGCACAGCACGTACCACGGCCAAATCGCAATCGTCCCGGAAGCCCCGAACGATGGCAATGTCCTTGATCATGCCGTCGGCGGCCACCGTGAAGCCAACAAACACCTGCCCCACCGCGCGTTCGCGTAGGGCTTGAGCAGGAAAATCTACCCGTCGTTTAATAGCCGTCAGGATAGCCGTGGCCCCACCGCCGCCGGGTAGCTGCGGCATTTGCTCAACGTAAGTGTACACTTTTTCTTCAGGTGAGGCTGATTGCGCACGGGTGGCGCCCGTGGCAGCAAGCAAAATTGCTCCAGTTACGGCGAATCGACCTATTAATTGTGGAGTAAATAACATTGTAAAATATAAGCGCTAGTACCTGATAAGAAGAGGATTACAAGGTACACGCTGGGGTCTTATTACACCAGTTTTGCTGCCAGCTCGGGCGGCAGCCCGCGTAGTTTGCGGGCGTTGTAGTCGAAGCAGAGCATACCGGTTTTGGCGCGGGCTATTTCCTTGCCCGCCTGGTTTTTTACCCAGTACACCAAGTCGAAACCATATTTATTCAGGTCTAGGGGCCCTACTTCGATGCGCAGCACGTCGCCGTGAAACGCCTCGCCCTTGTACTCGATGGCCACGTCGGCCATGATGAAGCCCAGGCGGGTGGCCGGGTCAAACTCGGCCGTTCCGAGGCGGGCCAGGTACTGCACCCGCGCCTCGTGTAAGAGGCTCAGCAGGGCGTCGTTGCCAAGGTGGGCCCCGTAGTTGAGGTCGGTGATGCGGACGGGAATCTCCACTGCGAAGCCAAAGCTTTCGGGCAAACTTACTTTTACGCGGGCCATGGGTTCAACGAGCTATGCATGAATTATCTTCCTTCGAGGAAGCAAAAATAGAGGTGCGCACCACCGCCGACGGCTCGCCCACGCTCTACGTGCCGGCCCTCGACGAGCACTACCACTCCACGCACGGCGCACGGCAAGAATCGCAGCACGTATTTATTGCGGCTGGGCTGAAGCCGCTGCTGGCGGCCGGTGGCACTACTTATGCGCAACCGTTGCGGGTGCTGGAAGTGGGTTTGGGAACCGGCCTCAACGCCATTCTGACGCTGGAGGCAAACCAAGGGGCCCCAACGGAGAGCTTCCTCGAATACGATGGCTTGGAGACGTTCCCGCTGCCGCCCGCTGTGGTGGCGGCGCTGCGGCCCGAATGGGACCAGCGGGGCGAGTGGCTGGGCCGGCATTTTGCCTATCTGCACACCGTGCCCTGGGACGTGCCCGTAGAAATGACGCCTTGGTTCACCGTCTGGAAAAGGCCGCAGCCGCTGCAAACCGTTGCCCTGCCCGCCAGCTACTACAACCTCATCTATTTCGACGCTTTTGCTCCCGAAAAGCAGCCCGAGCTGTGGACGGAGGCCGTGTTTGCGAAGCTCTACACGGCCGCCGCGCCCGGGGCCGTGCTGGTGAGCTACTGCGCCCAAGGCCAGTTCCGGCGCAACCTGCGGGCCGCCGGCTGGCTGACGGAGAAGCTGCCGGGGCCCCCCGGCAAACGCGAAATGACGCGGGCCCGCAAGCCGGCTTAGCCGTTTATCCGTTAACTTGACCCTTATGCCTACCGATTCGTCCCTGGCCATTTACTGCCCGCGCTGCCACTGGGAGCCCGACGGCGGCGCGCACTGGCAGTGCACCTGCGGCTGCGTGTGGAACACCTTCGAAACGGCGGCCGTGTGCCCGCGCTGTCAGCGCCGCTGGCGCGACACCGACTGCCGCCGCTGCCCGGCGGCTGCGGGGCTGCGTCGCCGCACGAGGATTGGTACCACGGCCTGGATGCGGCAGTGGCCGAGCTGATGGAAACGGCGCTGGCCGTGCCGGCAAGCGTATGTTGCAGCCGGAATGAGCCATAAATTTCTCCACACCGAAAGCCCGGCCTGGGTGGCCGAGGGCCTCATCACGGAGGCCCAGCGGCAGCAGTTGCTGGCGCGCTACCCACCCGATGCCGTGCCCGCCGTGGGCCTGCTGCCGCTGCTGGGCAGCCTGCTGGTGGCCCTGAGCGCCCTGAGTGTGGTGGCGGCCAACTGGGCTGCCCTGCCGCCGGTGGCGCGCTTGGCCCTGCTGCTGAGCAGCCTGGTGGGGGCCTACGCTGGGGGGCATTACTTCGTGCAGCGCGGCAACCGCACCCTGGGCCGGGGCCTGGTGGGCCTGGGGCTGATGCTATTTGGCGTCAGCATCATCCTCGTCAGCCAAACCTACCAGCTGGTGGGCTACGACGCCAGCGGACTGCTGGCCTGGGTGGTGGCCGGCGTGGCCCTGGCCTACGCGCACCGCAGCCGCATGCTGGCCGCCCTCACCGTGCTCATTGGGGCGGTGGTGCAAACCTACTGCACCCAGGCGCTGGGCAGCTACAGCTACGCTACCGCCGCGCTGCTGGCCGGGGGCCTGGGCTACTTCTGGTGGCGCCGCCCCGATGGCCTGCTGAGCACGGTGCTGTCGGCGGGCTTGCTGTGGCAGGCGGCGCTGTGGGTGGGCGTTTCGCACGCCAAAATCACCTGGTTTTTTGTGCCGGCCATGCTCGTGTATGCGGCCGGCGACTGGCAGGCCAACCGCCCCGCCGGCCGCGCCGCGCAGGGGCCCCCGCTCATTGCCGCCTACCTGTTTGCCCTGGGCCTGGCCCTGTTTGGCGAAACCGATGCCTATGCTGACCTGCTGCGCCCGCCAGTGCTGGCCTATTTAGGGGCCCTGGGGGCGGTGCTGGCGCTGTCGGTGGCTGGCAAAAAACAGCGCGGCCGCCTCGATACGCTGCCCGATTGGTTGCTGCTGCTGCCCGGCTTTTATTTGCCCGGTGGGCTGCCGCTGGCCATTGCCACGCTGGTGGTGCTGTACGCCCATGCCGGCTCGGTGCTGCTGCGCGCCCACCGCGCCGGCGATGCCGACCAGCTCACGCTGGGCACGGTGCTGTTTGTGGGGGCCACGATGGTGGCGTACTTCAAGCTGACGTGGGCGTTCCTGGATAAGTCGCTGTTTTTCCTGCTCGGTGGGGTGCTGCTGCTGGGCCTGAGCTGGTACCTGCGCCGCCGCAACGCCCGGGTGCTGGCCGCCGCTGGGGCCCCCGGCGCGGCCCCAGGCCCCGCCAGGCCCACCGAGTAGCGCGCGCTGCTGTTTCTTTCGTCTCTAAACCAACGCCTTATGGCTTCTGCTGTCGCCGCCGTTCCCGAAGCCTTGCCCCGGTTCAAGCTGCTGCCGCGGCTGCTGGTGGGGGCCCAGGTGCTTTATGTGTTGGGCGTGGCCGGCGCAGGCTACGCCACCACCGCGCTGGGCAAAGCCGTGGTGCTGGCCGCCACCCCTGCCGACCTCACCACCCTCAAAACCACCGATTTTGTGCGCCTGCGCTACGCCGTGGCGACCGTGCCCCGCACCCAGTGGCAGGGCCCCGACGAGCCCCACATCCGCCAAAGTGTGTACGTGTTGCTTACCTCTGCTGGGGCCCCCGCCGCGGCCACCGTGCTGGGCGTGTACGCCGCCGAACCGCACGCCGAAGCCGGCCAAGCCGTGCTGCGCGGTTGGGTCACCGATGTGTTTCCGCGTACCCTGGGGCTGCGCTACGGCCTGGAGCGCTACTACGTGCCGGCGGCCAGCGTTTTGCGCAAATCCACCGTGGCCCGGCCGCTGCGGGTGCAGGTGCGCATCGCGCCCTGGGGCCAGTCCCGCATTGTGGAGGTGAGTGAATAAGCGCGGCGGCTGGTGTGTTGCTGATGCAGCCAGTTGAGGAATTAATTGAACGTCATGCTCATCTGGCGTCCGCGCAGCCGAAGCATCTCTACCGCGGCAGTAATTAATTATTAGTCAGCCAGATAGATGCTTCGGCTGCGCGGACGCCAGATGAGCATGACGACCTAGCCGCGCTCAGCATGACTTTCAATTAATTCTAAGAAATTGTTAACCAGTATAAAACAGAAAAGCCCCTGGCTACGCGGCCAAGGGCTTTTCTGTTACCAAAACAGCGACGCTATTTGTCTAGGTGGAAGGAAATCGGGACGGTGTACTGTACGCTCACAGCCCGTCCGTTTTGGCGGCCCGGAATGAAGCGCGGCAGCTTGCTAATGGCCCGCAGCGTCTCCTCATCCAAGCCCGAACCCAGGCCCTTCACGATTTTTAGGTCCGTCACTTCGCCCTGCGCGTTCACCACGAAGCTGGCGAACACCTTGCCCTCCACGCCGGCTGATAGGGCCTGAGTGGGGTAGCGCGCCGCCTTTTGGATGGCCGCCACGATGGCCTCGGTGCCGCCGCCGCCGGGCAGCTGCGGCATCTGCTCCACTGTTATAAATGGTTTGTCGCTTACCTCATCGCCAACGGTCGTGGGGCCCACCACTGGCTTGAGGTCCGTCACGTCGGCTTCGTCGATACCACCTTTGATGGTTACGGTAGCAACGTGCGCAGTTGCCAATTGATCCTGCTCCGGAATATCTTCGGTAACGATATTATCGTGGACAACCTTGATGTTGTCGAACTTAGTGGAGTTGATGGCCACCGTTTTAGGTTGTACGGTAGCTACAGGTGGCGGCGTTACGATAATGGGATCAATAATCAGCGGCTTCACCTCAGGATTAATTACGCCCGTGGGCACGAAAGGAATTACCACCTCGGGGCCCCTGATTAGCCGCGCCAGGGCCTGGCCGCCCACCAGCAGCGCCAGCAGGGCCAGGGCAATGCCGAGCGCCCGCGTCACGTGGCGCTGGTAGAGGTGGCGCAGCAGGTAGGCCCCGTAGGTCCGGTTGCGGCCGTCGAATACGATGTCGTCGAGGCTGGCCGTGGCCAGCTGGGCATTGGTCATCATAATGCGTTGCTAGTTAAGAGGATGAGGTCGGAAGGGGAAAGTTTGGTGAGGGCGTATTGCCGCTGGTTGGTGATGCTCATCTCGTCGAGAATGTCCACCATGTCCTTGTATTGCGAGTCGGCGCCGGGCTTGATGAGCACTACCACGGGGCCCCGCCGCTGGCGGGCCAGCAGCACCTGCCGGATGCCCTGGGCCCCAAAATCCGTGGTTTCCAGCCGGGCGGCAGCCACCGTTTTGTCGGCCGGCTGGTTCAGGCCGAAGTAGTAGTGCACGCGGTGGTTTTTGCCTAGGATAACGGTCATGGCCTTCGAAGCAGCCAGATCAACCGGGTGCTTTTCGTCGGGCACGGGCATGGTCAGCTGCATCACGTAGGGCTTGGCAAACGTGGTGGTGAGCATGAAAAACGTGAGCAGTAGAAACGCGAGGTCCACCATCGGCGTCATGTCGATGCGGGTCGACATCTTCTTACTTCGTCGGCGGCCGGTGGGAGCGGGGGCGGAGGCTTTCGGTTCGAGGGAGGCCATAGGCGACGGGGCGAATGAGTGGAAGATGAAACACCAACGCACCGCTATATTCCCTTATTGCTGTCCTTGTAGGCCCCAGCCACTATTTATTTTTGGGCCGCCGAGGGCCCTAAAAACGCCACACGCCCGCCGGCGTCATGAGGGCCGTCAGGGCCACGTCGGTGGGCAGCGTATCGGCCAGCGGGGCCCCCGGCTGCTCGTCCAAAATGTTGAGCCCAACGAAGGCCGTGCCCGGCCGGCACTGCGCCAAAAACCGGTCGTAAAACCCTCCCCCGTAGCCCACGCGCTGCCCGTGCACGTCGCAGGCCAGCAGCGGCACCAGCACCGCATCGAACACCGTGGGCGTAACCGCCGCCGCCGGGGCCCCCACCGGCTCCGGGATGCCCCAACGGTTGGCCACCAGCGGCGTGGTGGCTGTCAACTCGTAGTGCTTCAGCGAAATGCCATCGGGCTGCACCACCGGCGCCGCCAGCTGCAAGCCCGGAAAATCGGCCCAAATGCGCCGGATAATTACCCAAGTATCCGGCTCATTCTTATTAATTAACGGCAGAAACACGTGCAGCCACTGCCACGCCGCCACTGGGAAATGCTGAAATAATTGCTCGCTAATTAATCCGCTGCGTTCCGCCACTTCGGTGGCAGTTAGGGCCCCGCGGCGGGCCAGGGCGGTGCGGCGCAGGGCGGGTTTAGTCATTCCTAGATTAATCAAGGATTTAATCAGAAATGGTTTGAATTAATTAAAACGGTCATGCTGAGCGCAGTCGAAGCAGCTCTACCGCAGCAGTAATTCTGACTAGTCGAGCAGTAGAGATGCTTCGGCTGCGCTCAGCATGACGGTCTAGAGTACATTTTAATTAATTCAAGTAGCCCCTTAAAGGTGCGGTGAAAACCTCCTTACTGCTACGCTTTGAGCTGTAATGCTTCCACCCAACCCATAAGATGTATCAATTTCACAATTAATCAACTCATTCTCTTCATTGAAACTAATATCAAAAATTACGTTTTGATGATTAAAACCATCGAGTTTGTAGTCTCGCACTTCTTGAAACTCTAATTCCACCAAGCCAATCCCAATGACATCTATTTTCAGATAAATTACTGGCCAGTAACCAGGTACGCCACGTGTAAACCTCAGGCTTACAATTTCGGCATCGTGAAACGAAGGCCAATGTCCCAAATGCTGAATAACTAATTCTCTATTTATAATATTATCTGCGGGCATAATATTGATTGACAAGTATTTAATCTTCCTCAATTACCGCGAAGTTCAGCGCCAGCGGTTCCAGGGCCCCTATTAATTGATTGATGAATGCGGGGTTGTTAATTAATACGTTCAGCACGTTGTCGGTGCGCTCTTGCAGGCCGCCGCCGGGGAAGAGCTTTTCCTTGAGGACGGCCAGCTGGGCGTAGGCGGTTTCGTGCTTGGTTTCGGCGGCTTTGCTGAGGCGCTTTTCGAGGCCAGCGAGGCCTGCTGCGGCTTTTTGGGCTTCGGCGGCCACGGTGCGCACCAGCGAAGCGTCGAGGCGCTGGGCCAGGTCCTGCACTTGCTGGAAGGTAGCGGCCAGGGCCTCCTGCTGCTCTTTCAGGCTGATTTCTTCCTGGCCCAGGGCGGCGCCGACTTGCTTTTTCAGCTCGGGCAGCGAGCGGAAAATATCCGTCGTGCTCAGGCCCAGTTTCTTGAGTTTACCAGCGTTGGCGCGGCTCACGTACATGGCCGAGTTGCGGGGCAGCACGATGGGAAACGGCACGTTGAACGCCGCGAAAACGTCCTTCAACTGGAACCAGTACGCCACCTCCGCGCCCCCACCGATGTAGGCCAGGTTGGGCATTAGCAGCTCCTGGTACACGGGCCGCAGCACCACGTTGGGGCTGAAACGCTCGGGCTGCTGGCGGGCCAGCTCCAGCAGTTCGGCCTGGCTGTGGCAGCGGGCGGTGTTGCGCACGGTCACCTCCACGCAGTCGGCGCCGTTGGCGTCGGGCTCCAGCCGCTCGCGCAAGCCGCTGTCGGTGAGGAAGAACAGGTTGAGGGGGCGTGAGTACACCTGCGGCTTGTAGCCGGCGGCGGTGAGGCGGGCGTTGGTGGCCTGCACGGCGGCGTTGGAGGTTTGGTGCTGGATTTCCTGCTCTAACACCGGCACGAGGGCCTGCTTCAGGTCGGGGCGGTCAGCGTCGAGCGTTACCAGGCCGTACTGGCCAAAGAGGCCGTCGGCGAGGCGCTGGGTGGCGGCGGCCAGCGTGGGGGCCCCGGCGTAGGCATCGCGGAATAGGGCCGGCACCTCGGGCGGCAGCTGGCTCAGCAGCTGCTCCTCCAGGCCGGCCAGGGGCAGGCGGCCCACGGGGCCCCCGGTGCCTTCGGCGTCCCATTGGTAGGTTTTGCCGAAGAGCGAGAAATGGTTAATTTCAGCAAAGTCGTGGTCCTCAGTGGCCATCCAGTACACGGGCACGAAGTCGTACTGCGGATACTTGGCCTTCAATTCGCGGCTCAACTTGATGGCCGACACGATTTTGTACACGAAGTACAGGGGCCCCGTGAGCAGGTTGAGCTGGTGGCCGGTGGTGATGGTGAACGTGGTGTCCTTCTCCAACAAATCGAGGTTGGCGGCCACGGCGGGCGGCACGTCGCCAGCCGCGTACTGGGCGCGCAGGGCCCCCACCAGCCGCTGCCGGGCCTCGGGCGAGTAGGCGGCTTGCTTCTCCTCGATTTGGGCGGTGAAGTTGTCCAGCGCCGGCCAGCGGTGGTAGAAGGGAGCTAGCTCCGGCTTTTGGGCTAGGTAATCGGTGAGAAGGCCGGAGAAAGCGCCGGTGTCGGCGTAAGAAAGTGTCTGAACCACGGATTTATCGAATTGAGCGAAGTCGTCGGATTTTGGGGACGATTGGAAGCGGCGCGACTGGGTCGCGCCGTAAAGGTCGGGACTAAACAAAAAAGGCAGCCGTTTGGCTGCCTTTTATAAATGAATGTGCGCTGGGGCCCCAAAGTCAGGCGCGCAGGGCTTCACAGCTAGTTCCTCTAGACCGTCATGCTCATCTAGCGTCTGCGCGGTCGAAGCATCTCTACCGCGGCAGTAATCCTAGTTAGTGAAGCAGTAGAGATGCTTCGGCTACGCGGACGCTAGATGAGCATGACGGTCCAACCTTTATCTCATACAAGCTTGCCGTACAAGTCGAAATCCGTGGCCGAGGTAATTTTCACGTTCGCGAAGTCGCCCAGGCGCACGAACGTGTCTTTCTCCACCGGCACCAGCACCTCGTTGTCCACCTCGGGCGAGTCGAACTCGGTGCGGCCCACGAAATGGCCACTTTCCTTGCGGTCGAACAGCACCTTGTAGGTCTGGCCCACGCGGGCCTCATTCAGCTCCAGCGAAATGCCCTGTTGCAGCTCCATGATGGCGTCGGCGCGCTCCTGCTTGAGCTCGGCGGGTACGCTGTCTTCCAGGGTGTAAGAGTGCGTGTTGTCCTCGTGCGAGTACGTAAAAATGCCCAGCCGCTCGAACCGCGTCTGGCGCACAAACTCGTACATTTCCTCGAAGTCGGCCGCCGTTTCGCCGGGGTGGCCGCTGATGAGCGTGGTGCGCAGCGCAATGCCTGGTACCCGCTGCCGGATGGTGTCCACGAGCTCCGAGGTGCGGCGGCGGGTGATGCCGCGGCGCATGGTTTTCAGCATGTTATCCGAGCCGTGCTGTAAGGGCATGTCGAGGTACTTGCAGATGTTGGCGCGCTCGGCCATCACGTCCAGCGCCTCCAGCGGGAACTGCGACGGATAAGCATACTGCATCCGAATCCACTCAATGCCGTTCACGTCGGAGAGGCGGCGTAGCAGCTCGGGCAGCTTGCGCTCGCCGTAGGCTTGCAGGCCGTAGTAGGTCAGGTCCTGGGCAATGAGAATCAGCTCCTTGGTGCCCTGGGCGGCCAGGCGGCCGGCGTCGCGCACGAGGTCGTCCATGGTGCGGTCCACGTGCTTGCCGCGCATCAGCGGGATGGCGCAGAACGAGCACGGGCGGTTGCAGCCCTCGGCAATTTTGAAGTAGGCGTAGTGGCGCGGCGTGGTGAGCAGGCGCTCGCCCACCAGCTCGTGCTTGTAGTCGGCGTTCAGCACCTTCAGCATCTGGGGCAGCTCCAGGGTGCCGAAGTAGGCGTCCACCTGCGGGATTTCCACCTCCAGCTCGTCTTTGTAGCGCTGCGAGAGGCAGCCCGTCACGTAGAGCTTCTCCAAACGGCCGGCTTCCTTCTCGTCGGCGTAGCGCAGAATGGTGTCGATGCTTTCCTGCTTGGCGTTGTCGATGAAGCCGCAGGTGTTGATGATGACGATGTTGGCGTCGCTTTTCGTCGCCTCGTGCGTCACGTCAAAGTCATTGGCCTGGAGCTGGCCCATCAGCACCTCGCTGTCCACGATGTTCTTCGAGCAGCCCAGCGTGATGACGTTGACCTTGTTTTGGTTTTGATTTCTAACTTTCACAATCGCTGATTTAGACTGATTAACCGTGATTTCGCTGATTTTTATTTTGTTGAAGCCGCTGAATTATTGGCTAGTGCTTTTAGCTAAATCCGGGTTTTATTAATTATTTATTCTTGGTTCTTAATTGAATTAGCGCAGCGCGGCCAGGGCAAACTGGAAGCCCGGCAGCACATCTTCACCGCTTAGGGTTTCGTCAAATGACTTGACGACGCTCACCGAACCGTCGGCACGGAACACGCGGGCGGTTTCGGTTTTGGGGTCGATGAGCCAGGCCAAGTGGCAGCCGTTGGCGATGTACTCCAACAGCTTCGCCGCCAAATCAGTCAGGCTGTCGGACGGGCTAGCCAGCTCCACCACAAAATCGGGGCACAGCGGCGGGAAACGCTCCTGCTGCGCAGCCGCCAGGGCCCCCCAGCGGTCGGCGCGCACCCACGCCACGTCGGGCGAGCGCACCGCGCCGTTGGGCAGCCGGAAGCCAGTGGAGGAGTCGAATACTTCACCCGTCCGGCCTTGGCGGTTCCAGATGGTTAAATCTGTCAGCAGCTCGCTATTGCGGCGGCCCGTGGTTCCTCCGGTCATGCTCAAAAACTCAATGGTGCCGTCGGCCCGGCGTTCAAATTTCAGCTCGGCGTTGCGCTGGCAGAAGACGTAGAATTCGTCCTCCGTCATATGGTTCAGCCAGTCCGCCAAGCTAATGGCCGGGGCGGAGGCTTCGGGCAGCGCGGCGGCCGGCGGCAGCACGGGGGGCAACAAGTTGGGCGTCATGGCAAAGGCAACAGCAAGACCGAGCGAATTAATTCAGAACCCCGGGGCCCTACACGGCCTCGAACTGCCGCAAAAAGCGCAGGTCGTTTTCCGTGAACAGGCGCAAGTCCTTGATTTGGTACTTGAGCATGGCGATGCGCTCGATGCCCATGCCCCAGGCGTAGCCGGAGTATTTCTCGGGGTCGATGCCGCTGTTTTCGAGCACGTTGGGGTCCACCATGCCGCAGCCGCCGATTTCCACCCAGCCCGAGTACTTGCAGATGTTGCAGCCCTTGCCTTTGCAGATGAGGCAGGTAATGTCAATCTCGGCGCTGGGCTCGGTGAAGGGGAAGAAGCTGGGCCGGAACCGGATGTTGATGTCGGCCCCAAACAGCTCATTTACAAAATAGTACACCGTTTGCTTGAGGTCGGCGAAGCTCACGCCCTCGTCGACGAACAGGCCTTCCACTTGGTGGAACATCATGTGGGCGCGGGCCGAAATGGCCTCGTTGCGGTACACGCGCCCCGGCATCACCGACCGGATGGGCGGGGCCTGGGTTTCCATCACCCGCACCTGCACGTTGCTGGTGTGGGTGCGCAGCAGCAGCGGCACGTCGGGGGCCCCGGAGTCGGCAGCATCAAGCGGGCTTTTGGGGGCGGGCGGGGCGATGAAGAACGTGTCCTGCATGTCGCGCGCCGGGTGGTTCTCGGGGAAGTTGAGGGCCGTGAAGTTGTGCCAGTCGTCCTCGATTTCGGGGCCCTCGGCCACCGAGAAGCCGATGCGGCCGAAGATGCGCAGCATCTCCTCGCGCACCAGGCTCAGGGGGTGGCGGGTGCCCAGGGCGTGGGGCACGGGCGGCAGGGTGTAATCGTAGCCGGCATCGGCGGGCTGGTTGGCGGTGGCGGCCTCCAAGGCCTGCTGGGCCTCGTCGTGGCGGGCCTGGGCGGCTTGCTTGAGCTGGTTGAGCTGCTGGCCCACGGCGCGCTTCTGGTCGGCGGGCACGGTTTTGAGCTGGTCGAACAAGTCGGCCAGGCGGCCCTTGCGGCCGAGGTAAGCAATGCGGAAAGCGTCGAGCTGGGCCGCGGTGGCCAGCTCCTGGGCGCTGATTTCGGCCTCGAGGCCGGCAATGGAATCCTGTAGCATAGGTGCAAAGTTACGGCCGGGCGGCACCCCAGCGGGCGGTTTCGCGTAGGCAGCTCGTTGGCCCGCCCACCGGCGGGGCCAACGGCTTCTTTTTCACCCTTGTTCCTCGTCCTTATGCTCCGTTCCTTGCTCACCGCATTGCTGGCCACCGCCGCCCTCGCCGCCACTGCCCAAACGGCCCCGCGCATCACCGCCACACCCGCCGCCCCCGCGGAAAAAACCATGCCCATGCCGGCCGCCACTTCCGATGCCACCGCCACCGATGGCGGCTTTGGCAACGGGGCCCCCGGCTCGTCGTCGGGCAGTAATGGCCAGGGCCAAGGCGTGTACGCTGCCCCCGGCATGCCCGTGCATATCAAATCGGGCAAAGTAGAGCCTTATAACTCGACCAACATAGAGCCAACCGACAAGCCGGCCAAGCGCCGCACCACGCTCTCGCCCAAGTAAGTGCCTGCCAGAAGGTTTTTCTGAACGGGGAATTGTCATTCCAACGAAGGAGGAATCTGAGGAACGTTCTTAACTATTTTACTCAGATTCCTCCTTCGTCGGAATGACAATTCCCCGTCAGAAATAGCCCCTAAACGCCGGGTCCCCGACCGTCAATTCAACCCAAAATGTCCCGCTTAGCTCATGCAGCCGGGCGGGGCGTCTTTTGGGTTGAATTAGCGGGTGCCCCTGATTAAATCCAGCGGCCAGGGGCCCCGGGCAGTGAATAGCGAGTTTGGCACGGTCTTCGATTTTGGACAAGCATCCCCCCACTCTTCAAGCCCGCTTCGCCATGTTCCGCTCTATTATTACCCTCGCTTTGTCGGTGTTTTTGATTGCTGAAGCCAGCGCCCAAACCACGCCGGCCACTACCAAAAAAACCACCCGCACCACCCGTCGCGTGGCCAAGAAAGCGCAGCGCACCGTGCGCAAAACCACCCGCGCCGCCGCTGCTGCCTGGCCCGCCCCCGACCCCGCCACCCCGGTGATGGCCGCCGTGACCGAGCCCACCGGCTGGGAGGCTTACGACGACGCCCAGGCCCGCCAGGGCCGCGACGCGGTGTACGCCGCTCCGGGCATGAACGTGCACATCCGCACGGGCCACGAGATGGACAACTACGACGGTACGCCCCGCAAAGCGCCCGTTAGCACGCGGCAAACCACGCTCTCGCCAACCCCTCGCTAGGCTAGGCCAATCTCCGACCGCCAATTATACGTAGAGTGGGCCCCGGCTAAGCGCTGGGGCCCACTTCTTTATTCAATCAATTACGCTGCTTATATGCTACGTTCTTTCCTCGCTGGGGCCCTGGTGCTCGCCGTGCTGTTTGGAGCCCAGGCCCAAACCGGCACCAAAAACTACAAGCGCTCGGTGCGCCAAGCGAGCCGTAAAAAAGGCAATTATTACCGCGCCGGTACCCTCAAGGCCACCGGCGCTGGTAAGCGCAAGCTGGAAGTGTCGCGCGGCGACTACTACCTGGCCCCCGGCATGCCCATGCCCCAAACCGACCACCGGCACATCGACAGCTACATGGGCGATGTGCCCGCGCGCAAGCACTACGCCAAGAAGCCCGTCCCCGGGGCCCCCGGCGGTAATACTACCCTCAGCCCCGTAAGGAAGTAGGGGAGGCGAATAAACTATAAATCGGTCATGCTGAGCGCAGCCGAAGCATCTCTCCCGCTGATTAACCAAATCGATTGAGTTAGTCAGGAGGAGATG
>NZ_MDZA01000439.1 GCF_001816125.1 Hymenobacter coccineus | reverse complement strand
CGGCCGCATCCAGCTAATGAGCGCCACGAACAACACCAGAAACACCATCCCCACCAGTACCAGCGTGCTCAGCAGGAACCAGACCAGCGCATAATTCGAATCGGCCGCCGCGGGGGTACTGGTTGCCGCCGTTTGGGCCAGGGCGGGGCGGGTGAACAGCAGCACCGCGCCGGCCGCTAGTAGTGCTTGCCGGGGCCGTATCATGCGTAAACAGCCTCTTCGATGGTGACTACTTGCGGAGCAGCTTCGGTCGTGACGGCCTGGGCCGCAGCCACTTCAATCGGTGCCGCCGCTGCCATAGCGACTTCAGCAGCAGTTGGCTGGCCTTGCTCCGCCTCGTAGCGGCGCTGGGCGGCCGAAGTCACCGAACCGGCGGTCATGACGGCCATTAATAACACCAAACCGGCCAGGAACCACACTACCCAGCTCAGGAGGGTAATGGGCGTAGGGGCGGTACCGGGCGTTTGGGCGGCGGCCATAAAGCCGGTGAGCAGGCCCAGAAAAGTCAACGAGAAGGCGCGGAGGGTTAGCATATAATGTCGTGGTTAAGAGTGGTTTTGAGCGTTTCTTCGTCGTCGCTAGCCAGCGGCAGCTGGCTCATGGTGTGTAGGTGCTGTTTGTTGGCCACCAGCACGTACACCAGCAGGGCTGTGAAAAAGAGGAAGAAAATACCGAAGGAGATGAGCGGGTAAATCGTGATGCCCGCGATGGATTGCAAAACATTCTTTTCCATGGTAATGAGTGAGTTAAGGAGAGCGCGGCCCTACTACTGCGCCGCCGTGGCGGCCACTTGCGCGGGCTTCACCTTGATGTCGGTACCTAGGCGCTGGAGGTAGGCGATGAGGGCCACGATTTCGCGGTCCGATTTCACGTCGATGTCCTCCGTTTTGAGGGCGGCGGCCACGCTGCGGGCCTGGGTTTCGGCGTCGGCCACGGCCCGGCGGTCGAAGCCGGCGGGGTAGGGCGTGCCCAGCTTTTGCAGCACCCGGATTTTGGCGGGCAGCGTGCTGTTATCCAATTGATTATCAAACAGCCAGGGGTAGGCGGGCATAATAGAGCCCGGCGACATGCTGGTGGGGTCCATCATGTGGTTGTAGTGCCACGAGTTGGGGTACTTGGCCCCCACGCGGTGCAGGTCGGGCCCGGTACGCTTGCTGCCCCACAGGAAAGGCCGGTCGTACACAAACTCGCCCGCCTTGGAGTACTCGCCGTAGCGCTCGGTTTCGGAGCGGAAGGGACGCACCATTTGGGTGTGGCAGTTCGAGCAGCCTTCCTTGATGTAGAGGTCGCGGCCCTGCAACTCCAGCGGCCGGTAAGGGTGCACCGCCGCAATGGTGGGCACGTTGCTCTTGACCAGGAACGTGGGCACCATCTCCACGGCCCCGCCGATGGCGATGGCTACCGTGGCCCCGATACTGAGCTGCACCGGGCGGCGCTCAATCCAGCGGTGCCAGTGGCCGCCCTGGGCGTGCGGGTCCTGGGCTTCGGGCAGCAGCGCCGGGGCCTGGGCGGGCTCGTTGGCCAGCAACGTGCCGGCTTTGGCAGTCTGGTACAAATTGTACATCATTAGGAACACGCCGCTCAGGTACAGCACCCCGCCCATGCCGCGCAAATAGTACATCGGCACGATTTGCAGCACCGTTTCCAGGAAGTTGGGGTATTGCAGCATGCCCTCGGCGTTGAACTGCTTCCACATCAGCCCCTGCGTGAAACCGGCCCAGTACAAAGGCAGCGCGTAGAACAAAATGCCCAGCGTGCCCAGCCAGAAGTGCGTATTAGCCAATTTCTTGGAGAACAGTGGCGTGCGGTAGAGGCGCGGCCACAGCCAGTACAGCATCCCGAAGGTGAGGAAGCCGTTCCAGCCCAGGGCCCCCACGTGCACGTGGGCCACAATCCAATCGGTGAAGTGCGCAATGGCGTTCACGTTCTTCAGCGCCAGCATGGGGCCCTCGAAGGTGGCCATGCCGTAGGCCGTGATGGCCACCACAAAAAACTTGAGTACCGGCTCGGTGCGCACCCGGTCCCAGGCGCCGCGCAGCGTCAGCAGGCCGTTTATCATGCCGCCCCAGCTCGGCGCAATCAGCATGATGCTGAAGGCCACGCCCAGGCTCTGGGCCCAGTCGGGCAGGGCGGTGTAGAGCAAGTGGTGCGGCCCGGCCCAGATGTAAATAAAAATCAGCGCCCAGAAGTGAATGATACTGAGCCGGTAAGAATACACCGGCCGCTCGGCAGCCTTGGGCAGGAAGTAGTACATCATGCCCAGGTAGGGCGTGGTGAGGAAAAACGCCACCGCGTTGTGGCCGTACCACCACTGCACCAGCGCGTCCTGCACGCCGGCGTACATCGAGTAGCTTTTCATGAAGCTCACCGGCAGCGCCATCGAGTTCACGATGTGCAGCACGGCCACCGTGATAAACGTGGCGATGTAAAACCAGATGGCCACGTACAAATGCCGCTCGCGCCGCCGGGCAATGGTGCCGAACATGTTCCAGCCAAACACCACCCAAATCACCGTAATGGCGATGTCAATCGGCCACTCTAGCTCGGCGTATTCCTTGCTAGTGGTGTACCCTAGCGGCAGTGAAATAACGGCCGACACGATGATGAGCTGCCAGCCCCAAAAGTGTATTTTGCTAAGTACATCGGAGAACATCCGGGCCTTGCATAGCCGCTGCAACGAATAGTACACGCCCGTGAAAATGCCGTTGCCTACGAAGGCGAAAATCACGGCATTGGTGTGCAGCGGCCGGATGCGGCCAAACGAGGTGTAGCGCGTCACGTTTAGCTCGGGCCGGGCCAGCTCGAAGGCCACGATGACCCCCACCAGCATCCCGATAATGCCCCAAATGACGGTGGCCACGCCAAAGTCGCGGACAATCTTGTTGTCGTAGAAAAACGACTCCACGCCCCGCGCGGGAGGGGGTAGGGCCGTCGGCCGCGGCCGGGTGGCGGGTAGTTCAAGTTCGGCTTGCATGCCCTGAGAAGTAGGTGATTTACTGCTCCAAAGGTCCCCCCTACCCCCGCCAAGCCACATGATGCCGCTTAAGCCCTGGCTTGATTGATATCAAACGCGCTCCCATCGGAAGCCCACTCCGCTTAATTCGCCTGTTCCGGAAAGGTTCAGAACACCTTTTGTGTGCTGACCAGCCTTTGCCCTAGGTGGGCGGTATAGGCTCATCCTCAAACAACATCCTCACTGAAGGCGTGTAGGCGTCGTCATATTGCCCGCTGCGCACCGCCCACAGAAAAGCCGCCAGAAACACGAGGGCCACCAGTAGGCTGAGGCCAATCAACAAGAAGATAATAGTCATAAAATCAGGCTTATAATTGGTATCGCCGGGCTGCCCAGCGCACCAGTATAGTAGCCATTACCATGACACTTAGCGAGCTGAGGGGCATGAGAATGGCCGACGCGATGGGCGTGAAATGCCCTTGCACAGCCAGCGTCAATCCCACCGCATTGTAGCACAGCGAGAGCACAAACGTGGCCAGCACCGCCCGCAGGCAGGCCCGCGAGAAGCCCAGAAACGTGGCCAGCCGCCCCAGTTCGCCGGCTTCCAAAATGGCGTCGCAGGCGGGCGAGAAGTTGGTGAGCGTGTCGGTGAGGGCGATGCCCGCGTTGGCGGCGCGTAGGGCCCCGGCATCGTTCAGGCCGTCGCCAATCATTACTACCGTGTGGCCCAGGGCGCGCTCAGCGGCGATGTAAGCGAGCTTATCGGCCGGCGACTGGCCGAAGCGCAGCTCCGCCGCCGGTCCGAGCAGGGCGCGCAGTCGGGGGCCCTCGGCGTCGGTGTCGCCCGAGAGCACGGCTAGGCGGTAGCGCTTGCCCAGGGCCGCCAGCACGGCCGGCAGCGCCGGGCGGTACACGTTGCGAAAGGTGAAATAGCCGGCTGTCTCCCCGTCCAGCGCTACGTGCACGCAGGTTCCGGGGGCGCCTTCCGGTCGGCTGGCGCTAGCTCCTACGAACGCCGCCGACCCTAGCCGCAGCGCTGGCCCACCGGCGGCCGTGGCGCTGAGGCCCTGGCCGGGATACTCCTGGCAGGTAGCTAAGGGTAGGGCCTCGGTGGCCAACTCGCGGGCCAGGCGCTGGCTGAGGGGGTGCGTAGACTGCGCCGCCGCAGTGGCAATCAGCTGTTTTTCAATTGATAATAACGGCCGGCCGTGGTACTGCACGGCCGACTGCGTGGGGTCGGTGAGGGTACCGGTTTTGTCGAATACCAGCGTGTCGGCCCGACCTAGGGTTTCGATGACGGCGGCGTTTTTGAGGTAGAGCTTGTGGCGGCCCAGCACCCGCAGCGCCGCCCCTAGGGCGAAGGGTGTGGCCAGCGACAGCGCGCACGGGCAGGCAATAACCAGCACCGACGTGAAGGCCCGCCACATGGTGGCCTGGTCGCGGGGCCCCCAATAGGCCAGCGTGCCGGCGGCCAGCAGCAGCGTGAGGGCCACGAAGTAGCGGCCGGCGCGGTTGGCGTAGGTTTCGAGGGTGGGGCCGACGGCGTCTTTGGTGAAGGCGGGATTGTTCCAGAGCTGGGTGAGGTAGCCCTGCGACACGCCGCGCACCACTTCCAGCTCCAGGGCCTCGCCCAGCTGCCGGCCACCGGCGTACACTAGGTCGCCGGCGGCGCGGGTTACCGGGGTGCTCTCGCCCGACACGAACGAGTAGTCGATTTGGCCCGTGCCGCGCAGCAGCACGGCATCGGCCGGAATAACCTCCTGGTGCCGCACCCGGATGCGGTGGCCCACCGCCAGCTCCTGCACCGAAATCGACTGCTCGCCGGCTGGCGTGAGGCGCGTCACGGCCACCGGAAAGTAGGCCGTGTAGTTGCGGTCGAAGCGCAGCGCGTCATAGGTGCGCTGCTGCACCCACTTGCCAATCAGCATGAAAAACACCAGCCCCGTAAACGAGTCTAAGTAGCCCGGCCCGCGCCCCGATAATACCTCAAATGTGCTGACGCTGAACAGCGAAGCTAACCCCAAGCTGATGGGGAAATCGAGGTTGATGTGGCGCTGCCGCAGCCCTTGCCCGGCCGAGCGGAAAAACCCGCGGGCGCTGTACAGCAGCACTGGCAGCGCCAGCGCTAAGCTCAGGTACCCAAAAAACCGCCCGAACCCGACCTGCAAGTCCTCCACGAACGAGAAGTACTTGGGCAGCGCTAGCAGCATCACGTTGCCAAAGGCGAAGGCCGCCAGCCCTAGTTGGTAGTACAAGGTATGGCTGGCGCGGTGCGGCTGCGCGCCCAGCTCGGCCAGCGTAATCTGCGGCTCGTAGCCCACCGAGGCCAGCAGCTGCACCACCTCGGGCAGGCTAATGTCGGCCAGTAAATAGGTGATGGTGATTTCTTTACGCAAAAACTGCACCCGCGCCTCCACCACGCCGGCGTGCAGCCGGGGCAGGTGCTCCAGCAGCCAGATGCAGGAGGTGCAGTGCATTTGGGGCACGTGCAGCGTGAGGCGGCCCCGCTCGGCCGAGCGAAACGAGAGCAGCTGCGCCTGCACGGCCTCCGAAGCCAGGTAATCAAAGCGACCAGGCAGCTCTACTGCCTTGATTTTCAGCCCCGGCCGCTCGCCCAGGGCGTAGTAAGTGCAGAGCTGATTGTCATCCAGCAACTCGTACACGGTGCGGCAGCCAGCGCAGCAAAACGGCAGTTCGGCCAGCCGCAGTGGCTCGGCTGGGCAGACATCGCCGCAGTGGGCGCAGGCCAGGTCAGTGGCGGGTGATTCGAGAAGGACGGGCACGGGCAGACACAAGGGGGTAGGGCCGCAAAGCTCCGGCCGCCGCTGCGCGGGAGCCATGATGCGCGTCAGGCCCGCGCTTGATTGCGGTTGGCGCGTGGCCGCCGAGCGCCCAGGGCAGCATTTACCTGATTAAAATCAGGTAAATGCTTGTTTTTTGTCAAGGCTGCGCGCGTAGGAAAAGCTGATTTTTGTGTGTTGAATACGCCGGCAGATTGGACCCTCCGCGCATCCCCTTTTTTTAACGCAACCTATAAATTGCCAACAACTTACCTGGCACTCGCTGCTGCTAGCAGATTAGCCACGAGCGCGTCGTTCTCGGGCCAGCCGGGCTGCCGCCATAGCTCAATGCCTTCACGCACCAGCACGCAGGCGGGCAGCTGCGCCACGGCAAAGCTGCGCACCACACTGGCGTGGGCGTCGTCGTCGAGGCGCAGCACTCGCACGGCCGGGCCTAGGCGGCACTGAAGGGCATCCAGCTGGGCCAGGGTGGGCAGCTGGCCAGCCCGGCCGGCCGGCACCAGCACCAGCAGCACGGCGGGCGCCAGCAGGTCGGGCGGGGGTAGGGCAATGGACATTGGGCGGCGGAAAGTCGGAGTGGGCAGCAAAAGTATTTTTGCCCGCCCTACCCGGCCATGATGCCTGATAGACCGCCGCTTGATAGTCATCAATCCCCTCGTGCGCCGTCGGCGCTCCGCCGGCCGACCGGTTGACTCTGCTCAATCCTTGTTTGTTCAACGACAACCGGCGGAGCCGGCCGACCGGTTATCGTTGCTTAATCTCTAGCTCGTTCAACGACAACCGGTCGGCCGGCTGGCGCCGGCGGACCGGGGCAACGAGTTGATTAACCACGTTTTTTCTATGCTCAGCGACCCTTTTAGCAGTGCCGCCGCCGAGGTGCTCATCACCCAGGCCCCCGATTTTGTGGGGATTTACGACGTGGCCGCAGGCTGGTTTATGCGCGTCAACCCAGCCGGGGTGCGCCTGCTGGGCTACCCCTCTGAGGAAGCCTTTTTGGCTGACCCCGCGCGGTGCTACCCACCCCCGCCGTGCCGCCCGCCCGCTGGGCGCACCTGCGCGAGCTGGCCCGGTGCGCGGGGCCCCAGGCCCTGGAGGCCGAGGTAGGCCGGCGCCAGGGTCCGCCATTCTGGGGGCGCATCGAGCTCACGGCCTTTCAGGTAAAAGGCGCTGACTATCTGCTGGTTCGACTCAGCGAGCAGGGGCGCTTGCAGCAGGCCGAGCGCGAGCTCGCCCAGAGCGTGCGGCGCTTCGAGGCCGTGTTTACGCACGCCACCATCGGCATTGTGGTGTGCGACGAGCGGGGCCGCATCTGTCGGCCAACCAGCTGGCCCACCAGCTATTCGGCTACGCGGCCGGCGCGCTCGACGGCCAGCTCATTGAGGTGCTGGTGCCCCAGGCCGCCGGCCGCCGCCACGAGAAACTGCGCGAGTCGTTCACAGCACGCCCGCAGGTGCGCACCATGGGAGCCCACAACGGCGAGCTGCAAGGCCTGCGCCACGACGGCTCGGTGTTCCCGGTCGAGGTCAGCCTAAGCTATTTCTACCTCGATGAGGAGCTGTACGCCGTGTCGTACATCCTCGACATTACCTATAAGAAAGAGTTTGAGCAGCAGCTCATTGCCGGCAGCCAGCGCGTGGCCGCCCTCAACGCCGACCTGGAGCAGCGCGTGACCGAGCGCACCCACGCCCTCATGAACACCCTGGAGCAGCTCCAGCTACGCAAAAACGAGCTGGCCAAGGCCCTGGCCGCTGAGCAGGAGCTGGGCGAGCTCAAGTCGCGCTTCGTGAGCATGGCTTCGCACGAGTTTCGCACCCCGCTCACGGCCGTGCTCACCTCGGCCGCGCTCATTGCCGAGTACCCGGCCACCGCGCAGCAGGACAAGCGCCTGCGCCACATCGAGCGCATCCGCACGTCGGTGACGCATTTGAACGATATTCTGGAGGAATTTCTGTCGGTGGGGCGCATCGAGGAGGGCAAAATTGAGGCCCGCCCGGCCCGCCTCGACCTGCCCGCGCTGCTGCGCGACGTGGTGGCCGATGTGCAGGGCCTGCGCAAGCCCGGCCAGCGCATCGAAACCACCACCGACTGCCCGGAGCCTATTTGGCTCGACCCGTCGCTGCTACGCAAAATCCTGGTTAATCTGCTCTCCAACGCCCTCAAGTACTCGGGCGAAAACTCGGTGGTGACGGTGGCCGCCGCCTGCCAGGCGGGCACGCTCACGCTCACCGTGGCCGACCAGGGGGTAGGGATTTCGGCAGAAGACCAGGCGCACCTGTTCGAGCGGTTTTTCCGGGCCCGCAACGTCACCAACGTGCCCGGCACCGGCCTGGGCCTCTACATCATTGCCCGCTACCTGGAGCTGCTGCACGGCCACATTGCCCTGCAAAGCGCACTGGGCCAAGGCACTACCGTCATCATTACTGTTCCGTATGAAAACCATCTTGCTGATTGAGGACAACGATTTCATCCGCGAAAACACCGCCGAAATTCTGGAGCTTACCGGCTACACCGTGCGCACCGCCGCCGATGGCCAGGCCGGCGTGACCCAGGCCCTGGCCGAGCGCCCCGACCTGGTGCTGTGCGACATCATGATGCCCGTGCTCGACGGCTACGGCGTGCTGCACATCTTCAACCAAAACCCGCGCCTGACCGGCGTGCCGTTCATCTTCCTCACCGCCAAAACCGAGCGCGCCGACCTGCGCCGCGGCATGGCCCTGGGCGCCGACGACTACCTCACCAAGCCCTTCGAAAAGAGCGACTTACTGAGCGCCGTGAGCGGCCGCCTCAGCCGCTTTCAGCACCTCCAGCCCGCTTACGACCTGCGCGCCAACGGCCTGCCCGAGTTCCTGGCCGATGCCCAGCAAACGGGCAGCCTGGCCGGCCTCTCAGCCGACCGCCGGCCCCACGCCGTGCCCCGCAAGCAGATTATTTACGCCGAAGGCGACGAGGCCACCCGCCTCTACTTTGTGCAAGCCGGGCGGGTTAAAATCAGCAAAACCACCGCCGCCGGCAAGGAGCTGATAACGGGCATTTGCGCCGCCGGCGAATTTTTTGGCTACCGGGCCCTGCTGGCCGGCTCGCCCCACCACGACGCGGCCGTGGCCCTCGACGATTGCACGCTGCGCTACATCCCGGCCGACGACTTTACCCAGCTGTTGCTGCGCAACCCCGAGGTGAGCCAGCAGTTTGTGCGCTTGCTAGCCGGCCGCCTCGACCAACAAGATGCGCAGCTGCTGGACCTAGCCTACGGCTCACTGCGCAAGCGCGTGGCCGACAGCCTCCTGCACCTGCACGCCCAGCAGCGCCTGCTATCCCCGGCCGACCCGCTCATCCAGCTTGCCCGCGAGGATATGGCCGCCCTCATCGGCACCACGCCCGAGTCGCTGAGCCGCATCCTGAGCGAGTTCCGCCAGGATGAGAGCATTGAGCTGACGCCCAAGTTCATCAAAGTCCTGCTGCCCGACAAGCTGCGCCGCAGCAACTGGTAGCCCCCGGTCGGCCCTACCCTGCCGCCCGCGCCCGTAGCACGGCCTTGTACACTTCCACCCAACCCACCCCTACCAGCGCGGCCAGGGCACACCAGCGTAGGGTCCCTAGGGGCACGGGCGCGAAGCCAAACAGCCGCTGCGCCGGCGGCACCAGTAGCGTAACCAGGAGCAGCGCCAGCGTGAGGCCCAGCATCAGCCAGAGCAGGCGGTTGGGCACGCGCAGGGTCTGGAAAACTGACTGCGTAAACGAGCGGTTGACGAGCGTGAGGCCGATGTTGCTGAGTACCATCGTGGCGAAGGTGAGCGTGCGCACCACCGGCAGGGCCGCGCCGTGCTGCATAAAGTAGTAGTACACGCCCAGCACGGCCGCCGCAATGCCCAGGCCCTGCGCCAGGCTGCGGCCCAACTCGGCCCCGGCCAAAAAGGTGCTGGTGAGCGGCCGGGGCGGCTGGCGCATATGACCGGCCTCGGCGGGCTCGTTTTCGAAGGCGATGGAGCAGGTGGGGCCCATCACCAGCTCCAGAAAGATGATGTGGACGGGCGTAAACAGGTTTTCCCAGCGCCAGCCGGCCAGCAGCGGCACGGCCACCGTGAGCACAATCGGGATGTGGATGGAGACGACGTAGAACACCGCTTTTTTGAAGTTCTGGTAGATGCGCCGGCCTTGGGCGATGGCCGTGACCATGCCGCCCAGGTCGTCATTCACGAGCACCAGGGAGGCGGCCTGGCGGGCCACTTCGGTGCCGCGCCGGCCCATGGCTACCCCGATGTGGGCGGCCTTGAGGGCGGGGCCGTCGTTGACGCCGTCGCCGGTCATGGCCACCACCGCGCCGGTGGCTTTGAGGGCCTCCACCACCTTCAGCTTGGCCTCCGGAAACATGCGGGCGAACACCGCCGTGCGGGTTGCCAGCGGCGGCAGCTCGGCGGCCGATAAGTCCATGACCTGCTGGCCGGTAAGCAGCATATCGGCCCCCGGCAGGCCCACCTGGCGGGCAATGGCCTGGGCCGTTTCGGGAAAGTCGCCGGTTATCATCTTCACCTGAATACCGGCTTCGGTGAAGGCCCGGATAACGGCCGCCGCGTTGGCCTTGGGCGGATTTTCGAGGGCGATTAACCCCAGTAACTCCCAGGTAAAATCGTCCTGCTCGGCTGGGAAATCGGGGCCCGGCTGGGTGCCGCGCGCCACGCCCAGCACCCGGTAGCCCTGCCCAGACAATTCCTGCGTGACGCGGCGGATTTCTTCGGCTACGGCTGGGGCTGGGTGGCACACGGCCAGCACGTGCTCTACGGCCCCTTTGGCGGCAATGAGCGGCTGGCCGGCAACCCGGCGCACGTGCGTCATCATGGGCGGGGTGCCGGCCAGCGGGTACTCGTGCAACATGGGGGCGGGCGCGGCGGCGGCGGCCGGGTCGGCGGTGGCGAAGGCGGCCACGATGGCCTTTTCCATGGGGTCGAAGGGGTCGGTTTCGCTGGCGTAGCGGGCGTAGGCCAGCACCGCCGCGGCGGAGGTCCCCAGGGGGCCGGGCAGCGCCACAAGGCTGGCCGTGGCCCCGTCGTATAACTGCTTGACCGCCATGCCTTCCTCAGTGAGAGTACCGGTTTTATCGGTGCAGATGACGGTGGCCGAGCCCAGGCTTTCCACGGTTTGGGGCTGCTTGGTGAGTACACCCAGCCGGCTCAGGCGGGCCGCGCCCAGCGCCATGAAGCTGCTGAAAGCCACCGGGATTTCCTCGGGCAAGATGGACATGGCCAGCGTGAGGCCGAACAGCAGGGCCGTTACCCAATCGCCCGACTTAGCATAATTCACCCCCCACACCAGCGCAAACGCCCCCAGCCCCACCCAGGCCATGCGGGCCACAAACTGCTGCACTTGCAGCTGCAAGGGCGTTTTTTCGGTGGCAATAGCCGCTATGCTTTGCCCAATGAGGCCCAGCTTGGTGTGCCCGCCCACGGCCGTGAGCGTGAGCCAGGCGCTGCCCGAAGCCGTGCTGGTGCCCCCAAATACCGGGTCGCCCACGGCCTTGGCTACCGGCACGGCCTCGCCGGTGAGGATGGCCTCGTCGGCCGAAAAGTCGTTGAGCGCCGTGATGGTGCCGTCGGCGGGCAGGCGGCTGCCTTCGGCCACCCGCACTGCGTCGCCCACCACCAGGTCGGCGGCCGGCACGGTGGCCAGCGCGCCGTTGCGGCGCACCTGGGCCTGGGGCTGGGTTAGCTCGCGCAGGGCCCCGAGGGCCGCGTCGCTGCGCAGCGCTTGGTACACCGAAATGCCGGCCACCACGAGCAGCGCCGCGCCCAGCGTGAGGGCCTCTGCACCCTGGCCCAGCGCCACGTACAGCCCGCAGGCCAGCAGCAGCAGCAGAAACATGGGCTCGGTCACGACGTCTTTCAGCGTGGCCAGCAGGCCGGTGGGGGCGCTGTCGGGCAGGACGTTGCGGCCGTGCGCGGCGCGGGCGGCGGCCACTCCGGCGGTGCTGAGACCGGGCGGCTGGATGGCTGCGCTTGGGGCAGGCAGGGTGCTGGTAGGCATGGGATTTTGGGGAGTTGTGGTGGGGGCCAGCGTGGGCACGGCGGGCGCGGACCTCACGGGACCCCTATGGGGCATAGCCCCCTCTCCAAAAAAGAGGGGGGACTAGTTTTTAGGCCTAGCTCCTAGAAAAGCTGATTGGGCAGTCATTAGAACTATAGGTAGTCCCCCCTCTTTTTTGGAGAGGGGGCTACGCCCAATAGGGGTCTCGTGGGGTTCACGTAAGGTGAGTCCGATAACTCCGACGAAGCAAACCGGGCGCATCACAGAGAGCCGCAGTAGCTAAGGCAACCTAGCGAGTTTGCGCGCAAGCAGTCGGCAGTCAATTCCGCCGCTACTCCGTCACGACTGGCAGCAGCAGCACGGGCACCTGTGAGTAGCGCAGCACATCGGCTATGACGCTGCCGCTGAACATTTTATGCACCCAGCCGTGACCCTGGTCGAGCAGCGCCACCAGGTCGGCTTCCAGCGTGTCGGCGGCCTCCCCGATACCCGTGGCGGGGCGCACGCCCACTACGCGGCGCAGCTTGGCGCTGAGTAGCATAGTGGCCAGGCCGCAGGTTTGGGCAGCGCGCAGGCCGGCCTCGCCGGCGGCTAGGGGGTGGTGCAGGGGCAGCACCGTCACGGGCGTGATGGGGCAGGCCAGCGCATCGAGCACCGGGGCCAACGCCCGCGCCGGCGGTGTGAGCTGGAAGGGATGGTCCTCCACGGCCAACAGCAGGTGGCGCGGGGGGGCGCTGGGCGGCGGCGGGCAGGCGCTCGGGCACCAGCAGCAGGGGGTAGCCGGTTTGGTGCGGCAAGGGTAGGGCGCGGTTGCTGAGCAGCTCATCCAGCGGGCCATCGGTGGCGGTGAGGCCGGCCAGCACCAGCGCCGGGTGGTGGGCGGCCAGTACCTGGGTTAGAGCCGTGGGCCAGTCGCTTTCCAGCACTTCCACGGTGGTGGGCACGGGCAGGCGGGCGGCGGCCAGCCGCAGGCCCTCGCTCACAGCCGGCACGTAGGTCGTGTCGAGCAGCGGCAGGCCGTATTCGAGGGTGGCGATGGGCGGCATCGACACCACGTGCACCAGGTGCAGGGTGGCCCCCACGGCGGTGGCTAGGGCGGCAGCGTAGCCGAGCAGCGGCTCGTCGGCCGGGGCGGCATCGGTGAGCACGACAAAATTCAGTTCCATGGCAATGGCGGTTTTCTTGAGCAGCAAACAGCTGATTTACAGAAGCCAAAGGTGCGGGCGCGCGCGGGCGACTTCCTGACGAGGCGCAGGTCGGGAAGGTGATTTTTGTCAGGTGAGAGGATGGGTTGGGTGGCTAGGTTCCAGTCCGCTGGCGTGAGCCGGCCGACCGGTTGTCGTTGCACAGGACCGCGCCTTTTTGAACCCCAGCAGGGTGGCTAGTACTCAGGACAATTGCTTTTCGAATAGCAACCAGTCGGCCTTGCAACGACAGCCAACTGCTTCACAACGACAACCGGTCGGCCGGCTCACGCCGGCGGACCGGCGCGGCTAGGCAGCCGCTAGGACGGCTGCCTGTGGTGGTAGTGGCTCAGGCACCACTGCCCCTACCCCACGCCGCCGAATGACAAGCTTTTGCAGCTCTACGGCCCAAAATACTACGCTCGAAATAGCCACCGTCAGCCCCAGCTCGCGCCACGATAAGGGGCTGGTGGTAAAGAGTTTATTGAAGAAAGGCAGGTAGATAATCAGCAGCTGCAATACCACCGACAGCCCCACCGCGCCCAGCATGGGCTTGTTGGAAAGCAGGCCCAGCGTGAACAGCGATTCGCGCGGCGAGCGGATGGCGAGCGCGCTGCCCAACTGCGTGAAACAGAGCACTGTGAAGGTCATCGTCTGCCAGTGCGCGTCGCCGTCGCGGATGGCCCAGGCCTGGGTGCCCAGCGTGAGGGCCCCAATCAGCAGGCCCACCCAGCCCACGAACCAGCCCAGGCCGCCCGCAAAAATGGACTGGCCCGGCGGACGGGGCGGGCGCTGCATGGCGTTGGCCTCGGCGGGCTCGTAGGCCAGGGCCAGGCCGGGCAAACCGTCGGATAACAAGTTGACCCACAGGATTTGAATAGCCAGCAGCGGAACGGGCAACCCGAAGAACGGGGCCAGGAAAATGGCCCATACCTCGCCCATATTGCCCGACAAAATGTAGCGGATAAACTTGAGGATGTTGTCGTAGATGCGCCGCCCGTGCTGCACGGCCACCACGATGGTGGCGAAGTTGTCGTCGAGCAAAATGAGGTGCGCGGCCTCCTTGGCCACCTCTGTACCGACGATGCCCATGGCAATGCCGATGTCGGCGTGTCGCAGGGCCGGGGCGTCGTTCACGCCGTCGCCGGTCATGGCCACAAACTGGCTTTTAGCCTGCAAGGCGCTGATAATGCGCAGCTTCTGCGCCGGGTCCACGCGGGCGTACACCCGCACCTTTTCCACGATGGCCGCGAAGGCGGGCTCATCCAGGGCGGCCAGTTCGGGGCCGGTGAGGACCAACTCGCCGGGGCGGCCCAGAATGCCCAGCTTGCGGGCAATGGCCTCGGCGGTGAGCTTATGGTCGCCGGTAATCATGACAGGGATGATGCCGGCCGCCTGGCACGCGGCCACGGCCGGGGCGGCCTCGGCGCGGGCCGGGTCGATGAGGCTGGCGAAGCCGATGAAGCTGAGGCCGGTTTCGAGGGTGGCCGCGTCGATTTGGGGGGGTAGGGCAGGCAGCAATTTGGCAGCGTAGGCCAGCACGCGGTAGCCATGGGCAGCCTGGTCGTTGGCGCGCTTCTCGAGGTCGGGCAGCTGAGCTTTTTGGTCGGCGGCGAGCTGGGCGAAGAGCACGCCAGGCGCCCCTTTGGTAAGCACGAGCACGCCCTGCGGGGTCTGGTGCAGCGTGGTCATGCACTTGCGCTCCGAGTCGAAGGGCAGCTCGGCGAGGCGCGGAAACCGGGTTTCGAGGGCGGCGCGGGGGTAGGCTTTTTCGGCGGCATAGCGGGCCAGGGCCACTTCGGTCGAGTCGCCGAGCCACTGGCCGGCGGGGTTTTGGGTGGCGTCGGTGTTGAGGGCCAGGGCGGTGAGCAGGGCGTCGGCATCACCTAGGGCGGGCAGTTTGAACGCCGGGTTGGCGTACACCTCCTGGGTAGTCATCTGATTGAGCGTCAGCGTACCCGTTTTATCGGTGCAGATGTAGGTGACCGAGCCCAGCGTTTCTACGGCCGGCAGCCGGCGCACCAGGGCCTGGTCTTTGGCCAGGCGCTGCGCGCCCAGCCCCAGCGCAATAGTGACCACCGCCGGCAGCGCCTCCGGAATGGCGGCCACGGCCAGCGAAATGGACACCAGCAGCAGCTCGCCCAGCGGCTCGCCCCGCCACCAGCCAGCCGCAAAAAACACCGCGCAAATGCCCACCGCCCCCGCCGCCAGCCACTTGCCAAACGTGCCCAGCCGCTGTTGCAGCGGCGTCTGGCTATCGGGGGCCTGGAGGAGGGCGGCGATTTTGCCTAGCTCGGTGCCCATGCCGGTGGCCACCACGTAGGCCGTGGCGCGGCCGTTGGTCACGAAGGTGCCCTTGTAGCCCAGGTTCAGGCGGTCGCCGAGGGGGTAGGCCCCGGCGGGCAGCGGGGCGGGGTCTTTCTCCACGTTGGCCGATTCGCCGGTCAGCGACGACTCATCGACTTTGAGGGCGTGGGTTTCGAGAAAGCGCACATCGGCCGGAATAACATTGCCGGCTTCGAGCAGCAGCGCATCGCCGGGTACCAGGCTGGCGGCCGGCACGGCCACGGGCTGGCCGCCGCGCAGCACCTGCGCCTGCGGCGGGGCCAGCTGCTGCAAAGCCGCCAGGGCCTTATCGGCCCGGTATTCCTGCCCAAAGCCGAGGGCCGCGTTCAGGACAATAATGGCCAGAATAACGTAGGCCGACTGCGCCTCGCCCACCGCCACCGAGATGCCGGCCGCCGCTAGCAGCACCAGTATCATCACGTCGGTAAACTGACGCAGCAGCAGCTGCCACCAAGCTTTTTGCTTGATATCGGTCAGTTGATTGGGGCCGTATTCGGCCAGCCGCTGGGCGGCCGTGGCGGCATTGAGGCCGGCCGGGGTGGTGTGCAGCGCGGCGGCCACCTCGGCCACGGGGGTTTGGTAATACTCCATTAAAAGGGGGTGCGGTAGCCGGGGATATTCCGCGCAGTTTCCAGGTGGTTGTCCGCGCCGGCGGACCGGACCAACGGCGTTGCTTTATAGCTGTTTCCCCCACAATTTTCCAACAAACCCCCTGCCCTACCCATGACGAAAATCAGGGCCCCGGCCTGACGATAGTCAGGGCCGCGCGGACTTGGGTGGCGGAACCTTTGCTAACCCCCGCCACCCAGCACTTAGGCTGGCCAGCGGCGGCTTTTCCACCTTTTAGTTAGTTTCCCATGACCGCCGAAACGCCCAAAAACAAGACCGGCAAAGTCCTGCTCACCGCCCTCGCCGGCGCTGGCATAGGCGCCCTAGCCGGGGTCCTGCTCTACTCCCAAAAAGGCATTGAGCGCCGCCGCAATTTCCGCAACCTGCGCATCAACTACCGCCTGCGCCTGCGTGGCGACTGGGACCAGCTCAAAGGCAAGCTGCAACAAGCCTACACCCAGCTCACGGACGAAGACTTGACTTACGTAGAAGGCAAGGGCCACGAGCTAGTCGGCCGCCTACAAGCCAAACTCGGCAAACGCAAACGCCAAATAGTGAAAATGCTAAATGCGCTGTAAGGCTCTTGTTGGCTGATGCATAACGCGCCCCTCGTCGGACCAGCTTGGTCCAGCGAGGGGCGCGTTATGCATCAGCTGGCTGCTTAATAAGGGCGGGACGTAACTTCCGGCAGCAGGCCCCACTGCTGGAAATGGCTCAGGCAATCGTTCGCCAGACCTCTAGAGGCACCCCTGAGCTTAGTAGCCCGCTGGGCAAGGTGGTGGTCAGCCTCTTGCCGCTGCTCGCTGGCCAGGCGGCCGTATTTATGCGTCAGGTCTTTCAGGCTTTGGCGCGTGGCCGCCCCGGCAGTGGGGGCCAGCAGCACCCCACCAAGCACGCCAGCCCCTACCCCCGCTAGCGCGGCGAGCAATACGTGACCAATTTGGGTATTCTTTTTGGTGATTTCCATGAGTAGAAGGGGCTCAAAATTTATTTAATATTCTGAATAACAATAATTTATTAGCGCACCCTAGGCGGTAACAGCTACCACCCTACCTACTCCAACTGCTGCCGCATTATGGCGCACCCGTTCCAGCAGTGCTTGCTGGGCGGCGGCCACGTTAGCGGCCTGGCCGCCCCAGGCTTCCAGGGCCGGCTGGTGCAGGGCCCGGCCGAAGGAAAACGTAAGCGCCCACGGCAGCGCCCGGCAAACCGCTCGTGCATCGTGGCCAAGTGGCGTGTGGCCTGCTCGGGCGACTGCCCACCCGACAAAAATGCCACGCCCGGCACGGCCGCCGGCACCGCGCGCAGCAGGCAGGCCACCGTGGCATCGGCTACGTGGTGGGTAGTGGGCTGCTTGGGACAGTCGGCCCCGGCCAGCACCATGCTGGGCTTCAGCAACATGCCTTCCAGGGCCACGCCCTGCGTGCGCAGCTGGGCAAATACTTCGTGCAGCACGTCTTCGGTCACGGCCGCGCACTGGGCCAGGGAATGGGGGCCGGTCAGCAGCACTTCGGGCTCCACGATGGGCACCAGGCCGGCCGCCTGGCACAGCGCGGCGTAGCGGGCCAGCGCGTGGGCATTGGCCCCGATGGCGGCCCGGCTGGGCCGGTCGTGGCCAACAGTCAGCACCGCCCGCCACTTGGCGAAGCGGGCCCCTAAGTCGGCGTATTCGGCCAGGCGGGCACCCAGGCCGTCGAGCCCTTCGGTCACTTGCTCGCCGGAAAAGCCGGCCAGCGCGGGCGCGCCCAGGTCCACCTTAATGCCGGGGATGATGCCCGCCTGCTGCAAGATTTCCACTAAGGCAACGCCCGCCCCCGTGCGCTGCCGAATGGTTTCATCAAACAGAATGGCCCCACTAATGCCTTCGCCCAGGCCCGGCGTGGTCACCAGCAGCTCGCGGTAGGCGCGGCGGGCCTCCACGGTTTGCGCGATGCCTAGGGCGGCGAAGCGGGCGTTGCAGGTACCGATGCTTTCGTCCATCGCCAGCAGGCCTTTGCCGGGGGCCAGCAGGGCCTGAGCGGTGACGGCTAGTGCGTTGATATTCATTATTTTATGTTTATAAAAACCGGCTTGCGCCGGCGGACCGGCCCTTACCCACTTAGGCCTTCCACTGCCACTCCCGGATTTCGGGCATGTCCTCGCCGTGGGTGGTGATGTACTGGCGGTGTTCCACCAGCTTATCTTTCAGGTGCTGTTTGAGATACGCACCCTTGTTGCCGAGCTGGGGCACGCGGTCGAGCACGTCCATGGCCAGGTGGAAGCGGTCCAGGTCGTTGAGCACCGTCATGTCGAAGGCTGTCGTTATCGTGCCTTCCTCCTTGTAGCCGCGCACATGCAGGTGCTGGTTGTTGGCGCGGTTGTAGGTGAGGCGGTGCACCAGCCAGGGGTAGCCGTGGAAGGCGAAAATGACGGGCTTGTCGCGCGTGAAGAGGGCGTCGTAGTCGGCGTCGGGCAGGCCGTGGGGGTGCTCGGTGGGGCGCTGGAGCTTGAGCAAGTCTACGACGTTGACGACCCGGATTTTCAGCTCGGGCAGGTGCTCGCGCAGGATGCTGGCGGCAGCCAGAATTTCGAGGGTAGGCACGTCGCCGCAGCAGGCCAGCACGGCGTCGGGCTCCTGGCCGGCGTCGGTGCTGGCCCAGGGCCAGAGGCCGATGCCTTCGGCGCAGTGCGTGCGGGCGGCATCAATACTCAGCCATTGCGGGGCGGGGTGCTTGCCGGCCACGATGACATTCACGTAGTGGCGGCTGCGCAGGCAGTGGTCCATTACCGAGAGCAGGCAGTTGGCATCGGGCGGCAGGTACACGCGCACGATGCTGGCTTTCTTATTGATAACGTGGTCAATAAAGCCGGGGTCCTGGTGCGTAAAGCCGTTGTGGTCCTGCCGCCACACGGTGGAGGTCAGCAGGTAGTTGAGCGAGGCGATGTTGCGCCGCCAGGGTATTTCGAGGGTCAGTTTCAGCCACTTGGCGTGCTGGTTGAACATCGAATCAACGATGTGCACGAAGGCTTCGTAGCTGTTGAACAGGCCGTGGCGGCCGGTGAGCAGGTACCCTTCGAGCCAGCCCTGGCACTGGTGCTCGCTCAGCATTTCGAGCACGCCGCCGCTGGGGGCCAGAAACTCGTCGTTTTCGGCCGTGGCGGCGTCCCACTGGCGGTTGGTGGCCTCAAATACGGCGTCGAGCTTGTTGGACAATGTTTCGTCGGGGCCGAAGACGCGGAAGTTGCGCGGGGCCGCGTTCAGCCGCAGCACGTCGCGCAGAAACTGGCCGACCGTGCCCGTGTCGCTGGCCTCCACGCTACCCGGTGTCGGCACGGCCACCGCATAGTCGGCGTAGTCGGGCAGGTGCAAATCGTGCAGCAGCAGGCCCCCGTTGGCGTTGGGGTTGGCGCCCATGCGGCGATTGCCACGCGGGGCCAGCTCGGCCAGCTCGGGGCGCAGGCGGCCGGCTTCGTCGAATAATTCTTCGGGCTTGTAGCTTCGCAGCCAGGCTTCTAGCTGCGCCAAGTGCTCGGGCGGCGCGGTGGCCGATACGGCCAGCGGCACCTGGTGCGAGCGGAAGGTACCCTCATTGGGCCGGCCATCGACTTCCTTCGGGCCGGTCCAGCCCTTGGGCGAGCGCAGCACGATGAGCGGCCAGCGCGGCCGGGTGAGGTCGCCGTGCTCGCGGGCGCGCTGCTGAATCTGGTGGATGTCGCAGATCACCTCTTCCAACGCCGCGGCCATGGCCTGGTGCATCAGCGCGGGCTCGTGGCCCTCCACGTAGTAGGGCGTCCAGCCGTAGCCGCGCAGCAGCTGGTCAAGCTCCTCCTGGGTGATGCGAGCCAGCACCGTGGGGTTGGAAATCTTGTAGCCGTTGAGGTGCAGAATGGGCAGTACCGCGCCGTCGGTGGCCGGGTTGAGAAACTTGTTGGAGTGCCAGGCGGTGGCCAGGGGCCCGGTTTCGGCCTCGCCGTCGCCAATCACGCAGGCCACAATCAACTCCGGGTTATCGAACACCGCCCCGAAGGCGTGGCTGAGCGAGTAGCCCAGTTCGCCGCCCTCGTGAATGGAGCCCGGCGTTTGGGGCGAGGCGTGGCTGGAAATCCCGCCGGGGTAGGAAAACTGTGTAAACAGCCGTTTCAGCCCCGCCTCATCCTGGCTGATGTTGGGATAAACCTCGCTGTACGTGCCCTCCAAATACGTACCCGCCACCACCGCCGGCCCGCCGTGCCCCGGCCCGGAGAGGTAAATCATATTCAAATCGCGCCGCTTGATAATGCGGTTGAGGTGGGTGTAGATGAAGTTCTGGCCCGGCGTGGTGCCCCAGTGCCCCAGCAGCATCTTCTTGATGTGCGCCAGTTGCAGCGGCTCGCGCAGCAAGGGGTTGTCGCACAAGTATATCTGGCCCACTGAGAGGTAGTTGGCCGCCCGCCAGTAGGCATCGAGGCGCTGCACTGCTTCGGGGGGCAGCGGCGTGCGGGTGGGGCGGGCGATGGGAGGCGCGAGGAGGGTGGCGGGCATGGGGTTTATTGGGTTAAGTATTTGTATTTTAAAGCATTATAAGTTTCGCCGCCCGTCAACCTCCCCCCCTAGCCCCCTCTCCTTGGGGAGAGGGGGAACTAGCCGTAGCCTAGTAGCTAGAAATTAGTTTTTTAGAACTAGAACTAGTCCCCCCTCTCCCCAAGGAGAGGGGGCTAGGGGGGGAGGTTGACGGGCGGCGAGCGCTAGCACTTCACGGCTGGGCCAGGGGGTAGGGTTCACGTAAGATGAGCCGCTACCAGCCCCGCCATCAGCCGCTCCTCGTCGGTCGGAATCACGCGCACCACCACCCGGCTACCGGCGCCGGAAATCACGGCCGCGTGCGTCGCGTTATGTGCCGCATCCAGCTCCAGGCCCAGAAACTCCAGCCCGGCGCAGATGCGGGCGCGCACCTCGGCCGCGTGCGCGCCGATGCCGCCCGAAAACACCAGCGTATCGAGGCCACCGAGCACCGCCGCGTAGGCCCCGACCCACTTGCGGGCCTGGTAGCAAAACAGCTCCACCGCCTCGGCCGCCCGCGCATCGGTGGCCTGGGCGGCCAGCAAATCCTGCATATCGGCGCTGGTTTCCGACACGCCCAGCAGGCCCGACTCGTGGTTTATGAGATTATTTAACTGACTAGCTGTCAGACGCTCCTGCTGCATGAAGTAGGCGGCCACGCCGGGGTCGAGGTCGCCGGGGCGGGTGCCCATTACCAGGCCGGCGGCGGGCGTGAAGCCCATGCTCGTGTCCTGGCTTTGGCCACCCCGCACGGCGGCCAGGCTGGCCCCGCTGCCCAGGTGCGCCAGAATCACGCGGCCCTGCGCGGCAGCAGGCCCCGCCTGTCGGGCCAGTTCCTCCAGCAAGTAGCTGTACGACAGCCCGTGAAACCCGTAGCGCCGCAGCCCCCGCGCCTCAAAGCGGCGGGGCAGCGGCAGCTGCTGCGCCACGCGGGGCATGTGCTGATGAAACGCCGTGTCGAAGCACGCCACCTGCCGCAGCCGGGGGTAGCGCGCCGCGAAGGCCTCGATGAGGGCGATTTCGGCCGGCAGGTGGTCGGGGTCGTAGGCGATAAGCTGGCGTAAGTCAGCGAGAAGCGCGGGCGTGACGACCTCCGGGGCCTGGTGCGCCGCGCCCCCAAACACCACCCGGTGCCCCACGGCCCGCACGGTGGCCAGGGCCGGCTGCTGGGCTAGCCAGTCTACCAAGAATTGTCCGGCCGCTGCCTGGGTAGCCGCCGCCACGGGCTGGCTGCTTGGGGGCGCATCGGCCGCCGCAGTCACCCGCA
>NZ_MDZA01000438.1 GCF_001816125.1 Hymenobacter coccineus | reverse complement strand
CTGGCCGGCTGGCTGGCCGCCACCCACGGGCCCCAGCGGCCAGCTGCTGCACCACACCAGCGGCCTGCTGGCGGGCCTGGCGCACCAACGCGACGCCGGGGCCCCGCGCCAGCTTTACCTCTGCCTGGGGCCCCAGGAGTTGACGCTGGTGGTGCTGGGGCCCCAGCAGCTGGAGTATTGCAACGTGTTTCCCTTCGCCACCGCCGAAGACGTGCTCTACTACACCGTGCTGGTGATGCAGGAGCTGGGCCTGAACCCCGACCAGGACGAGTTGATGGTGTGGGGCGAGCTCACGCACGATTCAGCCCTGTTCACGCTGCTGCGCAACTACGTGCGCCACGTGCGCTTCGGCCCCCGGCCCTACGACCTATCCTACAGCTACCGCCTCAACGAGGTGTTCGAGCACCGCTACTTCGACCTGTTCAGCCTGCAATTCGTCTAGGTTTGATGACGGAATCTGTCGATGGATTCAGGTAAATCAAGTAGGCCGTCATGACCGCCCGATGACTTCCTCGGTAGCCTCAATTTATCACTCCTAACCCTTCGCCTGTGCCGCGCATCGCCCTTTTTCCCGGTTCGTTCGACCCGTTCACCAACGGGCACCTCGACGTGGTGCGGCGCGGCACGGCGCTGTTTGACGAGGTGATTGTGGCCATCGGCACCAATAGCAGCAAGCAGCGCTACCTGCCGCTGGAGCAGATGCTGGAGCTCATCAAAGGCGTGTTTGCCAACGAGCCGCGGGTGTCGGTGCGCACGTTTCGGGGCCTCACGGCGGTGTACGCCCGCGAGGTGGGGGCCCAGTTTCTGCTGCGCGGGCTGCGCAACACCACCGATTTTGAGTACGAAAACACCATTGCCCAGGCCAACCGCCACGTCAACCCCGGCCTGGAATCGGTGTTCCTGATTACGGCCCCGCCACTGGCGGCCATCAGCAGCACCATCATCCGCGACATTCACCGCTACGGCGGCGACGTGCGCGACTTTGTGCCCTTCCCGCTGCCGCCCGCCCCACCTTTTTAACAGCAAAAAGCTCCCTACCCGCGGGGCACGATGCGCAGGCCCACCAGCTGGGTGCTGCGGTTGAGGGCAAACACGGGCAATACTAAATAGGTGGGGGCCCCGGCCATCAGGCCGGCGCGGCGCATGAGGGCGTCTTCGTCGTTGCCCAGCACCAGCAGGTCGAGCACCTGGCGGGTGCGGGCGTCGTAGCTGGCCACCACCACCAGGCCGCGCGGCTGGAAGGCCAGCGTCGAGTCGGTCCCGGCTTGCCGCACGGGGTCCTGGAAGCCGGTGGGCAGGGCCCGGGCGGGCCCCAGCTGCCGGCGCACCTCGTCGATGGAGCGGCCCACCACGGCCGCCACGTTCACGGCCGGGGCCGCCGCCGTGCGGGCGGGCGGCACCAGCGTGCGGGCGGCGGGGCTGTCTTCGTGCTCGCGGGCCCGCGAGCAGGCCAGCTGCGCCGCAGCCGCCAGCAAGAGCAAAGGCAAAAACCTGGCTGATTGGCCCATGGCTCTAAGATACACCTATTTCCCGGCAGTAGCGGCCTCCTTCGCCGACTTGCCGCCGTTGGCCTTACCCAGGTAGTGGCGCACCACGAGGGCGATGGAGGCGTAGGAATTATCGAGCTTGGCCAGGGCCTCCTGGGGCGTCATCCAGCGCACTTCCTCGATGTATTCCTCGGCCTGGGGCTTCATCACCGAGTCGTCGAGGCACTGCATTACGTACCAGCTGGTTTTCTTCAGCATCTTGTTGCCCTTGTAGGCGTAGCTGTGCCAGGTGCTGGGCAGCTCCTCGCCAATGGCCAGCTTGATGTTGGTTTCCTCCTCCACCTCGCGCAGGGCCCCCAGCACGGTGTCTTCGTCGCTTTTGAGCTTGCCCTTGGGCAAATCCCACTTGCCGAGGCGGTAAATCATCAGCACCTGGCCGTCCTTAACCACCAGGCCGCCCGCGGCTTTGGCAATCTTGAACTGGTCCTTCAGGTGCTGGATGAGCATGCCCTTCTTGCGCACCAGCATGGTGAGGGAGGTCAGCTTTTTGAGCTTTTTCACCTCCATCAGCCGCAGCAGGCGGTCGAGGAACGCGGCCGTGGCGTCGCGCACCAGCACGTCGCCCACCAGGTCTTTCGACGTGAACTCCTGTTCGGGGCCCAGCACCAGGTCGTACTTATGTTTGTACACTTTCTCGCTTAGTTTCTTGATAACCAGCGGAATATCGTTGATGAAGAGATTCATCGGAGCAAAGGTCGGGGAATGGATGGGCCACCGGGCCCCGCAGGGCCCGCCCCGCAAGATACGGGCCCGCGCCGCTTTGGATAAGCCGGGCCCCATCTTTGCCGCATGAAACGCATCGGCCTGCTCTCCGACACCCACGGCTATTTCGATGAGCGCATCGCGCACCACCTGCGCGGCTGCGACGAGATTTGGCACGCCGGCGACTTCGGCACCGCCGCCGTGGTGGGGGCCCTGGCGGCCCTGGCGCCGGTGTTCCGGGGCGTGTACGGCAACATCGACGGGGCCGACGTGCGCCGCACCGAGCCCTTGGTGCAGGATTTTGTGGTCGAGGGCCTGCGCGTGCTCATCACCCACATCGGCGGCTACCCGGGCCACTACGCCCCGGCGGCCCGCCCCCTGCTCGACGCGGCCCGGCCCGGCCTATTCGTGACCGGCCACTCGCACATCCTGCGCGTGGTGCCCGATAAAGGCCGCGGCCTGCTGCACCTCAACCCCGGCGCGGCCGGCCGCCACGGCTTCCACCAGGTGCGCACGCTGCTGCGCTTCGGCATCGCGGCCGGCAAAGTGGTGGACCTGCAAGCCGTGGAGCTGGGCAAGCGCGGGGCCCTGGAGTAGCGCGGGCGGAGGCTTGGGCCCGGCAGGGGCCCCAAGCGCCGCCCTCATACGTCGTGCTGAACACAGTGAAGCATCTTTCCCGCGCAACTAATCAGCTTTAGCTTGGGGGCATGCTACGGTCAGCATAACGTGCTAAATCGCGAAATGTTAAAACGCAAAAAGCGCCTTCCCCGCGTGGGGAAGGCGCTTTTCAACTAGGGCAGCTGCTTGGCTTGGCGCCTTACAGGGAGATTTCGGGCTTGGGGTGCGTGCCTTCCTGGCCATCGGCGTTCACGGGCTTGGTCACGGCGTCGGCACTGTCGAAATCGGCGGCGTTCTCAGCGGTTTTGTCGGCAGCCGGAGCTTCAGCAGCGGGAGCGTCGGCGCCCACGGCGTGCTTCACGGTGTCTACCACGTTATCTACCACTTCCTTGGCCTTTTCTACCACGGCCGAGTGCGATACGGCATCCACGACGTCGCTCACGGCGTGCTTGGCTTTGTCCACCAGCGACTCGCTTTTGTCAGATTCAGCAGCTGGAGCGGCCTTGTCCTCTTTGGCGGCTTTGGGGGCCTCAGCGGCCGGGGCAGCAGCTTCCGGCGTGGCGAAGCGGCTCTTCAGCTCGTCCAGGTCCACGTTTTTCAGCACGGGGGTACGGAGCAGGTTTTTGATGATACGCTGCTTGTTATTGGCGCGGGCAATGTTTTTGCGGTGCTTGCGCTTGAGGCGGGTAACGGACATGGTGCCGGGCGGTTAAGGTCTTATTGCTTAGGAAATGGAGGGCAAAAGTACGGTTTTAATTCGGAAAGTAAAAACGAGGAGGCATTTAACGGGTTTTGGGCCCACCCCGGGGCCCCACGGGCTACTTTTGCAGCGGGCCGCCCCTGGCCCAATGCCCCGTTTTTTCCCGCTGCTCCCGCCATGCCCGCCCCTGCCCTACCCCTCGTCGATCTGCGCTCCGACACCGTAACGCGCCCCACGCCGGCCATGCTGGCGGCCATGTTTGGGGCCCCCGTGGGCGACGACGTGTACGAGGAAGACCCCACCGTGGCGCGCCTCGAAGCTGCCACCGCCGCCCGCTTCGGCCTGGAGGCCGGCCTGTTCTGCCCCTCGGGCACCATGACCAACCAGCTGGCCATCAAGGCCCACACCGAGCCGCTGAGCGAAGTTATCTGCGAGCAAACGGCCCACGTGTACCTGTGGGAAGTGGGCGGCATCGCCTTTCACTCGGGGGCCAGCGTGGCGCTGCTGCCCGGCGAGCGGGGCCGCGTCACGGCCGCGCAGGTGGAGGCGGCCATCCGGCCCGCCAACATCCACTACCCCACCACGCGCCTTATCTGCCTGGAGAATACCCACAACCGCGGCGGCGGCAGCTGCTACGCCTGGCCCGAGCTGGTGGCCATTGCCGAGGTGGCGCGCCGCCACCAGCTGCCGCTGCACCTCGACGGGGCCCGCATCTTCAACGCCACCGTGGCCACCGGCCAGCGCACCGAGGACTACGGCCAGCTGTTCGACTCCATTTCGGTGTGCCTGAGCAAGGGCCTGGGGGCCCCGGTGGGCTCGGTGCTGCTGGGCTCGGCAGCCTTCATCCAGAAGTGCAAGCGGCTGCGCAAAGCCTTCGGTGGCGGGTGGCGGCAGGCCGGCTACCTGGCCGCCGCGGGCCTGTATGCGCTGGAAAACAACGTGGCCCGCCTGGCCGACGACCACGCCCGGGCCGCCCGCCTCGCCGGGGCCCTGGCCCGCCAGCCCTACGTGGCCGAGGTGCTGGCCCCGGAAACCAACCTCGTCATCTTCCGCCTGCACGAGACACTGCCCACCGCCGCCTTCCTGGCCCACCTGGCGGCCCAAGGCATCAAGGCCAGCGAGTTTGGGCCCCAGTGGGTGCGCTTCGTCACGCACCTCGACGTGGACGACGCCGGCCTGGCCCGGGTGGAAGCGGCGCTGGCAATGAGTGAATTGGTGAATGAGTGAATTGGTGAATGAGTGAATCGGTGAAGGGACAAAGGCCTCGGCAATTGCGTCCTTCATCAACCACTCCTGCACGAACCCACCAACTCGCCAAATCACCCCTTCACCAACTCACCGAATGGAACTTTACAACGCCTTAGCCCTGCTGCTGACCACGGCGGCGGCCTTTGCCTACCTCAACCAGCGCTTTCTGCGGATGCCGCCGGCCATCGGGCTGATGGTGCTGGGGCTGGCGGCCTCGCTGGCGCTGGTGGGGCTGGCGCAGCTGCACTACGCGCCAGTGCTGCGCCTGGCGCGGGTGGTGGAAAAGCTCGATTTCAGCACCCTGGTGGTGCAGGTGATGCTGGGCTTTTTGCTCTTTGCCGGGTCGCTGCACGTGGACACGCGCCGGCTGGGGGCCCTGCGCGGGCCGGTGGGCCTGATGGCCACGCTGGGCACGCTCCTGAGCGCGGGCGTGGTGAGCGGAGCCATGTACGTGCTGCTGCCGTGGTTTGGGCTGCCCACGCCGTTCATCTACTGCCTGGTGTTCGGGGCCCTCATTTCGCCTACCGACCCCGTGGCGGTGCTCAGCATCCTTACCAAGGCCAACATTGATAAAGGCCTGGAAACGAAGATTGTGGGCGAGTCGCTGTTCAACGACGGCGTGGGGCTGGTGCTGTTCGTGGTGACGCTGGAGGTGGCCACCGTGGGGCCCCAGGACTTCTCGGCGGGCCACGCCCTGGCCCTGTTTGCCCAGGAGGCCCTGGGCGGGCTGGTGCTGGGCACGGCCCTGGGCCTGGGCGGGGCCTGGCTGCTGCGCAGCATCAACCACTACCAAACGGAGGTGCTCATTACCCTTGGGCTGGTGGCCGGCGGCACGGCCTTGGCCACGGCCCTACACACCTCGGGGCCCCTGGCCATGGTGATGGCCGGCCTGCTGGTGGGCCACCTCAGCCGCACCCGCGACGTGCTCTCGGATGCGTCGCAGGACTACGTGGACAAGTTTTGGGAGCTGCTCGACGAGGTACTGAACGCGCTGCTGTTCGTGCTGATGGGCCTGGAGGCGCTGGTGCTGCACATCAGCACGCCCACGCTGCTGGCCGGGCTGGCGGCAGTGGTGGTGGTGCTGGCGGCGCGGGCCGTGGCGGTGTTCGTGCCGCTGCGCGTGCTGAGCATCGGCGCGGCCTTTCCCGAAAACGGCGGCAGCTTTCCGGTGCTGGTCTGGGGGGGGGCTGCGCGGGGGCCTCTCGGTGGCGCTGGCCCTGAGCCTGCCCGCCGCCCTGCCGCGCGAGCTGCTGGTGGGCCTCACCTACGTGGTGGTGGTGTTCAGCATCGTGGGCCAGGGCCTCACCATCGAGCCGCTGGTGCGGCGGCTGGGGCTGAGCAAGGACCCGGCCCCGGCCGACCACTAAAGGGCTATCTGGATAGAACGTTGTCATTCCGACGAAGGAGGAATCTGGAAAGACCGGTGAAGGAGCGTCCTCAGATTCCTCCTTCGTCGGAATGACAAGTTTCCGCCCTGTTTGAACGGGCCACTGAGCGCGGGGCCCGGTCGTTTTTTCTTTTTTGCCGTTAGAAACCCGCATGAATTTATTTGTCATTGGCGATGTGCACGGGTGCTTCCACACGTTCAGCGCCCTGCTGCGGCACTGGCGGCCGGCCACCGAGCGCCTCGTGCAGGTGGGCGACCTGGTGGACCGCGGCACCGACAGCCCCGGCGTAGTGGAGCTGGCCCGCCAGCTCCAGCAGCACGACCCGGAAAACGCTGTTTTCATCATGGGCAACCACGATTGGGGCATGGCCCAGCACCTGGGGCCCACCGGGGCGCTGCCCGAGTGGCTGAGCTGGGGCGGGCGCGACACCCTGCACCAGTACCAGACCCAGCACCCGGCCTGGCTGGGGCCCCACACGGCCTGGCTGGCCGAGCGGCCCTACTTCTGGGAGAGCAATCATCTGCTGATTTCGCACGCCGGCCGGGCCGACACGGCCTTCCCCTTCGACCCCAGCAACTCCGACGGCTCGCTCTGGCGCCGGGGCCCCCTCCTAAACCTGGGCAAGCTGCAAGTGGTGGGCCACACCCCCACCGCCGACGGCCACCCCCGCTTCGACCCCGCCGCCCAGGCGCTGTACATCGACACGGGGGCCTACCGCGGGCAGGCCCTCACCGGCGTGCGCCTGAGCGAAACGGGCGAGGTACTGGAAATCATCTCCCTGCCCACCGACCCGCGCGATTTGTCCTAAGCCCGGGAGCAATTTTGGGGCCCTGGGGTTTGCCCAGGGCCCTAAACTGTCATGCTGAACGCAGCCGAAGCATCTCTCCCGCGGCAGTACTTGGTTACTCAGCGGGAGAGATGCTTCGGCTGCGCTCAGCATGACCGCTTCTTATCTAGCCAGCCAATTACAGGCCCCTAACCATGTCCCAAACCGCCGCCCTCCAGCACCTCAGCGCCGCCGATGCGGTGCTGGCCGCCCTCATTGCCCAGGGCCCCGCCATTGCGCCCCGTGCCCACGAAGACCTGTACCTGGCCCTGCTGCGGGCCATCGTCAGCCAGCAGATTTCCACCAAGGCGGCGGCGGCCATCTGGGGGCGGTTCACGGCGCTGTTTCGGCCCGAGGGCTACCCCGAGCCGCGCATCTTGCTGGAAATGAGCGAGGACGACTTGCGCCAGGTGGGCCTCTCGCGCCAGAAAGCCGGGTACCTCCACGCCATTGCCGCGTACAACGAGCGCGGCCTGCTCGACTACGAGCACCTCACCAGCCTCTCGGAGGAGGCTTTCACCCAGCACCTGACTGCTATTAAAGGCGTGGGGCGCTGGACGGCCCAGATGCTGCAAATGTTCGCCCTCGACCAGCCCGACGTGTTTGCCGAAGGCGACCTGGGCATCCAGAACGCCATGCGCCGCCACTACGGCCTCGAAACCACCGGCCGGGCCCTGCAAAAAGAGATGGTGGCCCTGGCCGAAGCCTGGCGCCCCTACCGCACCCTGGCCTGCAAATACCTCTGGCAGAGCCTCGACCAGAAAACCGAGCTGGAACCGCTGACGGTTTAACCATGCGTTGGCAGCCCGCAAAAAGCCCGCGTTTCTTTGGTAAGAAACGCGGGCTTTTTGCGTGGCGGGCCGACTCAGACCTGCGCCATGCCGCCGTCGACGAATAGCTCGACGCCGGTTACGTAGCTGCTGTCGTCGGAGGCCAGAAACACCACGGCTTTGGCAATTTCGTCGGCCTCGCCGAGGCGGCCCATCGGCACACCGGTCACCATCTGCGCCTTGAACTGCTTGGCCTGCTCGGGCGTGCCGGCCACGTTGTTGAGGCCGGGCGTTTCGATGGGCCCGGGGCTGATGGCGTTCACCCGGATGCGGCGCGCCCGGAGGTCGGTGGTCCAGGTGCGGGCCAGCGAGCGGATGGCGGCCTTGGTAGCGCTGTAGATGCTGCTGCTCTCCGTGCCCTTCGAGGCCACGATGGAGGCCATCACGATGATGGCGGCGCCGTCGGGCAGCAGGGGCAGCGCCTTCTGCACCGTGAAGACGGTGCCCTTCACGTTGATGTCGAACTGCTTGTCGTAGTGCGCTTCCGTCACCGCCTCCAGGGGCAGAAACTCGGCGATGCCCGCGTTGGCAAACACCACGTCGAGGTGCCCTTTCTGTTCTTTGATAACGGCAAAGAGATGGTCGAGGTCGGCGAGGTTGCTCACGTCGCCGCGCACGCCGAACGCACTGGGGCCCAGCAGCTGCAAGGCCGCGTCCAGCTCGGCCTGCCGCCGGCCGGTGATGAAGACGTAGGCTCCTTCGGCCACAAAGCGCTGCGCCGTGGCCAGGCCGATGCCCGTCGTGCCGCCCGTGACGAGCGCTACTTTACCGGCGAGTTTTTGAGAATTTTCCATGGAGATAATGAGGTGTTTTAAATTGGTTTCACAAAGGAACTAATGAAAGTCTCTTTTGGTAACCAATAGGCAGGTAATTCCCCCAGAAAGTAGTTACCTGTTCGTAACCAACACCCCCGTCCCTTACTTTTGCCCGCCACCGCCATGAAAGACCACGCCTTTTGCACCTCCTCCTGCTCCATGACCCGCGCCATGGGCGTGGTGGGCGGCAAGTGGAAACCCATCCTCATTTTCACAATTGGGGCGAAGCGGGTGCGCTTTGGGCAGCTGGCGCACACCGTCAACTTGATTTCGCGCAAGGTGCTCACCGAGCAGCTCAAGGAGCTGGAAGAAGACGGCATCGTCATCCGCGAAGCCTTTGCCGAGCTGCCGCCCCGCGTCGAGTACCGCCTCAGCGCGCACGGGTTGGGGTTGCTGCCCATCCTGGAGCAGCTCTGCCAGTGGAACAGCGCCCGCCCACCCGCCGTGGGGGCCCCGTAGCGGCTGAGGGTTGCCTTGGTACTGGCCTAAAACGGGGTGGTCCGGCGAATTGCCCGCAGGGCTTCGTCGGGCCACTCTTGCTAAGAAAACAGCGGTTCTGGGCCATCGTAAGAGTGGCCCGACGACTGAAAAAGTCGCCGGACCACCCCGTTTTTGATTCTAAATGCTCGATTTTTAATTCAGGCAATCAGTCCCGGCCGGTCAGCTCAAGCTTTTCCACGCACTTGAATAGGCTGCCCTTCTTCTGCATGATGCCGATGTTGTTGATGTTCAGGCGCATGTTGTAGGTGCTCTCGTTCAGGAAATGCAGCACAGGGCCCAGGGTTTCGGGTGTGGTGTCGTGCAGGGCCAGCGAGAGGTGCGGCAGCCAGCGCGAGGGCGAGTTGAAGCGGTCGGTGCCCTTGCAAAGTGGCTGCGTCACGTCGAGCACCCGCTGGTGGAGGTGGTTCAGGTCGAACGAACGCAGCACGGGGATGTAAATCACCGGTTTGGGCCCCGGGAAGATGCCGATGCCGGTGGTGTAGGCCGAAAACGGCGGCGTGGTGGCCGCCACTTCGGCCAGCGAGGTGCGCAGCGTGTCGATGCTGCGCACCCCCGCCAGCATGAACGTAAAGTGCGGCGCGGGCGTGGCCTGCACGGCCTTCAGGCCAAATTTGGCTTCGAGCTTGGCAATGATTTTGTTGACCCGCTGGGCATTGCGCGGGTGCAGCATGGACGTGATGGCGAGCATTGCAGCGGGCAGAAAAGCGAACGATAACCAGGGGCCCGGGGCCCTACTTGCTTACTGGAACCGCAGCCGGGCGATGGTGAACTGGCTCACCGGCGGCTGCTGGTTGGCTTGCAGCGCGTTGAGGTTGGAGTAGAGCACGTAGCCGTCGGTGCCGGCGCGGGCCGCTAAAGTAGTAGGGTATTGCGGCGGCGTGGCGAAGGTACCGCCGAGCGCGGCGGCGCCCCAGCCGTCGGTGGTGGTGAGGCGCTGCACCTTGGCCTGGGCGTTGGTGCTCACTTGCAGCGTGTTGTTGTCTTGCAGGCGCAGGCCGTCGGCCCCGGTCAGGTCCAGGCCGGTGGTCGTCACGCGGGTGAAAGCCGTCGGGTCGCTGAGCGGTATTTTGAACAGGGCCCCCACGTCGGACCTGGCCACCAGCAGGTAGCCATCGGGGTGGTACACAATGCCGTTGAGGCCGAACGTGCCGGCCGGGGCCACGAACTGGGGGTTGTTGAGCAGCACCGTGGCATTGCCTTGCAGGTCCACCTTGTAGATGATGGGCGCGAAGCTATCGGTCACGTAGGCGTTGCCCTGGGCGTCCACGGCAATGTCGTTGGCAAAGTGGTTGAGGGTGGGCAACAGGGCCCCCAGGTCCACGGCGCGCACCAGCTGGCCATTGTCGCGGTTGAAGATGGCCAGGCGCGCCAGCTTGCGCAGCGTAGCCGGGGTGCTGCGAGCGGTGTTGTAGCCGGGGTCCGACACGGCCACCAGCAGGCGGTTCCGGCTGCCGTCGAGGTACAGGCCGACGCTCGAAACCAGGGCGGCGTCGGTGGCGAATTCGGTGTAGGTACCGTTGTCCGTCACGGCGCCCACGGTGCCCGCCGTTTCGGAGCTCACCAGAAAGCGGCTGCCGGCGGCGTCGTACTGCAAGCCCTCGGGGTAGAGGGCGGCCTTGGTGACGACCACCGTTTCGGGGGCTTCGGGCGGGGCAATCGGAATGTCGTTTTTGGAGCAGGCGGCCAAAGCCAGTAGGCCGGCCAGCGGGGCCAGGCGGCGGGCCGGGGCCCTAAATGGAGCAAAAAGGGACGAGCGAACGGGCATGAATCGGGAATGAATGCAACGGTAACTGGGTTGCCATACGCCCCGGCGCGGGGCGCGGTTGTGCGGCCGGGGCCCCGGCGCGGCACCGGCCGGGCCCCGCGTGCCGTACCTTTGCCCTTCAATACGCCGCACCCGATGATTTCCATTTCCGACCTCGACTTTCACTTCGGCTCCCGTACGCTGTACGACAACGCTAGCCTGCACATCAAGCCCAAAGACAAAATTGGCCTCATCGGCCTCAACGGCACGGGCAAATCCACGCTGCTGCGGCTGCTGGTGGGCGAGTACAAGGCCGACGGCGGCAGCATTTCGATGAGCAAGGAAGTGAGCCTGGGCTTTCTCAACCAGGACCTGCTGAGCTACGACACGCACGAGAGCATCCTGCACGTGGCCATGCAGGCCTTCGAGGAGGCACTGCGCTTACAGGACGAGATTGAGGCGATTCTGGTGAAGTTTGAAACCGACTACACCGACGATTTGGTGGAGAAGCTGGCCGCCTTGCAGGAGCGGTTTGAGGCCCTGGGCGGCTACACCATGCAGTCGCGCGCCGAGGAAATATTGGAGGGCCTGGGCTTCGGCACCGAGGAGCTGCCCAAGCCACTGAAGTCGTTTTCGGGCGGCTGGCGCATGCGCGTGATGCTAGCCAAAATCCTGCTCCAGCAGCCTTCGCTGCTGCTGCTCGACGAACCCACCAACCACTTGGACCTGCCCAGCATCAAGTGGATTGAGAACTACCTGGCCGACTACGAGGGCGCCGTCATCATCGTCAGCCACGACCGCGAATTCCTCGACCGCACCACCAACACCACCGTGGAAGTGACCGGCGGCAAGCTGGTGCCCTACGCCGGCAACTACTCCTATTACTTAGAAGAAAAGGAGGAGCGCAACCTCATCCAGAAGGGCGCTTTCGAGAACCAGCAGTCGCAGATCCGGGCCGCCGAGCGGTTCATCGAGCGCTTCAAGGCCAAGGCCAGCAAGGCCAAGCAGGCCCAAAGCCGCGTGAAGGCGCTGGACAAGTTGGAGCGCATTGAGGACGTGGCCAGCGACGCGGCCAAGGTCAACATCAAGTTTCAGTTCAAGGTGGAGCCCGGCCGGCACATCCTGCGCATGGAGCACGTGACGAAGAAGTACGACGAAAAGCTAATTTTCCGCGACACGAACGTGCACATCGAGCGGGGCGACAAAATCGCGCTCATCGGCGCCAACGGCAAGGGCAAATCGACGCTCATGCGCCTAGTGGCCGGCTCGGAGGCCCCCACCGCGGGCAAGCACCAGCTGGGCCACAACGTGATTATGTCGTTTTTCGCCCAGCACCAGCTGGAGTCGCTGACGCTCGACAACGAGATTATCCAGGAGATGAGCGAGGCCGGCTCGAAGCGCAACGACATGGAGCTGCGCTCGGTACTGGGCTCGTTCCTGTTCACGGGCGACCAGGTATTCAAGAAAATCAAGGTGCTGAGCGGCGGCGAGAAAAGCCGCGTGGCCCTGGCCAAAACCCTGATTTCGGAAGCCAACTTCCTGCTGCTCGACGAACCAACCAACCATCTGGACATGGTGTCGGTGAACATCCTGATTCAGGCCCTGGAGCAGTACCAGGGCACGTTCATCGTCATCAGCCACGACCGGTTTTTCGTGGAGAACGTGGCCACCAAAATCTGGTACATCGAGGACTTCCAGCTGAAGGAGTACCCCGGCACCTACGCCGAGTACGAGCAGTGGCAGGAAGACCGCGAGAAGGCCGCCAAGAAAGCCGGCCTGCCCAGCCCCAGCGCCCCCAAGCCCCAGCCCAAGGAGGAGAAAAAGGTTGAGGCTGCCCCCGCCAAAACCGCCTCGCCCGACCAGAAAAAGGCGTTGAAAGAATTGGCCGAAGTAGAAGCCAAAATCGACACCCTGGAAAAGGAATTAGCCGGCTACGAAAAGGAGCTGGCCGACCCCAAAATCTACCAAAACACCGCGATGCTCAAAGACGCCACGGTGAAATTCGAGCAGGTGAAGAAGGAACTGGGACGCATGAACGACCGCTGGGAAATGCTGGCGGAGATGTAATTACGGGTAGCTATTAAAGTTGAAAGCCTCTCTCGGAGCCATTGCTTCGGGGGAGGCTTTTTCAGTAAAAAAACTAATATGCTTATGAGGTTACAGTATTTAAAAAGATCTATTTTAATCAACTACGATAGCGAATAATTAATTTTAATTAAATAATTATTTCTCCTACCACAATTTTACAAATTCATCATTAGCTGTTGGGTTTCTTTTTCATTAAAGCAGCCTTTGATGCCAGAAGTGAAAGGGCAGCTCCCGTACTATTCGCTTTTATCAAAAGATCTTGAGCATTTCGAACAACATGATTTCCTAGTTTATACCCGCGACCAGGCCAAGCAACAATACCAGGACGACTTATGATAACTAACGGTTGGCAACCATTTTTACAAGTATAAATTGTATCGTCATTATCTAAAGACACTACTGAATCAGACAAGTTCTGCTTTATTTGACATGTTGGGCATTGAGTAGTAAAATCTTTGTCTTTAAGTGGAACCCCATTCGCATCAATGTACTGTTTAGCAAATACTTCTTCAAGGTAGGTTATACTGTAGCTAATATTATTATCTTTATTATATTTATATATTTTTTTTGTTATTAAATCAATAATCTCTTCAATATCAGTTTTTTTGTAGTCAATATATCCAGTAGTATTCAAAACTCCTTCTATTTCGGTTTCATCAAGACGTAGTGGAAGAATATACTCTTGATTTTCAGCAAATGCCCTAGATTGAGCAGCTTTACGTTCGTGATTAGTCCATTGCTTTTTAGCGTATGATTCTGATAGAATCATCAAATAGTATTTCGAATCATCTCTATATATTTTAATTAGGTGAGTATATAGATCTTTTCCCCAAAGATTAGCTTTTTCGTATTCGTCATAAAAAACGTTAATACCTTTCGATACTAATCTTGAAGCCAATTCTTCAGCAACTTTTCTGTCCTCGCCAGCAAAAGACATAACAATATCATATTCTTTCATAGTTTTCGCCTTGCCGTTAACATTTATATTGCCACAATCTGCAGCTTGCATAATCTACGGCAATACATCTTTTAAGTGTGAAAAAGTACAGCAAGCAAGCCCAATTAATATAATTAATGCACCTTACTACTCGCGTCTCCAGTCTTCCCGTAAGAAAGTCAATACGAGTGCATTGGGTTACGTGTATAGGGGCCCGGTCGTTTTAATGGTGGCATAGTCCGTCCCCCCGCCTCACAGAATCTGGCAAAACTCCAGCCGCTCGCCGTCGGGCCCCAGCAGGTTGAAGAACTTGCAGCCGCGGGCCCAGAAGTTCAGGAAAACGGGCTGGTCTTCAATGATAGCGAAGCCTTCGCTTTTCAGCAGGGCGTAGGTAGCGTCGATGTCGTCCACGTCGAAGGCCACGTGGTCGATGCGGCCGTCGCGGCGCTGCTTGACGCGGCTGAGTTCGGGCTCGGGCATTTGGTAGAGTTCGAGGGTGATGTCGCCGCGCTGCATCATCGACACTTGGCCCGGGGCCCCCTCGTGGTCGAAGGTAGCGTTCATGGCGCGGTGGAAACCGAGCTTTTCGTAGAAGGCCTGGGATGCTTCGATGTCGGTGATGGGCAGGCCAATGTGTTGCAGGCGGTTTATTTTCAGCTCCATAATGGGTAGGTTTTTTTGGTGTTTACAGCTTGTCCAGGAACACGAATATCTTTTCGTAGGCACTGGCTAGCTCGCTTGTGCTGGGGCTGTGCAGGCCTTCGGGCAGGAAAAGCACCGTGTTTTTGTTGGGGTCTTTTTCCAGCAGAACCACGAATTTTTCAAAGGTGCTGGCCGGAACCTGGTCGTCTTTGCCGCCGTGCCACACAAAAAACGGCGGATCGTTTTTATCGAAATAATTGATCGGTTCGTATTTCGCCACGAGTTCTTTGGGCGCGTAATCCGTGGTGGCCGGGAACAGGGCCATGCCAATCTCTTTCATGATGGGCACCTCGTTATTCATAAAAACGTGCTCTACCACGTCCAGGCCATCGACGGGCCCCGAGAAGTTTATTACGCCGGCAATTTTAATTCCGGGCGCTAATTTATTGGGGTACGCCGGGTCGTTTGCCGTCACCGCCACCATACTCGCAATGTGCGCGCCCGCCGAAAAGCCCGTGAGAATTACCCGATCTAAGTTTAGTGGATACTTTTCGCGCTGCGTTACTAGGTAATTCAAGGCGTTGGTTAAGTCTTCCGTCGCTACGGGCACGCCCCTTTTAATTCGGTAATTCAGGTTGACGATATTCATTCCCTTTTTTAAATAGGGCCGAATGTATCTTTCTTCTTTGGACTTGTCGCTGATGTAATAGCCGCCGCCGTGCAGAAAAATAACGGTGAAGTTTTTACTATTTAACTTTTTCGCTTCCCCGGAAAGGTAGATGTCCATGGTTTGCTCCTTATCGGTTCCATAAGCCACGTCTTTCGTTACTTGGTAAGTTGTTTTTATTTGCTCGTCCGTTTTATTGGCTACGGCAACCAGTTTGGGAACGCACGCGCTGAAGGCCAGCGAAATGAATAAACCGAACCCGAGAATGTTGTTGTGCATGGCGGTAATGCTGAAACTATTTAGGAAGGTGTCGAAATTGATAAGTACGTCATGCTCATCTGGCGTCCGCGCAGCTGAAGCATCTCTCCCGCGTAACTAATCATGATTGCTGCCGCAGTAGAGATGCTTCGGCTGCGCGGACGCCAGATGAGCATGACGTTCAATTATACTTTCTGAGCCGCCGCTTATGCAAGGCGGGGCACGGGACCGTGCGAATATCGGTACCGGCTGCCGATAACGGAGCTGCACGACAGGGCCCCCAGCGGACTGCCGCGGCGCCTGCGCTTCGTGGGCGGCGGGCCGGGGCCGCTGGGGGCCCTGCATCTTGCACCCGGCCGTACTTTCGCCCCATGCGCCTCCTGCCCTATCCGTTCCTGCTCCTTGCCGCGGCCTGCGTGCCACTGGGCACTCCCATCACTTCTACCTCCACGGCCCCCACCACCGTGAACCGGGCCAGCGCGGGGGCCCCAGCGGCGCCCAAGCTGCGCTACGCCGACGCAACGTACTCGGACTTCGTGCAGAGCGTGCAGTGCTACGTAGCCACGGGTGCCAACACGGCCGTTTTTCAGCCGCCGGTGGTGCCGTTGGGCCAGAGCCAGTCGCTGGCGCTGGAGTTTGACGTGCTCGGCGACCAAGCCCCGCGCCTGCTGGCCCGGCTGGTGTACTGCGACGCCAACTGGCAGCCTTCGACGCTGATTGACAACCAGTTTCTGACCGACATCAACGAGTTTCTGATTACCGACTACAAGATTGGCATCGGCGGGAAGGTGCCGTACTTCCACTACGCGCTGCGGGCCCCGGCCCTGAAGCTGAGCGGCAACTACCTGTGGGTGGTGCAGGACGGGGCGGGGGCCCCACTGCTCTCGCGCCGGCTGCTGGTGTACGAAAACCAGGTGGCAGTGAACCTGGCGCTGGGCCTGGCGCCGGGCGGCAACCAGCGCTTCACGCTCCAGCAGCTCAACTTCGCCATCAGCTACGGCGGCGTGGAGTTGGTGAACCCCGCCGCCGAAGTGCAGGTGGTGCTGCGCCAGAACTACCGCTGGGACAACGCCCACTACGGCCTGCGCCCCACCTTCGTGCGCGACGCCGAGCGCCGGCTTGATTACCAGTACTTCAACTACGAAAATACGTTTCCGGGCCTGAGCGAGTACCGCTACTTCGACACGCGCTCCATCCAAACCGTGGGCCAGAACGTGCTGCACCTCGACCTGCGCGCCCGCCCCACGGCCGTGGCCCTAGTGCCCGAAACCACCCGCGCCGACCTGGGCTACTTCCAGTACATCGACGCCAACGGCCGCCGCGTGTTCGAGAGCCGCGAGTACGGCAACGGCGCCACCAACGCCGACTACGCCGACGTGACCTTCCAACTCCGCGCCGACCAGCCTGCCCCGGGCCCCGTGTACGTGCTGGGGGCCCTCACCGACTGGCAGTTGAAGGACGCCTACCGCCTCATCTACGACGAAGCTGCCCACGTGTACACCGGCCACGCGCTACTCAAGCAGGGCTACTACAACTACAGCTACGCCGTGGCCCGCCCCGACGGCACGGCCGACGAAACCTACTTCGAAGGCAGCCACTACGAAACCGAAAACCAGTACGACCTGCTGGTGTATTACCGCCCACCGGGCACCCGCACCGACCTGCTCATCGGCTACCAGGCCACTGACGCCAACGCTAGGTAGTAGCTGGGGCCCCACGCCCGGGGCCCCAACACCCTGCCCTACTGCCCGCTGAGCTGGGCGTTTACCTTGAGGGTGAGGGGCTGGGGCCCCATGTAGCCCCCGGGCATGCGGCCGCCGCCCATGCCCCGGCCGCCGTAGCCGCCGCGGCCGCCCATGCCGCCGTAGCCGCTGTTCATGCCGTCGGCGCCCACCACGCTCATGCCGCTGCTGTTGGTGCCGCTGGGCATGGCCATGCGGTTGCTGAGCACCGTGACGCCCACCTTGGCGCGCTGGCCGCTGGCCAGGCTGGGCACCTTGCGGTAGAGCAGGCGCAGGGGCACGGCCAGCTCGTACACGATGTTGTCCTGCGCATCGAGGGCCAGGCCGAGCTTCACGCCGAGCGGCGATTGGGTGTCGGTGTAGGTGGGCTCCTTGCTGCCTTTGTAGTTGAGCAGCTCCATGTCGTGCACGTCGGCCAGGGCCTGGGCCAGGCGGGCGCGGCGGTCTTTGAGGCTCATGGGGGCGGCGGCCACGGGCTGGCCGTTGGCGTCGAGCTCGGGCTTGGCCACGGGCTCGGGGTGCAGCTTGTAGCGCACGCCAAACTGCTGCTGGTTCTGCCCCGTGCTGTCGAGCCACACCGTGAAGCCCTGCACCAGCAACCGCCCCTGCGTCATGGGGTCCGCTACTTTCAGGCGCACGTACACCGCCCGCTGGTCGTTGAGCACCGCGTACTGGAGCTTGCTGTCGGCGTCGTAGCGCAGCGAGTCGGGGCCCCAGTCGGTGCTCAGGCCGTCGATGGTGGGCGGCGTGGCGGCGAAGCGGCTGGGGTTGGCGGCCTGGGGCTGGCGGCCGCAGGCAATGAGCAGCAGCGCGGCCGGCAGGCCGGCGGCTAGGGAACGGAAGGGCGTCATGGGGCAGGGCAAAAAAGCGGAACGTGGCAAATTTACGCGCTGCGCTGCGCCCGCCGGATGTGGACTTCGTGAAGGCGGCGCAACCCTGGCACTACTTTGGCACGTTGTGGGGAGCAACGCCGCTACGGCCGCGCTAATGCTATCCGTTTTACATCCGCATATGAACCTTACTTTTCTCCGCGCCGGGGCCCTGGCCGTCCTCCTGCCGCTGGCCAGCGCCGCCCCTTCCACCCCCGGCTTGCCCACCGCCGCCACCGCCCACCCGCTGCAAGGCAACAAGCCCGACCCGGCCGTTATTGCCCAGTTTGGCCTCTACAACAACCCCGCCCTGCAAAAGCTCATCGACGCCAAGGGCCAGCAGATGGAGGCCATTTCAGACCGCCCCGGCGACTACGGTTTCACCATCGTCGATTCGCCGGTGATTAACGCCTTTGCCACGCCCGAAGGCCACGTGTACTTCACGCGCGGCATCATGGCGTATTTCAACAACGAAGCCCAATTTACCGGCGTGCTGGGCCACGAGCTGGGCCACATCACCGCCCAGCACGGCAAAAAGCAGAAGCGCAACAACACCATTGCCGGCATCGGCATGCTGCTGGGCCAGATTGCGGCCCCCCGGGTCATGCAGTCCATCGGGGGTGCGGTGCAGCAGGGCGTGGGGCTGTGGATGCTGAAGTATAGCCGCGGCGACGAGAACGAAGCCGACGGCTTGGGCGTGAAGTACTCGACCAAAATTGGCTACGACGCCAGCTACATGGCCGATTTCTTCCAAACCCTGCAACGCACCGAGGAGAAGAGCGGCGCCTCTACGCCCGACTTCCTCTCCACTCACCCCAACTCGGCCGACCGCTACACCCGCGTGAAGGCCTTGGCCACCCAGGCCAAGCAAAGTGCCGGCCGCAGCACCTTTCTGGTGAACCGCGACCAGTACCTGCGCGCCATCGAGGGCCTGCCGTTTGGCGAAGACCCGCGCCAGGGCTTTGTGGAGAACAGCGTGTTTTACCACCCCGACCTGAAGTTCCGCTTCCCGGTGCCCAGCGGCTGGAAAACCCAGAACTCGCCCGAGCAATTCCAGATGGCCGAACCCAACGGCAAGGCTTTGCTGGCCTTCCTGGGGGCCGGCACCGGCACGCTCGACGCGGCTTCGCAGGCGCTGGTGAAGCAGCTGGGCCTCACCGGGGCCCAGGCCCAGAACACCACGCTCAACGGCTTCCCGGCCGCGGTGGTGGAGGGCGACCAGGCCGCCACCCAGGAAGGGGCCGGGGCCCACGTGCGCGCCTACTTGCTGCAAGATGGCAAGTCGGTCTATGCCTTCATCGGCCTGGCGGCGGCCGCCTCGTTTGCCACCTACGCGCCGCAGTTCGACGCCGTGGCCAAGGGCTACGGCCGCCTCACCGAGGCCAGCAAGCTGAACCGCCAGCCCGAGAAAATCCACATCAAAACCGCCACCGGCACCACCACGCTCGCCGCCGCCCTGGCCGCCAACGGCATCGCCAGCGGCCGCTACGAGGAGCTGGCCATTCTCAACGGCATGAAAACCACCGACCGCCTGACTAAAGGCATGCTCTACAAAGTGGTGGGGAAATAACCGTTTAGGACCCTGAAAGCACAGCTGCTGGGGGCCCCAATTCGGCGGCGTTGCGCGAAGGCTGGCGGTGCACAACGGCTTGCTGGTCTGCCCTTCCAGGGCCGTTTATACAGTGGCGATAAATACCGAAAACGACAAACTAAAAATTTGATAATCAAATTTTTAGTTTGTCGTTTTTAATTGCAATTAATGTCGATTTAATCCTTATTTAATACCGCGCCAGTAGGCGAAGCCCGAAATTTGTAGCCTGTTAAATCCCCCGCTGGCGCCGCCGGCTTTTTCTCTGCATGGCTTCTCATTCCGCTAACCTTCCCCCGCCCACTGCCTGGCAGCGCCTGACGCGCATGCTGGACACGGAGCGGCAAACGATCAACTACATCATTTTCTACGCCGTTCTCACCGGCCTCATCAGCCTGACGCTGCCGCTGGGCACCCAGGCGGTATTCAACTTAGTATCGACGGGGGCCGTGTTCTCGTCCACGTACATCCTGATTGGCGTCGTGTTTCTGGGCGTGGTGCTGGGCGGCGTGCTGGTTATCGGGCAGATGACGCTGGTGGAGGCCATCGAGCAGCGCCTGTTTGCCAAGGCCGCCATCGAGTTTGCCTGGCGCCTGCCGCGCATCCAGCCCGCAGCCCTGGAAGGCACCGACCCGCCGGAGCTGATGAACCGTTTTTTTGACATCCTGACCATCCAGAAAAGCCTCACCAAGATCCTGATTGACTTGATGTTTGCGGGGTTTCAGGTGCTGTTCGGCGTGATTGTGCTGGCGTTTTACCACCCGGTGTTCATCGCCTTTGGCCTGCTCACCATCCTGCTGCTGGTGCTGATTTATGCCATGAACTACCGCCGGGCCCTGCGCACCAGCATCGAGGAATCGGCCTACAAGTACGAGGTGGTGGCCCTGCTGGAGCAGGTGGCCGGCGACCTGCCCGCCTACCGCCACGATGCGGCGCGGCAGCGGGCGGCGCTGGAACGTACCGACGAACTGACGGCCGCATACCTGAAGGCCCGCAACGGCCATTTCCGGGTATTGAAGCGGTACTTCACCTACGCCGTGGCGCTGCGGGCCCTGCTCACCGGGGGCCTGCTGGTGGCGGGCACGCTGTTCGTGGTGTCGCGCCAGATGACGCTGGGCCAGTTCGTGGCCGCCGAGGTGCTGATTGTGCAAATCAGCGGCTCGATTGAAAAACTGATGACCGGGATGAGCACCATCTTCGACAGCCTGACCGGCGTGGAGAAGCTGGCCGCCGTGACGGACTTGCCCCTTGTAGACAACCGCCCCGCCCATGCTTAACCTATCCAACCAAAACGTGGACCGGGAGGTGTGGGAAGACGCCCCCCGCCTGGCCCGCCCCCAGCTGCTCAACCCCGAAGGCGGCCGCCGGCTGGGCCGCGTCATGATTGTGGCGGTGCTGGCGCTCATCATCATCCTGTTTTTGCCCTGGCGCCAGACCATTGAGGGCAGCGGCACCCTCACGGCCCTCACGCCCCAAGACCGGCCCCAGAACATCCAGAACGCCATTGCCGGCCGCATCGAGCACTGGGCCGTGCGCGAGGGCCAGCTCGTGCGCCGCGGCGACACCCTGCTCACGCTCTCCGAAATCAAGGACGAGTATTTCGACCCCAACCTGCCCGAGCGCCTGGGTGAGCAGCTGGCCGCCAAGCGCGGCAACGTGGCCGCCAACGGGGCCCGCATCGCGGCCGCCAGCCGCCAGATTGTGGCTCTGCAAACCAGCTTGGTGGTGGGCCTGGCCGCCGCCCGCAACCGCGTGCAGCAGGCCCGCAACACGGTGTCGATGGATAGCGCCGACCTGGTGGCCATCACCAACGCCTACCGCATTGCCCAGAACCGGCTGGCCCGCTACGAGGCCGGTTACCAGGACGGCTTGTTTTCGCTGACGGACATCGAGGCCCGCCGCCTGAACCTGCAAAACGACTTGGCCAAGGTGGTGTCGCAGCGCAACAAGCTGGGCAGCAGCCGGCAATCCCTGGACAACAGCATCATCGCGCTGGCCGAAATTCAGGCCAAGTACCAGGAGAACCTGGCCAAAACCGAGTCCGACCGCAGCTCGGCCGTGTCGAGCCAGGCCAGCTCGGAGGGCGAGGTAGCGGCGCTGCGCAACAAGATCAGCAACGTGGCCGTGCGCCGGGGCCTCTACATTGTGCGGGCCCCGCAAACCGGCTACCTGGTGCGCACCCTCAAGGCGGGCATCGGCGAAACCATTAAGGAGGGCGAGTCCATTGCCACGCTCCAGCCCGAGGCCCCGGTGCTGGCTGCCGAGATGTACGTGCGCGCCATGGACGTGCCGCTCATCCAGCGGGGCCGGCTGGTGCGGCTGCAATTTGACGGCTGGCCGGCCATTCAGTTCTCGGGCTGGCCGTCGGTGGCGGTGGGCACGTTCGGCGGCACCGTGTCGGTGATTGACGTGGTGAGCAGCACCAACGGCCGCTACCGGCTGCTGGTGCGCCCCGTGCAAACCCAGGCCGGCGACCAGCCCTGGCCGGCGCAGCTGCGCCTGGGCTCGGGCGTGTACGGCTGGGTGATTCTGGACACCGTGCCCGTGTGGTACGAAATCTGGCGGCAGCTCAACGGCTTCCCCCCTACCCTGACCACCGCGCCCGACGGTTCGCCCATCAAGGCCGGTGATAAAGGAGAGGGCAGCAAGTCATGAGCATGATGCAGAAATCAGCCAGGAACACGCTGGGGGCCCTAGCGTGCGGGGCCCTGCTGCTGACGCTGGGGCCCCTGGGCCTGCGGGCGCAGGGGCCTGCCGCCGGTCGGGGCAAGGGCCCCCGGGGCC
>NZ_MDZA01000437.1 GCF_001816125.1 Hymenobacter coccineus | reverse complement strand
GCACTCTGCGCTAGGCTACTGCACCCCGCTCGAAATCGAACTCCACTACCTTTTCAATCTACCTTAGCTCTGTGTCCGTTTAAACCCGACCACCTCAGTTGAGCGGTTTTGAAGTCGGGGAGATAACCGCCGCCCGGATTCGGGAGTTGCTAGCCGCCCAGGCCTCCTTTTCGATTGAAAACAACCTGGTCACCGCGGACAACTACAAGCTGATTGCCGGCGCGAAGGCCGCCGGCTACCGCGTGGAGCTGGTGTACGTCGGGTTGGATTCGGTGCCGGAGTGCCGGTTTCGGGTGCAGCAGCGGGTGAGGGAGGGGGGCCACGACGTGCCTCCGGCCATCATCGAGCACCGCTACCACCAGTCATTGTCCTTGCTCAAACAGCACTACCTCTCCTTTGACCATATCCAGTTGGTAAACAACACGGACCGGGCCACGGGCTACCAGACAGCGGCCCTCATTGAAAAGGGAAAGGTGTTGGAAGTGCAGGCGGAGCCGGCTCTTTGGGCGAACGGCGTGGTGCGGCACATGCAGCAGCGGGAGCGGTTCGCGCAGGTATTGTAGCCCCATGAGCGACCTTTCCAGCATCATGCCCGGCCACATTCAACAGGCCTAAGCGGCTTTGCAAGCGGCCGGTATTCCGGTCGCGATTGGCAACCAAGCCCTAGACTTGGCCGCCACTTTTTACCACGAAACCCCCCAGGTCAGCCGCACGGACGCTATGCGCCGGGAGCGCAACCTGATTCAGGACGAGTTGGAAACGGTCAGCAGCCAGCTTCAGCAGGAACGTCAGAAGACGCGGCGGCTGGAACAGGAGCTAGAGGCCGCCCTGAATTCGCCGAGAGTTCACCAGAGAAAGGCGTACAATCTGCGTAAGCGGTTGCGAGCCATCCTGACCGTGCTGCAACACCCCCAGGCGAAAGAAACAACCAAGCTCAAAAGCATTGCGAAGTTGGTCGCCGTGGCGTTGAACGGGAGTGAAGAGGACCCGGAGCCTGACCTGTCGAGTTAGTCGTATGCAGAAGGCAAATCACCGATAAACAAGCCATTCTCTATGGATTTCCGCAACGAGGCCATTTAATACAATTCTTTCATCGCCTATGGAGACGAGCAGGGGCGCCTCCTGCGGGAGTACCCCGTGAGCGGCGAGATTTACGAAGTGTCGAGTGTCGCCCGGCCGAAAGACGTTAACCCTGCTTTCGGTGCACGGCGTACCCATAGGCCCCGCCGACCAGGTGGCAAAGCCCATTACCGACACGGCCGAAATCTATATCCAAAACCACTCGGACTCAACCCAGAAGAAAGCTCACTTTGGGTATCTGGTGGATGTTATGGAGCTGGATTTTATCACGCGGACGGAGTTCGTGCACACCGTTGATGCGGGAAGCACTGCCTACGAGCAGTTGCGGGCCATCGGGCATGAGTGCGCGTACAGCGACGGAACGGACCCTCGCGCCGGCGTCTTGCAAAACAGCATCGACACCCAAGCGGAATTCATCCAGTTGTGCCGCATCATCGACCCCGCCTTAGCCGAAGCAGAAGGTTGGTAGCGGGCCACGTCAACCGTTAAATCGGCGGCAAAATGTCGCGTTCGCCCTGTCTCCAACTGCAAAACGGCGAAACCTTGGCCTTGGTTAGTGGCACCTTTAGGTCGAGTGCCGGTTTCAACACTTATTCATTGGCATTTTCCCAGGCATCACAAAGGTGAAGTGGTGCCTATACTTTTCAAGATACTAATTCTGGACGTTTCAACAAAGTTGACTGCTTGTTTTCTGGCCGAATTTTGCGCTCCACAATTCGAAGACCATGAACACGGCAAAAACAGTTTTAATAACGGGCGGTACCGGCTTTGTCGCTACGCAGTGCCTTTTGCAACTGCTCCAAGAGGGCCACCACATCGAAACACACTTCGCTCCTTGAGCAGAAGAAAAGAAGCGCTAGATGCGCTCCGGAACCGGCAGCACGGCCCCCGACAATTTGGCATTCTTTGAAGCGGACTTGACCCGCGACCAAATGCTTTAGGCGGCCCGCGTCTGGTGCGCCGGCGGCTAGTGCGCCTCCGCCAGCGCCTTCGAGGCCAGCGCAATTTCCGCCGCCGACTTCTTTTTTGTGCGCAGCAGGTACGCTAGGGGAAGTATCAGGGCGAAAAACACGCCCACCAGCCGGAAGGTGTCGAGGTAGGAAAGTAGGTACGCCTGGCGGTCCACCTGCACATCCAGGATGCGGTAGCCCTGGGCCACGGAGCTGCCCAGGTGCTGGAGGCGTTCGAGCAGCAGGGGGTTGCCGGTATCGAGGTGGGCCACCAGGTCGGCGCGGTGCTGGGCGTGGGCGCGGGCCACGTAGGTGTTGGCCAGCGCGATGCCGAAGGCCCCGCCGAGCTGCCGAATCATGTTGTTGAGGGCAATGGCCCCGGGAAAGTCCTTCGGGGCGAGGCCGGCCAGCGCCTGGTTGAGCAGGGGCAGGGTGAGCAGGGTCACGGCGATGACCCGCAGCAGCTGGGGCCAGTAGAAGTCCCAGGGGCCGGCCTGCCCGGTCATCGTGCCGCTGTAAAAGCCGAACCCGACGAAGAGCAGCATCCCCGCGATGATGTAGGGCAGGGGCGAGTCGCCGGCCGACAGGCGGCGGCCAATCAGCGGAAACAGCGGCAGGCAGGTGAGCGTGGGCCAGAGCAGCGAGACGCCCGTCATGGTGGGCGAAAAGCCGTTGACGCGCTGCACCAGCACCGGGTACACGAACACCGACGTGAACAGGCCCAGCCCGGCCACGAAGCTGAAAACGGTGGTCATGCCCAGCGTGCCCTTGCCTAGCAGGCGCAGGTTCACCACGGGGTGGGCCGTGGTGAGTTGCCGCCACACGAAGCCGCCGAGCCCGGCCACCGCCAGGCCGGTGCCCAGCCGGATGTACCGGTCGTCGAACCAGTCGTCAGCCTGCCCTTTTTCGAGCACGTATTGCAAGGCTCCGACGCCCACCGCCAGCAGCGCAATGCCCAGGTAGTCAATCACCATCTGGCTTTTGCGCTGGCCCTCGCCGGGTTTTTTGGCGATGTAAAAGAACGTGAGCAGGGCCGCCGCAATGCCCACCGGCACGTTGACGTAGAAGATGTACGACCAGTGGTAGTTGTCCACGATGAGGCCGCCCAGCAGCGGCCCCAGCGTGGGCCCCAGCACGATGCCCATGCCGAAGATGCCCGCCGCCACGCCCCGCTGCTTGGGCGGAAAGGCATCGAACAGAATGCCCTGCGACACCGACAGCAGCGCCCCGCCCGCCAGTCCCTGCGCGAAGCGCCACCCCACCAGCTCGCCCAGCCCCGTCGAGCTGGCGCAGCCATACGAGGCAATGGTGAAGCCGATGATGGAGGCCAGGTAGTAGTTCTTGCGCCCGAAATACTCGGCCAGAAAGCCGGTGAGCGGAATGATGATGACGTTGGCAATGGCATAGGCCGTAATCACCCAGGCCACGTCCTCGATGGTGGCCCCAATGGCGCCGGCCACCTGCGTGAGGGCCACGTTGACGATGGTCACGTCGAGCAGCTCCATCACGGCCGCCGAGATGGTGGTGACGATGATGATGAGCCGCAAAAAGCCGGTGGGCGTAGCGGAGGCGGTGAGGGCGGGTTGCATAAAAGCCAGGAGGCAGCGGGAAAAAGCAGGAGTTCGAGCCCGGGCCGGGCTTCTGCTGCCCGGCACCTTCAAAGCGTGACCGGGCCGTTTGAGTAGAAGTCAGCCGAGCAAGCCGCCCAAGGCCATTAGCCCGCCGGGGCGAAAGAGAGCGGGCCAGTCGCGGTTAACGGTTTCAGGAGTCCCTTACCAACGCAAATGTTTCGTCGCACTGGCTAATCCTGCAAGTGCTTCGTCAGCAGTTCCAGGCTTTTCAGTTTGTTTTTCTGATTGGCGGACATGATGCGTATCATGATTTCATCCGCCCCAAAGGCGGCCTTGATGGCCTTTAATTCCTGGGCGACCGTTTCTGCTTTCCCAACGATGAATTTTGGAAATTTCGCCGGTTCGGACATCCGCTCCATCGAAATGGAGCCATTCAGCAAGCCGACTGCTTCTTTTTCAGGAGCAAGCTCGTTGCTTAATACCCCGGTGAGGCGCAGTTGGTGATGAAAATACTGCATGGGGGCGGAAAATTCCAACGCCAACTGGTCGGTCTCGTGGGCGAAAACCGCCAAGCCCAGTATCAGGCGCGGCTTTTTGTGGGCGTAGATTTTATCCGAACCCTGAAAATCCTGGAGGTAGTGCCGGGTAATTTGAGCGGCTTGCTGCGGGTTGAAGAAACCGGCGAAGGAGTACGCCAACCCCAACTGGGCCGCCGTGTCCGCGCTCCAACCACTTGAACCCAGCAGAAACACATTCGGTACGGCCCCGTCGTTGTACACTTTCACTTGACTAAATGAATGTTTTGCCGGAAAATCATTCGCCAGCCACGCCAGAAGCTCTACCAATTGTTCGGTGGAATTATCGGCCTGCTGATGCGCGGAACGATTGGGTTGCAAGGCAAGGTTGGTAAACCGTCCGATGGTGGCCCGGCCAATGCCCAGGTCAATCCGGCCCGAATAGAGTTCGGACAGGGTGGCAAAGTTTTCCGCCACTTTGAACGGGCTGTAATGATTGAGCAAGATGGCCCCCGACCCAACGCGTATGTGCTTGGTGTTCTCGGCTACCGCAGCCATTAAAATTTCGGGGGCTCTGCCGGCGACAAGTTTGTGGTTGTGGTGCTCGGTCAGCCATATCCGTTGGAAGCCCAAGTCTTCAATTACCTGGGCGGTTTCAATCGTGTCCCGCAAGGCTTGCTTTCGGTCGCCCTGGTACGGCGTGGCGGAGATGTCTACGAAGGAGAGTTTCATGCAGCAGCTTGTTGCTTTCGGTTGCAAAGCTCCAGTCATTACTTTACATTTGCAAGTAGGTACAATAATGTGCATTAAGTACACGAAGTAAAGTAATACTGAAAATCAATTCTATTTTATGAAAGAAAAAAAAGAAATCAGCTTAGAAAAACCCTGTTCGGTTGGCAAAGCAATGGGCATCATCAAGGGCCGGTGGTCTTTCCCGATAATCAGGGCGTTGATGCAGGAAACGCTGCGGTTCAAAGAGTTGGAACGGGCGGTTTTTTCGATAAACACCCGAATGCTGGTCAAGGAATTGAAAGAGCTGGCAAACGAGGGGTTGATTACTCGCAAAGCCTACGCCACCGTCCCGCCAACCGTGGAGTATTCGCTAACCGAAAAAGGCCGGGCGTTACGACCCGTCATTGCGGAAATCGAGAAATGGTCGGCCAATTTTTTGTAGTTGGCTTGCCGTGCCAACCGTTGCAATTGACTCGGAGGAGCATTTAAATGGGTGGGAAAGTTGGGTTCAACGGCCTGCAGCGGCAACTCTTCTTCGCTCTACCCGATACCGGACCAGGCCATTCATCCGTCTCGGCGCGCTGAGAAGTTGTGGCCTCGCCCACCGCTATCCAGGCGAAGCTTAATCCTTTTTCAATCAATTGTGACTAACAGTCATTTTTTGACTATTGTTAAACTTTTTAACAATTTGTGCGTTAAGGAAGCATGGCAAGAGGGTCTTGCCTGCTTTACCATCCCTTTCACCCCAATTACCAATATCATGTCAGATACCACCGCCAACACCCATCTCACTTCCACTATCGAGTCGCTCAGCAAAGGGCTGACCCATGCAAAAGCTGGTGCCAGTCGCAGCATTCATAGCTGGGTGGAAACCCTCAACGCCAGCAAAGCGCCGGCCCTGCACACGCTGGCCGGCGAATTGAAGCAGTTGGACACGCTGCTCAGCGGCGACAAGGTCTCCGGCCCAGCGCTGAAGAAAGCCTTGGCTTCCATTGGCCAGCACACGACTGCGTCCGCCAGCAGCGCCGACGGTGCTACGGCTGACAAAATCAAGCAAATCGGCAAACTGCTGACCGAAGCCGCAGCCAGCCTGAGCTAGTTTGCTGCGCAACTATTAATGGCCGCTCCGGGGCAGCAACCCGCTCCACGTCGTTCGCGGCTATCAGCGGTGCATTGCTTTAGAGCGGCCATTTTTGTTCCATGAGAATAGCTTTTTTGACCGTCTTATCTAAACGGCAGTCACCATAAAATCAGTTGATTATCATGAAAATTGTCATCACTGGCTCCCTCGGCAACATCAGCCAGCCGCTAGCCAAGACGTTGGTTCAGCAAGGTCACGCCGTGACCGTCATCAGCAGCAAAGCCGACAAACAGGCTGCCATTGAGGCCCTGGGAGCCACCGCCGCCATCGGCTCGCTGGAGGATGCGGCTTTTGTTACGTCCACCTTCGCCGGGGCCGATGCGGTGTACTGCATGATTCCGCCCAACTTCGGCGTGCCCGATGCCCGGACGCACTACCGGACCATCGGCCAGAGCTACGTCCGGGCCATCGAACAAGCGGGCGTGCGGCGGGTGGTGCACCTGAGCAGCTGGGGCGCGGACTTGGCCGAGGGGACCGGCTTCATCCTCGGCTCGCACGACGTGGAGAACCTGCTGAATACGCTGGCCGGCGTGGCCGTAACGCACCTGCGGGCGGGCTACCTCTACTACAACCTCAACAACTACATTGGAATGATAAAGGGCCAGGGCATCGTCGGCTCCAACTACGGCGGCGAGGCAAGAATCGTGATGGTCGCCCCGGCCGACGTTGCCGCCGCCGCCGCCGAGGAGTTGACCCGGCCCGCCGTACCCGGCTCCGCCGTGCGCTACGTGGCCAGCGACGAGCGCACCCCCAACGAAATAGCCCGCGTCCTGGGCGCGGCCATTGGCAAGCCGGACTTGCAGTGGGTGGCCTTCAGCGACGCGCAAATGCAAGCTGGGCTCGAACAGCGAGGAATGCCCGCCCCGGCCGTGGCCAGCATGATAGCATTAGGCAGCAGTATCCAAAACGGCGCGCTACGGCGAGATTACGATTTGCACAAGCCCGCTGCAATGGGCCAGGTCAAGCTGGAGGATTTCGCTCAACAATTCGCGGCTGCTTACCACAGAGCCTGACCGGACCGGGTGTCCAACACCTGCAACCAAGGTATTTGCTCCGGAATGCCTTCTTTTTTCGCCACTGGGGCGGCTTCGGGTCCGTGCTGCCCGGCCGCTCGCTGCTCGGCCGCACCTGCAACGAAAAGCTGGTAGGCAGTGCGTCAATCCCGCGCCCCGCCGGCACCGTCATCCTTAAACGAGGCAACGACATGAACACTCTTCTGACGAAAGGCACAATAGCGCCGCCCGTGCAGTTTTACCCCGACTTTCTAAATCCGGCCGACAACCTCGATTGGTTTACCAAGTCTAAAGCCCTCTACTGGGTGCGGGGTGAGATGACGATGTACGGCAAAAAAATCCCCGTACCGCGGGAAGAAGCTTTGTTTGGCGACGACTTTCGGTACGAATACCGGGGCGCGCTAATTAAGGCGGAACCCTGGCCGGATTTTCTGCTCGAAGCCCGCAACCGGATTCAGGCCCTGTGCGGGCTGACGTTCAACTTCGCGGTGGGCAACCGCTACGTCACCGGAAAAGACTCCATTGGCTGGCACTCGGATAGCTTTCCGCAAATCGGGAAACGACCGGCTGTGGCTTCCCTGAGTCTGGGCAGTACCCGCCGCTTCAAGCTGCGCCACAAAGCCAGCGGCGAAGTCGTTGACTATGAGCTGGAAAGTGGCTCGTTGCTGATTATGCTCCCCGGCTGCCAGGAGGAGTGGGAACACGCGGTGCTGAAAACCGCCCGGCCGGTGGGCGAACGAATCAACTGGACGTTCCGGCCCCACCGGGAAGCGCAGCTATAATTCCAGCAGCTACTTTAACCCTTGGTATGTCCACTCCCCCAACCATCAACCTGCGCTTCACGGGCGACTACGCGCTGGCTGCTAGTGTTTCTCTAGCCGCCAGCGCCGCTTTTGTGGATGGCCTCCGCCGCGGGCCGGACGGCGAGTCCGAGGTGCTTGACCTGGCTTTTCCGCTAGAAGGGTCCTGGCACCCCGTAGGGGTGCGCGTGCATCAGCAGCACAACGGCAGTGTGTCTGCCCATCTGCTGACCAACCCCGGCTCGGCCATGACCCACGAGGTGCGCGCTACCCTGGAGCGAATGCTTTCCCTAGACGTGGACGGGACGGGCTTCGCCGACGTGGCGGCCCGCGACAACGTGGTGGCCGGGCTGCGGCAGCGCCACTGCGGGATTCGGCCGGTGCTCTTGCCCAGCCCCTACGAAGCAGCCGCGCGAGCCATCATCGGCCACCAGTTGCCCGTGCGGCAGGCCGCGGCTATTACGGCCCGCATTGCCGCCGACCACGGCGTGCCAGTCGAAGTTGGGGAACGGGTGATGACCACGTTTCCGGCCCCGGCCCAGCTCATCCACCTGCCGGCGGTGCGCGGCCTGGCCGCCCGCAAGGTCGAGCAGCTGCGGGTGCTGGGCAACGCCGCAGCCGATGGCTGGCTCAGCAGCGCCCGCCTGCGCGCCCTGCCCCGCGACGAGGCGCTGGCTGAGCTGCAGCAGTTGCCCGGCATCGGGCCGTTTTCGGCCGAGTTGGTGATGATGCGCGGCGTGGGCGAACCGGATGCTTTTCCTCTCCTGGAAAAGCGCCTGCACCGGGCAATGGCCGCCGCCTACGACCTTGGCGAAGCGCCCGACCTGCCAACCCTTGAACGCATCGCCGAACGCTGGCGGCCCTACCGCAACTGGGCCGGTCTGCTGCTGCGCAATTTTCAGCCAGTTGGTGAAACAGCTTGACAATGGAAATGCGCGCCATCAGGGGCCGCAAAGCGCATTTATTCTTATCTTTGGACTGCCAGTCAGAAAATGACATTTTAGTTGATGGGAGTAACGGAGCGCAAGCAGCGGGAGAAGGTGTACCGCGAAGCGGCCATCCTGGAGGCGGCTAAGAAAGTTTTCCTGGAGAAAGGAATCGTGGTCGCCACCATCGACGATATTGCCGCCGAAGCGGAATTGGGCAAAGGGACGCTTTACCGATTCTACCGCAGCAAAGAAGACATTCTGCTGGCCATTAACGAGCAGGCTTCGCGCGAAATGCACCAGCACTTCTCGCAGGCGGTGGCCGGCCCTGGTACGGGCTTGGACAAGATTTTGCGCTTCAACCGCTCTTACTACGAGTTTGTGGTGGCCAACCCCGTGTATTTTGGGTTCATCGCCTTTTTCGAGTCGCCGCTCACGAGCACCAAACCGGCCACGGTGTACGAGACCAGCAACGCCATTCACCTGCTGGTGATTGAGCTGTTGGAATTGGGCAAGCAGGATGGCTCGGTTCGCGCCGACCTGAAGTCGGACCTGATTGCCAACACCATCTGGGCCAGCTCTTACGGCATGATGCAGTTCATTGTCAGCAAGGGGGCCTATCTAACCGAAGAGCGGCACGTGGACCTGGACGAGCTATTTGCCACCTTTCTGGCGATGCTGGAAAACGCGCTTCGAGTAGCCAAGAAGTAATCAGTTAGCATTGTTTTTAAAGAAACTTCCGGCAGAAACACATTTTTTCAAACATTATGGACTGATAGTCACTTTATGAATTATGATACACGCATATTACCCCGCTCCAAGTACCGCCACTTGAAAATCTTTGGCAAAACATTTTTTTATTAAACCGGACCAATAGTCACTTTATGAACATACTTAATACCTTATCACATTTCACGTTTGTTTCCGCTATGCTTACTTCTCCACAACCGCCCCGCTGGCTTGCGTTTGCCTTACTTCTGAGCGCGACGGCCTGTTCCAAATCGGCGGACAAATCGGCGGTGACTGCCGCCAACGCCGCCAGCCTCCAAGGCCCTGCCACAGTGGCCGTGCAGGTGCAAGCTGTGGGCACCACTACTGGGGTAACGGACCAAACCTACAGCGGCACCATCGAGGCCGAAAACATGGCTAGCCTGGCCTTCAACGTGGCCGGCTCGGTGCGCCGGGTGCTGGTGCGCGAGGGCGACCAGGTGCGCCAGGGCCAGCTGCTGGCCGAGCTGAACCCGGAAGAATACGCCGGGGTGCTGGCCGGAACCGATGCTTCCCTGCTGGAGGCCCGCGACCAGGCCCGGCGCTCGAAGCAGCTTTTTGCTTCCGAGAGCCTGACGGAGCGCGAGCTGGTGCAGGCCAACGCGGGCCTGCAACGGGCCGAGGCCAACGCCCGCATCGCCCGCAAGCACCTGGCCGATACCTATCTGCGGGCCCCGTTCGCGGGCCTGATTTCGGCCAAGATGGTGGAGCCGGGCGTGTCGGCCATGCCGGGCGCGCCGGCCTTTAGCCTGATTAAGACCGAGCAAGTGTTTGCGCGGGCGGTGGTGCCGGAAGCTGAGATTGGCCGCATGCGCCGGGGCACTTCCGTGCGGGTCCAGGTGCCGGCGCTGGGCCGCGAGGTGAAGGGTACGGTGCAGGTGATTAGCCCGGTGGCCGACCCGACCTCGCGCAGCTTTTCTCTGAAGGTGCTGCTGCCCAACCCTGGCTTGCGCCTGCTGCCGGGAATGCTGGCCAGTATGCGCATTCCGTTGCCGGCCGGGCAGGGAACTGCGGGGGTGGTGGCCGTGGCCCCGCAGCTGGTGGTGCAGGAAGCCGACGGCGCGAGCGTGGTGTACGTGGCCGACGCGGCTAGTAAAACCGCCCGCCGCCGCCGGGTGGTGCTGGGGCCGGTGCAGGGCAACCAAGTGGTGGTAAGCCAGGGCTTGACGGCCAACGAGCAGGTCATCGTGGCCGGGCAGCAGCGCCTGCACGACGGACAAGCCATTCGAGTCATTCAATAATTCCCTTTTGCGGTCATGGAACACAAGAAACCGACCCGCCGCCTCAACCTGATTGAGGCGGCCATGAAATACAAGCAGGTTACGTTTGGCCTGACAATTATGCTGGCGCTGGCGGGCATCTGGGCCATCTACAGCATGCCGCGCATGGAAGACCCGCGCATCACCATCCGGCAGGGACTGGTGCTGGCGGCCTATCCCGGCGCCAGCGAGCTGGAGGTGGAAAACCAGGTAACCAAGCAGCTGGAACAGCAGCTTTTTAGCTATAAGGAAGTGCGCAAGGAGAAAACCTACTCCACGACCAAGGCCGGGGCGGTGGTGGTGAACGTAACGCTCCAGGACTGGGTAACGGACACCGATAAGTTCTGGGCCAAGCTCCAGGACGGCCTGAACAGCAACCGTCAGGCGTTGCCGCAAGGCGTGCAGGGCCCGTTCGTGAACGGCGAGTTTGGCGACGTGGCGGCGCTGATGGTTGCCGTGACGGCCAAGGACCGCAGCTACGCCGACCTCAAGGAGTACCTCGACCAGCTCGAAGACGGCATCAAAACCCTGCCGCAGGTGTCGAAAATCCGGCGCTACGGCGAGCAGCGCGAGCAGGTGTACGTGACGACTTCGGCGGAGCAACTGCGCCAGTACGGGCTGGACTTTGGGTTGATTGGGCAGGTGCTGCAACGCCAGAACAACGTGCGCTATTCCGGCGAATTGACGTTGCCCAATGCCCGCGTACCGGTGTTTACCGAAGGGCTCTACCGCTCGCAGGAGGCGCTGGCCAACCAGCTCGTGTACACCGACCCGACTTCGGGCAACCAGGTGCGGCTGCGCGACGTGGCCAAGCTGGAGCGCCGTGACGAGGAACTGGCTTCACGCATTAAAATCGACGGGCAGTCGGCTGTGATGCTGACCGTGGAAATGCAGCCGGGCAACAACATGGTCTGGTTCGGCGACAAGCTGGACGCCCGCATTAAGGAAGTGGAAGCCAAGTTTCCGGCCGGGGTGAAGGTGCAGCAAATCGTGAGCCAGCCGAAGGTAGTGGACCACAAGCTGAAGGATTTCTTCCTGGAATTGTCTATTGCCGTGGCCTCCGTCATTGCCGTGGTGCTGCTCTTGCTGCCGCTGCGCATTGCCCTGATTTCGGCCATTGCCTGCCCGCTCTCCATCCTCATCACCTTTGGCATTCTCAACCTGCTGGGCATGGAGATTCAGCAGGTGTCGCTGGCGGCGCTGGTCATCGTGCTGGGCATGGTGGTGGACGACGCCATCGTGGTGGTCGACAACTACGTGGAGAAGCTCGACGAGGGCATGGACCGCTGGCAGGCGGCCTGGCGCTCGGCCACCGACTTGTTCGTACCGGTGCTGGCGGCCACGGCGGCCATCGTCTTTGCCTTTCTGCCCTCGGCCCTGGTGTACACAGGTTTAACGCGCGAGTTTTCGCTGCACATTCCGGCCACCGTGGCCGTGGCTCTGACGGCGTCGCTGGCCGTGTCGATGCTGCTCACGCCCTCGCTGTGCTACTTTGCCATTCGCAAGGGCTTGCACCAGAAGAAGGGCGCCGATGCGCCGGAAGCCAAGCCTTCGGTGATTGACCGGGTGCAGGGCCGCTTCAACCGGGCCGTGGACTGGAGCTTTGCCCACCCCAAGCTGGTGCTGACGCTGGGCTTCTCCTCGCTCGCCTTTGCGGGCGTGTTCGGCTCGCAGGTCAAGTTTGAGTACCTGCCCTACTCGGAGCGCGACCAGTTCAACCTGGAGCTGTGGCTGCCCGAGGGTACGCCCGTGGCCCAGACCGAAAAAGCCGTGGACCGCGTGACGGCCGCTATCAAGGGCGACCAGCGCATCAGCCAGGTGGTGAGCTTCATCGGCACCGGCTCGCCGCGCTTTTATTCAAGCTACGCCCCCGAAGCCCCGGCCGAAAACTACGCCCAGGTGTTTATCAACACCGTCAGCGGCGAGGCCACCGTGGAGCTGGCCAAGGAATACACCCACTCCCTGCAGCAGGTGATGCCCGAAGGCGCGGTGCGGGTGCGCCGGCTGAGCTGGAAGGAAACCAAGGCCCCGCTGGAAGTGCGCGTGGTGAGCGACAACGCCGCCGACCTGCGCGCCGTGGGCCAGCAGATAACGCAGATTTTCGCGGCCACGCCCAACACCCACTTCGTGCGCGACGACTGGCGCAACCCCACCCTGGGCGTGGCCGTGCGCGTGAAGCAGGACGAAGCCGACCGCGTGGGCGTAAGCAAGGAAGCCGTGGCCCAAACCCTGGGCGGCAGTCTGAAAGGCTACCCGGTGTCGACGCTCTGGGAGGGCGACAAGCCCCTGGACATTGTGCTGCGCCTGGATGAGCGCAGCCGCCAGAACCTGAGCGACGTGCGCCAGGTGTACGTGACCACCGCCTACAACACCAAGGTGCCGCTGCGCCAGGTGGCCGACGTGGTGCCGGCCTGGCACCTGAGCAACATCGTGCGCCGCAACGGCCTGCGCACCCTCACGGTGAGCAGCGACACGGACTTTGGACGGGTGGCGGCCCAGATTCTGGGCGATGTGCGGCCCCAGCTCGACGCGCTCCAGCTGCCGGCCGGGACGCACCTGGAATACGGCGGCGACGACGAATCGGGCCGCGACGCGGCGCCCAACACCAACATGGCCCTGGGCTTGAGCTTCCTGCTGATTTTCCTGACCCTGCTGCTCCAGTTCCGGCACATGGGCCGGGCGCTGATTGTGCTCTCCACCTTCTTCCTGAGTTTGCCGGGGGCCATGTTTGGCCTCTGGGTAACGGGCAACCCGCTGGGCATGACGGCTTTTCTGGGCATCAACAGCCTGCTGGGCATCGTGGTGCGCAACGGCATCATCCTGGTGGACTACGCCGACGAGCTGGTGCGCGAGCACGGCTACAGCGTCAAGGACGCGGCCATTGCCTCGGCCCACCGCCGGATGCGGCCCATTTTCCTCACCTCGTCGCCGCGGCCGTGGGCGTGATTCCGATGATACTGAGCAAGTCGCCGCTGTGGTCGCCGCTGAGCAGCGTCATTGCTTTTGGCATCATGGTCGCGATGGTGATGACCCTGTTCGTGGTGCCGGTGCTCTATTACATGTCGCTAAAAGGCCAGAAAACGGCGGCCCCGGCCGAAACCCACGAGGACGACCAGCCCGCCTTGGCACTGGTCACCCACTAGCTTTTTCACTGATGAAATTTCTCTTTTGTGTGGGCCTGGCGCTACTGGCGCCGGGCCTCTACGCCCAATCTGTGCCCGCCGCTCCGCTGTCGCTGGCCGACTGCCGGGCCCTGGCCCTGAGCCAGAAACAGCGCCTAACCTCGTCGGGCCGCCGGCAGCTGGCCGCCGAGGCCGCCCGCGACGCCGCCAAAACCAACCGCCTGCCCAAGCTCGATTTCAGCAGCACGAGCTACTACGTGCGCGGGCTGGGCAGCACCCTGAACACGCAGGGCGTGACGGCCGGGGTGGGCGTCACCCAGCCCATCTACTCCGGTGGCCGGATTCGCGCCCAAACGGCCATTGCGGGCCTTGGGGCGCGGGTCGCGGCGGAGGAGGTGCAAGGTACCCGGCAGCAATTGGTGGCCGAAATTGACCAAACCTACTGGCAAACCGTGGCCCTGGGCGACCAGGTAAAACTGGCCGAAGGCAACCGCACCCAGTTACTCGCGCTTGAACGGGACCTCAACAACAAGTTCAAGGCCGGCCTAGGCTACAAGGCCGACTGGCTGCGGGCCCAGGTGCAGCTGCGCGACGCCGAAACACGGCTGCTGCGCACCCGCGACGACCAGCGCCTGAGCCTGCTGGTGCTACGCCAGCTCATCGGCCGCCCAGCCGGCGACTCGCTGCGGTTGGCGGCGTCCATTGAGGGCGAATTTCCGGTTGTCAGTGCCGCCGACTACGCACAGCGGGCGCTAACCCAGCGGCCCGATTTGCGCCGGCTGACGTTGAACAACCAGGCGGACTCCCTGCAAATCGACGTGGCCCGCAGTGCCCGCCGGCCCCAGGTGAATGCCAGCGTGAACGCCTTGTATCTGCAGCAGAAGCCCGGTTTTCTGCTGCCCGACCGCAACTACGCGCCCGCTTACGCCTTGGTGAGCGTGAACCTGCCGCTAGTGCATTGGAAGGAAAACCGCCTGCTGGAAAGCCAGCGGCGCTACCAGGCCCAGGCTAGCCAGGCCGACCTGGCCGAAGCGCGCCAGCAAGTGGAGTTGGAAGTCAACCGCGACCTGCTGCGCCTGAACCAGGCTGCCCGGCGCATCGAGTTGCAAACCCTCACGGTGGCGCAGGCCCAGGAAAACCTGCGCCTCAACGATAACCGCTTCAAGGCCGGCCTGCTCTCGCTCGTCGATTTGCTCGAAGCCCAGACATTGAGCCAGCGCGCCGCGGCTGACTTAGTGGACGCCAAAGCCGAATACCGCATTGCCGAGGCTGCCCTGACGCAAGCCACGGGCGAGAATTTCTAAGGGCTTCTCGGGCGCTGGACGTCTCTGCCGGCGCAGCACGACCCGGCCCAAGTGAACTGATGGCTCGGGCTGGTTCAGCCTGATTTAGCTGCCTTGTTTAAGCCTACCACTCTCATGAAATTTTCCTTGATTATCACTGCCCTTGCCCTGCCCGGATTGCTACTGGTAGGCCGGGAGCGACCTCGCTCCACGCCCGGCGGCGGGCCAACGGCGGCCGTGCGCAAGCCGGCGCTACCCGCTGGGGAGCAACTGGCCGGCACGGTGCTGGCCGCGCTGTATCAACTCTTGAAGACGCCCGTGAGGGGCCGCGTGGTGCGGACGTATTTCAGCGCAGGCCAAACCGTGCCGGTGGGCGCGCCCCTGCTGAAGCTGGCGGTCGGCGCGGGGTCTTCGGCCCGCACGGTATTCGCGCTGGCTCCGGCGGCGGGCGACCTGACCCAGGCGCGGGTGGGCGACGGCGAATACGTAACGGCGGGCACCCCCTACACCCGTCTCACGTCGCGCGGCCCGGTGCGGGTACGGGTGGCCGCCGGTGCCGCCGCGGGCCTGCACCCCGGCGACTCGTTGCGGGTGCTAACGGGTCCGGTGGGGCTCCTGGGGCGCACGACTCCCCTCGCTTCGTTGTCGCCGGACGTTTCGACGGGCACCGTCGTGCTAGTACTGGGCCACTTGGGGTAGCCGCCCGGCACCGCCGTCAGGGTGGTGCTGCTGCACTTGTCACCGCGGATTCAGGCCCCTGACCACTTGCTATCCCGCCACTTTCCCAACTACGCCGCCGCATGCTCCAAGCCAGCACCCTCCGTTTTTCGACCGACCTTAAGGCCAACAACCGCAAGGCTTGGATAGATGACCACCGCCCGGCCTACGGCGCGGCCAAGGTGGATTTCGTGGAGCTGGTGAGCCAGGTGCTGGCGGGCCTCGCCCGGCAGGACCCGGAACTGGCCCGTCTTGAACCCCGGAAATGCCTTTTCTCCATCAACCGCGACGTGCGGTTGTCCGCGGATAAGTCGCCCTACAAGACCAATCTGGGGGCGTGGTTTAACCCCGGCGGCAAGGGTGCGCCCACGGCGGGCTACTACTTGGCCATCGAGCCGGGGGCCAGCTTTCTGGCTGGCGGCATGTATTTGCCGGACCCCGCGGCGCTCGCTGCCATTCGCCAGGAAATTGACTACAACCTGGCCGACTTCGAGGAGCTGGTGCGGGCCCCGGCATTCCGGCGGCAGGTTGGGAGCCTGCGGCAGGAGCACGCACTGAAACGCCCGCCGAAAGGGTACCAGGCCGACAACCCCGCCATCGAGTACCTCAGGCTAAAGATGTTTTTGGGGTCCCGCCCCTTGCCTGATGAGCAGCTACTCTCCCCCATCCTGGCCCGGCAGCTCCTGACGGCTTACCGCAGCCTGACGCCGCTGGTGCAGTACCTGAACCGGGCGGTGGGCCAAGCCGCTTGAGGCGGCCTCCCAGCGGACGGCGGTACCGCTCCGGCATCATTTCTCATTTTGCGTTTATTCTCATGACACCCTCCATTCAAGCATCCGTGGCGTTCATATTGCGCCGTCATTTCCTGGTACGGCCCCGGCATTTCCGGCCCACGCAGCGGCTGGAGCAGGATTATAACCTGGGCCCGCTCGACAAGCTGGAGCTGGCGAACTACCTCGAACAAGCGTTTCATTTCGACTTCAGCGACCAGGAAATAGCCGAGTTCCGCACCTTGGGCAGTGTCGTGGCCTCGGTTAAGCGGCATGTACACCATTTGCCAACGGCCGCCATTCCTCATTTTCAACCCGGGTATGAGCTCGCTGCTGCCTAAGCGTGGGGCCGCTGGTGAAGGAAGTTGAGCGGCAGGCTTTGCCCCGCGCCGGTCAAACCTATTATCAGGCCCTCCCGCCTACGCCGCCCGGTGGCTTCCGGCGCGACGGCCCTGACTTTCCGCTAGAAGCCGCGTCCCAGGCCACCTGACTCCCGGCCGGCGGCTACCTTGCTCACCAACCAGCCCGTGCCCGTATGTCCCCACTTCTACGCACCGCAACGGGCATGGCTAGGCGTTTTACCCCGCTCCACCGCTACCAGCTGCGTACCGGCTTGGCCGTTGGGGCGGTATTCACCGTGTGCTAGGAAGTGCTGGTAATACTGGTCAAAGGTCCTAATTCGGTTATTCTAGCCGCCAGCTTGGGCATGGGGCTGCTGATGGGAGGCGTGATTGGCTGGCTGGAGGTGCGGGTGCTGCCCCGGCTGCTAGGCGCCGTGCGGTTTCCGGTGGCGGTGCTGCTGGCTACCACGCTCTATGTCGGGCTGGGCTTGATTTTTCTAGCCGCGCTGTAAGCCGTGTCGTCGGCCTTGATTCAGGAACTGACAACCCATCCGCACCGGTGGGTGGGCACGTCACTGGGGGGCCACTGGCTTTCAGGCCGAAGACTTTCGGCGGCTACGTTTCGACCTATTTAGCTTCGTGCAGGCGCTGGTGGTCTTTGGTATGGCTTCCTTTATTACGGTGCTGCTCTACCAGCTCGCCCGGAAAATTGGCCCCCGGATGCTGTAGCGCTTCCTGCTCGGGCACTACCACCAGCCGGTGGCCGAAGACCGGATATTTATGTTCCTGGACGTGAAAGGGGCCACCACGCTGGCCGAAAGGCTCGGCGATGAGCCCTACAGCCGGCTGCTCAGCGATTTTTTTCGCGACATCAGCAACCCCATTCTGGCTACGCGGGGCGAGGTCTACCAGTACGTCGGCGACGAGGTGGTGATTACCTGGCTGGCGGCCGATGGGCTGGCGCAAGCCCGCTGTCTGCACTGCTATTTCGAGATGGTGGCCGCCATCCAGCGACGGGCTTCCCGCTACCGAGCCCGCTACGGGGTGGTGCCGGAATTCAAGGCCGGGGTTCACGGGGGCATCGTCACCGCCACGCAGGTCGGGGAAATCAAGAGCGAGATTGTGTATCACAGCGACGTCCTGAACATGGCTTCGCGCATTCAGGGCCAGTGCAACAGCTTAGGTAGCCGGCTGTTGATTTCCGCCGACGTCGTGGAGCGGCTGGGGCCGACGACCCAATTGCGTTTTCACGGCCTGGGGAAATTTGTGCTCAAGGGCAAACAGCAGGTAATAGGCCTCTACGATGTCCGCCTGGCCAGTTAGCTTCCTGCCGCCACTTTCGCAACGGTTCTCACTTCAGCCATTACCGGCGACACAACCTTTTAATTCCCACCCCCATTCGATGAAATCATATTACTACCCCAACAACCTGACCGTGGAGCTGCTGGCCCGCTGGCCGGCTACGGCTGCCGGCTTGCTGCCTCTGGCGGAGCTCGAGGATTTTATCTCGGTGGCCTACCAAGCCAGCCTGCTGCACGAAGAAGGGCACCCGGTGCGCTGCCGCCTGGTGCTCAGCGCGCTGGAACACCTGCCCAAAGGCACCGACCCAAGCGAGTCGTACGTGCTAGAGCTGGCCGCGCCGCGCCCCTACACGGAGCAGGAGATTCGGCGGCTCAGCCCCGCGCTGGACTCGCCCGGCAGCCTGCTGGCCGTCTGCACCGACCCAGAAGCCGGCCTGCTTATCTGGGGGCTGCTGCGCAGCCGGAATCCGTGGCACGAGACGGACACTTTTTCGCCTGTGCCCGCGCAGCTGCCCCTGATACTCGACGTATCCGGCCCCGGCAACCTAGTGTTTTACCACGGCCGCTACCGGGTGCTTACGTTGCAGCACGGCCACGTCGAAGGCCACGGCTTTGTGGAATATCCGGTGGCGTGGTCGCACGGCCGCTTCACGGAAAATATTGAGGTCCTGCGGCCCCAGCTCGTGGCTGCCGGCGTGGATTTTCCCGCTGACCTGATGCCCTTGCTGGGGGAGTTGGCGCACCACGTGACCCGGCGCGTAGTGGCGCGGGTGCGCGCCAGCGGGCACGGCGGCATGCTGGCTTACGTGCCCACGGCCAGCGTGGCCCGGTGCGTGGGCCTGGCCGCCACGCTGCGGCCCAAGTACCCGGTGCGCCTGCCCGATGAGGCCCACTTCTACAACGGCCTGCAGTTGGCTATCATCGGCCGGCTCGCGGAACTGGGCGACGTGAGCTGGCGTCGCTACCAGCAGGCCGGCGACACCCGCCTGCTGGAGTTGGAAGCATCCCTGGACCAGTACGCTCATTTGCTGGCCGATTTGATGAGCGTGGACGGGGCGCTGGTTGTGACCAAGCAACTGGCCATCGTCGGCTTTGGCATCGAGGTCTACGCGCCGCAATTAGCTCTGAGCCAGGTGTACCGGGCGCTGGATGCCACCGCCACCCGGCTGCAGGCGGAACCCGCCGACTCGGGCGGCACGCGCCACCGGGCCGCCTACCGCCTCTGCCTGGCCGAGCCCGAAAGCATGGCCATCGTCATCTCCCAGGACGGGGGCGTGCGGTTTGTGCAGTTCCACGAGGAGAAGGCGGTTTTTTGGGAGCAACTCACCCTGTAGTGCAGCAAAGCAGCTGCCGCGTAGTTTGAGGTGGTCGGGTAGAAATGGACACGGAGAAAGTAACTTTCCCCTGTCATGGAAGCAGCAAAACCAGCCGGTAAACGGCAAAGAACCGAGTATAATGCAGCGTTTCGGACCAAGGCGGTACGCCGCGTAAACCAGGATGGGCAGGCGGCAGCGCGGGTCGCGCAGGCGCTGGGCATGAGCGAGGCCGTGTTGGGTAAGTGGGTGCGTGCGGCCCGCAGCCAAGCGGTCCGCCCAGCCGGTAGCGAAGCGCTGGAGCGGGAAAACAAGTAGTTGCGGGCTCAGCTGGCCCGCGCGGAAATGGGGCGCGATATTTTAAAAAAAGCGCTGACCATCTCCCAAATGCTTTAAGCGCATTTTCACAAAAGACGGGCCGATGAAACGCTTCGCTTTCATTACTTTACACGTTTGCTACTGGCCAGTGCGGCAGCAGTGCCAATTGCTAGGCGTCAGTGCTAGCGGCTACTACGCGTGGCAAAAGCGCGTCCCCGTTGCGGCAGTCGAACAGGTGCTGCCCGCCTGGCAAGTGGCGGCCCAGCGCGTCTTCGCCACCCATGCCGGCCGCTATGGCCAGCGCCGATTACGGGCCCAATTGCGGCGCGAAGGTCACCTGGTGGGACGGCAACGGCTACGAGGTTGACTCAGCGCCAGCGGCTTACGCGCCCTCTGCACGCGAGCCAACTCCCGGTCCCCGCGCACCACCCAGGCCGACCCACAAGCCGTGGCCGCGGCTAACAAGCTAGTTACCTGGCCCGTGGCCACCGCCCCGAATCAAATCTGGGTCGGCGACATCACCTATCTAGCCTTAGCCACGGGGCAGTGGGCGTACTTGGCTTGCTGGCACGATGCCTTTTCCCGGCGCGTGGTGGGCTGGCACGTCAGCGAGTCACTACACACGGACTTGATTCTGACCGCTTTTAATCGGGCGGTGGCCGTCTGCCAACCGCCACCGGGCCTGCTTGTGCACGCCGACCGGGGCAGCCAGTACACCAGCGACGCTTTTACCACCCTGCTTGACCGCACCCAGGCCATTGCCAGCTTGAGCCGGCCTGGCAACCCGTATGACAACGCCTTGGCGGAGAGTGGCTGGAGCACGTTCAAAACGGAGCTACTACCCCGTGGGGCCTGCTTTACCGACCTGGAAGAAGCCCGCCTGGAATTAGCCGAATACCTCGATCACTTCTACAACACTCAACGCCTGCATTCGGCCCTGGGCTACCGCACCCCGCTCGAAATCGAACTCTATTATCGCTTTAACCTGCCTTAGCTCAGTGTCCACTGGTACCCGACCACCCCACCTATTCTGTCCAGAATTACCCGACCACCTCAGCGGGCCACGAGGAGCGGTACCTGAACTGGTTCTACCAGCACAGCACCTACCAACAGCGCGGCCTGGCCGCTGAGGCCCGCGCCGAATGCGTGGCCGCCTACACGGGTGCCGAGGCCCTGCGGGGCGGCTTTATGCACTACCGGGCCTTCCCTCAAAATCGGCAGCAAGTGGCCGAGGCCCTGGCGAAGGGACAGCGCCTGGCCTACCCCACGATGGCCGTGTGCGGCCACGTCGTTGGCAAAGTGCTATTCAACCAGTTGCGCCCCGTCGCTGATTCGCTGGAAACCCACCTGGTGCCCGAGTGCGGCCACGTCGTGCAGGAGGAGCAGCGGGCGCAACTAGCGCGGTTGCTGCTGGCATTTCTGGCTGCGCCCCCAAGTAGTCGGAAGGTTAGCCGGCACCAGCCAGGTGCGCCTACGTGACTTAAGCCACCGCAGCGGCCAGCAGCCGGCGCGTGGCCGTCCCCACGCGGGCCCCCAGCGCGGCGGGGTCCAGGCCGTCGGCCTCGTCTGAAAACAGTTCCGGCCCTACGTTGCGTAGCCCACCAATAGCACCGAGCGTACGCAGTAATTCCACCAGTGGAAAGTCGCCCTCGCTGGGAGCCTGACGAAAGTGCATCTGGTCGTTGTATAGTGAGCCGCCCTGCACCGCCGTTGCGGCGTCACCTACCTGCACGGCAAAAATCTTCTCCCCTGGCAGCTGGGCCAGCAGCTCGGGTTGGGGGTAGCCGCGGAAGTAGTGGTAGGTATCGAGCACCAGCCCGCCGTTCTCACGGGCCGCCCGGCGTACGATTTCCCAGCCCGTGGCCAGGTCCGGGATGCTGCCGAAGGGCATAAATTCCAACTGTACGCGCAAATCCAGCTCCCGGCCCCGGTCGCAGATGGGCTGGAAAGCGTTGACTACCTCCCCCAGGTCATTGCGCTGGCCGAAGCCGTCGATTACCGACAGGCTTTCCACTTGCAACTCGGCCGCGTACTCAAAAAACGTGTCTGGGTCAGTTTCCTGGAAGGCCCGCTCCTCGGCGTTCATGTACGCGGGCAGCCGCCAGCGCGGGAGCCAGCGGGTCAGCGGGTCGAGGATGGTGAAGGGAGCACCCCCGGCCCGCGCCTGCTCGCGGAGGCAGGGCAGGGTGTGGCCCTCAGCCAGCCAGGCGGTGATGTGGCTGGGAAACACGGACTGGGCCGCGAAGCCGCCCGCCTGGGCGGCCACCAGCCACTCGGCCAGGGAGCGGTTGCGCACCGTGGCGGCTCAAAGTATCAAGGGGGAAGCAGGAGTCATTGACAAGAAGTAAGCGGGATGAATAGCAGGACAAAGCCGCTGCCCTACCCTAAGTGCTCGGCCATGAAAGCCAGGGCTTCGGGCAGGGCCTGGGGCAGGATGGTGAAGTGGTCGGCCCCGGCGTAGGGGTGATAGATAACCGGGGCTTCGGCGGCCAGCAGCGGCGCGGTGAAAGCCGCCGTCAGCGGTTCCGGCACGGAGGCATCGGCGGTGCCTTGTAGCACCAGTGTGGGCTGCCGCAGCGTGAAGCCTGGCAGCACCGCCGGGTCGTTCGCGGCCAGAAACGCCTGCATGGCGGGCACGGTGGCCCACTCCGGTTTGAAGCCCGAAAACGCGGCCAGCGTCTTCGCCTGGATGGCCTGGGTGAGGTCGGCCACGATTTTTACCGAGCCTTTGGTCGTGAACGAGGGCATCAGCCGTTGCAGGTCGGTCCCCATGATGGTGCTCAGGTCGAAGGCCGAGTCTCGGACCCGAAGGCCCGCCGCCAACAGACCCACGTTGAAGTTCTGCTGCACCACGTAGTCCATGGCCTGGGCCGGGTCGCGGGTGGCCTGCTCGCCGTTGAAGGCGACAATAGCGGCTACCGACGTGAACGGGGCAAACGCCACCGCCCCCACGAAGGCCAGCTCGGGCGCTTCGGCCGCGTAAGCTTCGGCGTAGAGTACGCCGTGCCCGCCGTCGGAGTGGCCCACGGCCGCCCACCGGGGCGACAGGCGTGGCTCGGCGTGGCGCGCAGCCCGCACCCCGGCCAGCAGGGAGCGGGCCAGGCTGGCGGCATCAAATAGGGCTGGGACACCGTCGCCACCGCGCCCAGGCCCTCCAGGTCGGGCGCTACCACAGCGTAGCCGGCCGCCACCAGCATTTGAATTACCCAGACGTAGCGGGTGACGAACCCATCCGGGGTCAGCCCCCCGTCGAGCGTGGCCGACAAGCTGGGGGCGCAGCGTTTCTGGCCAGCCGTGGTAGTGCCGTGCACCCAGCCCACCACCGGCCAGCCGCCCGCCGGCGGCGACTGGTGCGGCACGAACAGCAGCGTGGAGGCCAGGGTCATCTCCCCGGCCACGCTGGGCATATAATGCACCAGCAACCGGGCTTCGGCCTCGATGGCCGCCGGGGCCCCATATGGCCCGGCTACCAGCAGGTCGCCCAGCGCGGGGGTAGGCTGGGTGGCGCCATTAAAAGGCCGTGGAGGGAGCATCTGTTGTTAGAATTTTGGTTTGCTAATCATTACTAATCAAAGAATTGATAGGCTCAGACCGACCAGCCGCCATCCACGTTCAGGGTAGCCCCGGTGATGTAGCCCGCCGCCTCGCTGGCCAGAAAAGCCACCACCTCCCCTACTTCCTGCGCCGTGCCGAAGCGGCCCAGCGCAATGGGCTGGAGCAAGCTGGCCACCGTCGCCGGGTCGGTGGGCGTGAGGTCGGTTTCAATCAGGCCGGGCTGGATGATGTTGACCGTGATGCCCCGCGGAGCCAGGTCGCGGGCCCAGGCGCGGGTGTAGGCCGCCAGCGCCCCCTTGGAGGCTGCGTAGTCGCCTAGCCCAGCGAAAGGCACCCGGATGTTCGACCCCGACCCGATGGTGAGGATGCGCCCGCCCGCGGGTAGGTGCGGCACGGCTGCCCGCACAGTCTGGGCCACCCCCCATGTATTCACCCGCCACAGGTTTGCCAGCGCTTCCTCGTCGGGGGCGGCCTCATCAATCGGGCTCACCACGTTGACGCCGGCATTATTGACCAGAATGTCGAGCTGCCCGAACCGCGCCACTACCGTTTCAATGGCCGCCCGCACTTGCGCGGGCTGGGCCGCGTCGGCTTGCAGGGCCAGCGCCTGCCCACCCGCTTGCTCGATGGCGGCCACCAGCGCCTGCGCCGGCTCGGTTCCGCGCACATAAGTGAAGGCCACCCGCACGCCTTCAGCGGCCAGCGCCCGGACGATGCCGGCTCCAATGCCCCGGCTGCCGCCCGTTACCAAGGCTACTTTGTTTGCTAATCCTCTCATATACTCGTAGTCGATTAATCATTGTCGGAAAATCTTGCTGCTCACAAAGGTCTGGCGGGCGGGCGAGGCAGACAATTACGGAGAAGTTATTCGCCTGGGGGTAACTTTAGCACGTAGGGTAGTTTTCCTCCCTATGACGCGGCCGGTACCGGGGCCGGCCGCCACCCTGTGCCGATGTATCAAAAAAAAATAAGCCGCACGTTGGAGTGCGGGGTGGTGCTGACCAAGGAAGTGCTGCACGGCAAGTGGAAGTCCACGCTGCTACATTTCATTGCCCAGGGGGTACAGCGCCCCAGCAGCTTGCAGCGGGCCATTCCGATGGCCACCCGGCGCGTGCTCAACATCCAACTCAACGAGCTGGAACAGCACGGCCTGGTTCGTAAAACCGTCTTTCCGCAACTTCCGCCCAAAGTGGAGTACCACCTCACCGGCCTGGGCCAGTCCCTGCTACCCGTGATTGCGGCGATGGAGCAGTGGGGCGACGAGCACCGGGCCGAGTTGGAACAGGTCCTCGCGGCAACCGGGGTGCCGCCCGAAGTAGGAGTTCTTCGAGTGTAGTTAAACAAATAGGGTAAAACTTCCGACGCAGCTGCACCTCGGTAAGGCGGGTTGAATGCGGGTTGAATATCGCGCGCGAAAAAGGTAGTGTTGCCCTAGCTGGCTGTTGCGACCTGTTGGTGCAGACCGTCGATGGCCTGCCCAAACTATTCGCTGCTACCCGCGCATTAGGGCTAGGTGTATAGTCCCAGGATGTGCTGGGGGTTTTTTACTACCGAACTTCGCCAGTACTTATGGGACAAGTATCTCACGGCAGCGCCCGCACAACGCTGGCAGTACGACGCAGCATTCAGCAAAGTCAGAAAAGCGCATAAGGCTTAGCTAAACGCCGCGGGGTCAATGTAAAAACGGTGACCAAGTGGCGTACCCGGCGCCCGACCACTGACGCGCCGATGGGCCCTAAGCCGGTTTCTACGGTGCTCACGGCCCAGCAGGAGGCGGGTGCAGTCGCTTTTCGCCGGCAGACCCAGCTGCCCCTCGATGATTGCCTCTACGCCTTGCAGGAAACTATTCCGCACCTCTCGCGCTCGGCCCTGCACCGCCTGTTTTAACGCTACGGCATCAGCCGCCGGCCGGCCCCTGAGCCCGCGCAGAAGAAAATGAAATTCAAGGACTACCCGATTGGTTACTTGCCCGTGGACTTTGCCGATGTGCATGCCGAAGAAGGTCGCGTCTACCTCTTTGTCGTGGCTGTTGCAGAACTCTACAGTCGCTTGAGAACCGGTCGCAGCCCGCACCGAAACGTGAAAAATACAATTCTACAGCTGGTTTACTCGCCTAATCTAGCCGGTACCTAACCTAGCCGGTAGCAACCACTTACACGCCCTGAATTGAGTTCTGCAACAGCCACCGCGCCTTTTAGAACCTACTCTCTACTACCTTCTCTCACCTGAGCGTGCTGCTGCAAGCCTCCCGCTCAGGTGAGAGCAAGGTAGAATGGTACGCACTGCCGATAGCGGGCAGGGAGTAGCCCTACGACCTGTTTTAGAGGCTGGGGGGCAGGGCGCCTATTTGGTGAAACATTCCGAACCAGTCTTCCAGGTGCCAGGTGTGTGTGATGCGACCGTTTTCGAGGTGGTGAAACTCGTGCAGCGGCAGGCGGACTGGTCGGTTAGTCGCCGCAATCCCGAACCACTCGCCTTGGTGCGTGCCGCGAATTTCGGCCCGCACGGCGGCGCGGCCCGCCGACCCCATTATCTCGTGAATGACAATGGTGAGGTCGGGAAAAGCGCGCCTAAACTGCGCGATAATGGGCTTGATGCCGTCGGGGCCGGGCTGCTGGCCGGGCCCCAGCGGAATGTCCTGCCAGGTGGGGCTAACCGCCTGGTCAACCAGGGCCGGGTTGTTGTCGCTAAATGCCTGGTAAAGCGACCGAACGGCTTGCAGCTCCGCGGCGGAGAGCGGCGGCAAGGAGGAAGTAGCATCCATATTGAAAGGGGGAAAAGTGGAAGGCGCAACGAGTCGATTACTCAGGTCTAGGCCTGTTTCAACTCTCGCATGAAAAAAGGGAAGGCCGGCCTAAATCGAAGGAAGACGGGTTTGTTTTTGCGGTCAAGCAACACGGCTGAAAATAGTTTCAGCCCGCGGCCAAACGCAGCGGCCTGTTGCGGGGTGGCGCAGAAGGGCTTGGTGGCCAGCCGGTCAATGATGGCCAACAGTCCCTTGTGATTTTGAATCTCCAGTTGCCGCGGGGGCCGGGTGGCGGGCGCCCCGCTGGCGGGCGTCAGTGGGGCCAGCGTGAGCTGCTAAGTGTTCGAGCGGGCAAGCAGCAGGTAGCACAGGATAAGCAGGAAACCCGCCCGCTTAGTGAATGGAACCGCCATTCACCACCAGGTGATGGCCGTGCACGAACGTGCCCTCGTCGGAGGCTAAAAAGGCCACCACCTTCGCTACGTCGGCCGGGGTGCCTAGCCGGTTGAAGGGACTGCCGACCCGCATCCGTTGCTTGACGTTTTCCGGCTGGTCGGTGATGACGCCGGCGTGGTCGATGATGCCGGGCATCAAGGAGTTAACCGAAATTTGCCGGCCCCCCAACTCCTTCGCCAGCACGTCCACAAACAGCTTGGAGGCGGCTTTGCTGGCCGCGTAAACGGCGGCCCCCGCGTCGGGGTGGATGCTCATGGTGGAAGAAATAAGGAGGAGCCGGCCACCGGACAACAGGTGTCGAGCGGCTTGCTGCAGCACGAAGAAGGTGCCTTTGACGTTTAGATTGAACACGTTGTCAAAATCGGCTTCCGTCGTGTCCAGCACGGGTTTCTCAATCAACTCGATGCCCGCGTTGGCCACGACGATGTCCAACTGGCCGAAGTGTTGCAGGGCCTGGGCAAACAACTGCGCAATGGCTGCGGGGCTGGCCACATCGGCTTTCACCAACAGGTAGTCGGCCCCGACGTCAGCCAACGCCTGGCGGGTAGCGGCGGCCGCGGCCTCGTCGGCTGAGTAGTTCAGCACCAGCCGCACGCCCAGCGCGGCCAGCTTCTCGGCAATCCCCCGGCCAATGCCCTTGGTAGCGCCCGTAATCAGGGCCACTTTGCCCCGTAATTCCGCATACGTACTCATGCCTGGTAAGAAGTAAGTAAAAACTAAAAGGGCTCGACCCCGGACAGGGCCACGTTGTAGAACTGGCCGGTTTCGGGGGCACTCACCACGGCTTGGTAAATGCCGATAGCGGCCTGCTCCGGCGTAGCGGGGGCCTGGTCGCCGCCGAGCTTGGTTTGCACCCAGCCCGGGTGCAGCGGCGTCACCCGGATGTGCCGATCGGCCAGGCGGGTCGCCAGCATGGCGGCGTACATGTTGATGGCGGCCTTGGAGAGGCGGTAGCCCGGGCCGTTGGGGGCCGCGTTGCGGGGCAGGCCCATGTTGCTGGACACGAACATTATTTGACCGCCTAGCCGCACGTGGGGCAGCAGCAGCTCGGTGAAGAAGACGACCCCGGTCACGTTGGTGTCGAGGGTCTGCGTGAAGGCCCCGTACGCCGGCTCCACCGCGAACACATCGGGGGCCGTGCCCGCATTGTTGACGAGCAGGTCGAGGCCGGTGGTCAAAGCGCGGATGCGCGCGGCGGCTTGCGTGCGGCTCTGCTCGTCGGTGGCTTCGAGCGGCACGACGTGCAACCGGGGGTGGTCGAAACCGGACAACTGGCCCGAGCGGGTCGTGCCGATAACCGTGTAGTGTTCGGCGAGCAGTTTCTTGGTCAGGGCCAAGCCAATCCCACTGCTGACACCCGTTACGACGGCTGTTTTAACAGAATTTTCCATGTGTTAGAAGCAAGAAATTAACCTCTAGTGCTGCGCTTGCGCCGGCCGGCCGAAAGCGCGCAGTAGAGATCACAAAGGTCCCGCTCCGGTAGTAGTGGAAACAACTACCATCTAAATTGTAGCTTAGTACCCAAAAGGAAACTATCGACTGTATTGCATGAAAAAGCCTACCTCCACGAATTCGCTCAACCTGACCGAATTGCTCCATACCTGCCCGATGCTCTACGGCATGCAGCGGCTAAGTGGCCGCTACAAAGTGGCCCTGCTCTGGCACATCGGCCAGCGCCACAACCGCTTTGGCGTGCTGCGCAAGCTACTGCACCCGGTGACCACCAAAATGCTGAGCCAGCAACTGCGCGAGTTGGAAGCCGATGGCTTAATCAGCCGCACCATCTACGCCGAAATGCCGCCGCGCGTGGAGTATGCGCTGCTGCCGGAAGCCGCGGCGCTGCTCTGCGTGTTGGAGGGTTTACGCGCCTGGGGGGACAGCCTGAAGCAACGCACCCTGAGCAAGCTAGCTGCTACCGCTGATTCGGCGCCGTCATAGCGACCCGTGGGAAGACTAGTGCTTAGTCAGGCAAATTAGGCACCCTGATTTTCTGGTAATGCCGGTCGAGTTTAGTGCGGGCTTTGGCCAGGGTGAATTGCCAGCGCACCGTGGCTTGGGCCGCGTTGCGCTCGGCCACGCAGGCGGCCACCTGGGCGGTGAGTTCGTCTTGGGTGGGAATGCGCTGGTGCAGGCACTGGCGGGCGATGGCCGAGAGTTCGAGTTCGACCATGTTGAGCCAAGAGGCTTTTTTGGGCGTGTAATGCACCTCGAAGCGGGCAGCCAGCGCCCGGGCCTGGGCGGCGGGCAGGTGCTGGTAAAAGACGGCATCGGTGTGGGTGTTGAGGTTGTCCTGCACCAAGACGATTTTCTCGGCCTGGGGGTAGTGGGCGGCCAGCGTTTGCATAAAGCGGCAGTAGTCGGCGCCGGTGCGTCGGGCCGAGACCTCGACCAAGCGCTGGCCCGTGCCCGGCTCGAAGGCGGCCAGCAAACAGGCCGTGCCCTGACGCACGTAGGTGCTGCTTTCCCAACGGGGCCGTCCGGCCTTGGCCGGTTGCTCGCCCACGGCGGGCTGGGCGGGCACTGCTGGCAGCGGCTCCGCGGGCTGACCGTGCAGCACACAGGGCCGCTCATCGAAGCAGACGATGGGAAAACGCGGGTCGTGGGGCCGCTCGTAGACGGCCAGCACGTCTTCCATCCGCGCCACGAAGGCCGCGTTCATCGCCCCCAGGCACCAGTGCTGCTGGCGGTGGGGCTGCAGCTCGTTTTTTTGAGCACCTGGCTCACCGTCTCGTGCGAGATGGTGTCCACCAGGCCCCACTCCACGGCGCGGTCGGCCAGCAAGCGTAAGGTCCAGCGCCCGTGCCCGGTGGGGGCGGGCGTACAGGCCAGCGCCGTTACGGCCGCCCGCTGCGCCCCGTCGAAGCGGGGTGGCGTGCCGCTACGCGGGGCCTCCGCCAGCGCAGCCTGCCAGCCGGCTTCTTCGTAACGGCAGCGTAACTGACTTACAGCTTGCCGGCTCAGGCCCACGATCTTACCGGCTGCCTGCTGGCCGATACCCGTTGCTAGCGCCAGCAGGGCCTGGGCGCGGCGCACGGCCCGCACCGGGCGGCAGCCCGTGCGCGTAAAGTCTTCGAGGGCGGCCTGGTCGGCGGCCGGCAAGGCGAAAGGGACGATTGGTCGGGCCATAGCAGCCTAACCGCAAGCGCCTTTATTCTGTTAGCCAACTTCCCTGACTAAGCACTAGTGGTGGTGCTTTCATTGCCACCGAAAGCTTACCAGCGCTGCTTTTACCTCTGCCGAAAGTGCTAGGAATGAATGGTGACGCAGCAAACAGTTTACAAGGGTTCGTGACTGTTGCAGAACTCGGCTTGAGTCTCGAGCTAGTTGCGTAAGTAGCCCAAGTAAAGACAGGCGCTTAACAGCCAGTTGCTGGCGTACGCTGGCCGAAGAGGACCAAGGCTTTTTTTAACATGTCGAGCTCCTGTGCCAGCCGCTTATTGGCCGCACGCAGAGCCCCCTGCGGGTCGCGGGCCACTTCCACACGGCCGACTTCGGCTACTACCTGGGCCTGCTGCCAGCGGTAGAGCACCTTGGGAATGATGCCCAACTGCCGGGCGGCAGCTTGCGTGCTGCGGCTCTCGCTGGCCAAGCGTAGCGCTTCGGCCTTGAAGGCTTCGCCGTATTTACGCCGTTTGTCGAGCGACACCCCGCTCTTTTGTGCTGTCATAACAGAAGAAATATACGTCCTGCTTCTGTCCGCCATTTTTAGACCACCTCATTTAGACCACTCAGATTCACCTGACTGCGGAGCTAGCTACCAGGGGCTATCCAGTGCGGCGAGGTGGGTGTATCCTACCTGGGAGAGGAATATCTATGAAAATGACCCGGTTTTTTAACCGAAAAACCCTGGTCTGGACAAAATACAGACCGGTAGATTTGTGTCACTTTCAGAATAGACTTAATTCTGTTAAGAGAATTTTCAATCAGTTGTTGAAGTAGCGCTTGCTTTAGGCACCGCATCAACCACTGAACTCCTGCTGCTTAGCCACTGCGCCTGCAGCGCCGCCCGGCATATGTTGCCGCCTTAATTCGGGTTACATGGTGTTCCGCGCTATGCAATCCAACGCTTTTCCTCCAGTACTCACTGAATCCGAAAAAGAGGTAGCCTCCCCGTAATGGGAACTACGAGCCTAATAGCGTATAAAAAATATCGTTAGTGATAGACACTAGTTGTAAAAAGAGATGCCCGAATTGAATTTCAGTCAAATGGTAAACTTCTACAATCCCACCCATGAAAAAACATCTAAAATCTAGTGGCAACTCTCAGGTGAGGCATTTTAAGACTTTTGCCCTTATTCTGTTTTTTGCCAGCACTGCCTTATCGCAGGGGCAGGTTTTAAATCAGCGGGCTGATTCTGCAATCAAGGCGTTTAATGATGCCTTTCTGGTGACGCAATTCGATAGGGTTTATTACAAACAAGCCTTAAACGACAACACACCCGATAAGAACTGGCCGCTAGCCCTCGACATCTTCGTGATGCAGGACACCTACGAGCGCCGCAAAAGCGACTCGGACAAGGCGTTGGTCAACAATCTCTGCACCAGCTTTCTCAAAATTTATCCTACGCCCTACGACTACGATGGCTGGAATGACGATGTCGCCTGGATGGGACTTGGCCTTGCCAGGGGGTACGAAATAACGGGGACGGCCAATCTTTTAACCCAAGCCGAGTATTGCTTCAACTTTGCCTACGACCGGGGTTGGAACACCATCTTCAACGGCGGCGGCATTTGGGAGCAGCAACCCGACTACACCCCGGTTGACCGCGATGAGCCGCCGATTAAGTGGCCGGTCAACAAGGAAGCCTTATCCAACAATACCAATGGTAAGCTGGCCTGTATGCTGTATGAGAGCACGGGAAAGGTGTATTACCGGGACAAAGCCATCCAGCTGTATAGTTGGTCGAAAAGCCACCTGTTTAATCCCTTGAACGGACAGGTTTATGCGGGAATTGACCGGGCCGAGGTAGTAAACAAAGGCTCGGCCGTTTACAACCAGGGGACTTTTGTTGATTTTGCGGCGTATCTGTATAAAATCACCGGCAACGAGGTGATGTTGCGGGATGCGCAGCTAGCCGCCAACTACGTTATCAATAACCTGACCACCAACGGTATCATCAGTAACGACCAAGAATATTTGAATACGTGGGCGGACGAGTACGCGCGGGGCCTTGGTCACCTCTGCAGGTGGAACCCGCAGCTGTGGAATACCTATTACCCGTTCATGAAACGAAACGCGGACGCGGCCTGGAAAAACCGCCGAACCGACCTCAATCTTACGTGGAATGGCTGGGCAGTTCCTACCCCGGTTATTGCTAACAGCGGGCCCACCAAATATGTGAGTGCCGTCGCCATGCTGCAATTTACCCCAATGGTTCAGGCCCTAGCCAGCACCATCGAGGCAGAAAACTACAATTTCATGCAAGGCACTGCTACCGTGGGCCTGGCCGCAGGCGGCAAAGCGGTCGGCTCGCTTGACAGCGGGGACATGCTGGAGTATATCGTGAACGTGCCCAGCTCCGGGCTGTATACCTTGTCCTTGAGCGTGGCGGGAGCCGCCGCCGGGTCCGTGGAAATTCAACAGAACAACGTAGCCCTGACCACCCTCGCGCTTCCCGCGACCGGTGGCACTTATAGCTCCGTAAACACCACCGTAAAGCTACAGGCGGGCATCCAGTCCTTAAAGCTAAAGGCGGTTGTCGGCGGTTGGACTATCGACAAGTTTACGGCGCAGAACTGTAACCAGATAGTGCCTATCGTAATGGTGAACGGCAAGCCAGAACAGCAAACAGCTACCGTAACCGTAGCCAGCGGCGATAAAGTGCAGCTCAAGCCAACGCCTAGTGATGGAACCTGGAGTTGGATGGGGCCTAGCAATTTTTCTTCCACGTCGAGAGTTGTTATGCTTAACAAGATTGCTTTTAATCAAGGCGGTACGTACACGGCGCGGTATGTTAATGCGGCGGGTTGCGTCAGCGTGCGGGACTTCGTAATCACGCTGAAGGATTGCGCGCCTACCCCCATAGTTACCAGTGTTCAGGTTGATGGCGCTACGCCCCTGCTGACTGATTCGCTCAGGGTGCGGGCGGGCAGCTCCGTCACCATTGGGGCGCAGCCGAAAGAAGGCAGCTGGACGTGGACCGGACCGGATGGCTTCACTTCCACCGCCAGAGAGTTTTCGTTTTTGAGTATTGAGTATAAAAAAGCGGGCAATTACACGGTAACCTATACCAACCCTGCCGGCTGCGTAAGCACCCGGACGGTTAAGCTGGCGCTGGCCGGGCCGGACCCTTGTGGCTCGCCCATCACGCCGTATCTCAACGTGAATGGCGTGGCGTGGCAACAAAGGGAGTATGCCTCGCTAAATCTCGGCGACAAGATTATGGTTGGCCCGCAGGCAACCGGCGGCGATACCTGGCGCTGGACTGGCCCGAATAATTTTACGGCCACCACGCGGGAGTTTACCCTTGAAAATTTTACGGCGCAACAGGCGGGGGTTTACGTGGCTTCTTTCACCAATGCCACTGGCTGCGTGAGTTCGCTCAACTTCACCTTCGGGTTCACAGGCAATTGCACACAAGTCGCTATTACGCCCACCGTTACGATAAATGGCGTTAATTCCCCAAACACTTCTTCCATTGCCGTGCATTCCGGCGACAGCGTATTGATTAGGTTTCCAACGGCGGATGGCGTTTGGCGGTGGACGGGCCCCAATGGCTTCACTTCCGAATCAGCGACGGTCTATTTCAGGAAAGTTCTTTTCTGGCAAAAAGGAAACTACGAAATCAACTTTATTGGTAAGAACGCCTGTGTCAGCACCTACATGCTTGCCATTGATGTCACCAACAATGACTACTGCGGCACGCCCATTACGCCGTATTTCAACATCAACGATGGCGCCTTTCAGAGCGATTCCTTAATCACGGTGAATGAAGGCGCTAAGCTCCAGCTTGGGCCGCAGCCTAATAAAAACATGTGGGTCTGGACCGGCCCCAACGGATTCTTTTCCAACAACAGGGAGATTGTGTTGCAACCTATTCAGCTTAGCCAGGCGGGAGTTTACAAGGCCACTTATACGAATAGCTCCGGTTGTTTGAGTTTTAAGAACATCGTCGTAAACGTGACCAGAGTGACTACGCTGGCAACAGACGCCGTTCGTAGCAGTCAGGAGTCAGGCTTTTACCCAAACCCGGCCACACAAGAAGTTACCCTGATGAATGTGGTCGCCAACGAAGCAATTGTTGTTAGTGACGTGTATGGGAAGGTAGTGCTGCGGCCAAGACCAGCCGTTGCGAACGGCAACGCGAAGATTACCATAAGCAGCCTGCCGCCCGGTCTTTATATTATCAACGTAGGCAATTCTTCCCACAGGAGGAATTATAAGTTGGTAAAAGAATAGGGGGGAGGAAACGGAGCCACAAGTGAACGTTATCACCATTGCGTTTCCTCGCTGTTGGTAGCACTTATAGGCTGGCTGAAGCATTTCTAAGGGAGGACTTACGTAAAAGCCGCTGGTCATTGCTTCGCCTCTAAGCAATGACCAGCCGCTTTTACGTAAGTCCTTCTCAAACACTAGCTACCATACCGTCTAGCACAACTTTGAGCGCCGTACCGCTCTCGACTAGCCACCAGCAATTGCGTCGAATCGCAACTTCAAGTCGTACCGCTCTTATATGCGATTAAGCTATCAAGCATCAGTAGACCAGTTTGCAAGTTGGCTGGTTGTGAATCCTGAATAGACAATAGCTGGATGCTAACTTCTTATATTCGTCCCCTTGCTGGTGAATATGGCTCTTCGCACCCTCGTTCTTGCTACTTTCTTTTCCCACCCTGATTCACTGCCTTGCTCAGCTCGTTAAACGGCTGCGCCCGAGCGTTGCGCGTGGGCGGCAATGGGGGGGTATCACCTGCTGGGCACTGCTAGGACTGTTCTTATTGGTAGCGCGGGCGGCGCAGGCCCAGTCTTCTCCGCCGGATGAGTTCCGCTTCGAGCACCTTACCGTCGACGAGGGGCTCGCCCACAGCGACGCCATGGCCGTGACGCAGGACCAAACCGGCTTCATTTGGGTGGGTACCAACCACGGCCTGGACCGCTACGACGGCTACGGCCTGAAGCAGTACGCCCTGCCTATGAACCCGCTCAATGGGCTATCGGCCAACCGCATCCGGGTGCTGTACACTGATCGGATGGGTCAGCTTTGGGTAGGTACCGAGCGCGGCGGTATTAGTTTCTACGACGCCGACCACGACTGTTTCCGGAGCTTCGCTGCGCAGCCGGTGCCACCGCTGGCCCGGCGCCTGATGCGGCGGCTAGCGCAGGCTGATGTGTCGTCGCTGGTGTCCGACGCGCAAAGCCGGCTCTGGGTGGGGACCAGCCAAGGACTATTCGTCCTGACCTTCGGGCCGGGCCGACAGCAGTTGCAAAGCCTGGCGCTCATCCCGCCGGCGGGCGCCCCCCAGGCAGCATTTAACGTGCGCGTCTTGGCCGTAGACCAGCAAGGTAGCATCTGGGTGGGCGCCTACGACGTGGGCCTGCAAGTCGTGGATGCCACAGCTGCCCAGTTGGTAGCCCGCGCTACCCCCGTGGCGACGGCTGGCGTGCGGGCCCTGTGTCTTGACAACCGCGGCGACCTGTGGGTGGGCACCGACCACACCGTGCTGTGGGTGCACGGCGCGGCTGGCCGACGCCCCGAGGAGCTGACGGCCAAGACCTTGCCGCAGCGGCTGCCGTTTCTGCAGTCGCTGCGGCTAGACTCGTTTAACCGCCTGTGGGCTGGCACCATCTACGGGCTGTACGTGTGGGAGCCCGGCCCGGCGGCTGCCAACCGTCCGCCCTTGCAGGCCGCTCTTCCGCACCGCTTTCTACCCCGCGATGGGGAGCCGCACAGCCTCAATGCCGAGCAGGTCTATCAGATTTATGAGGACCGTAACCAACTGCTATGGCTGTGCACAGCGGCTGGGGGACTCAACTGGATAAACCTGCGGCAGAAGCCCTTTGGGCGCATTCGCCAGCAGCTGGTGGGCCAATCCACACTGCCCAACAACTACGTCAACGCCATTTACAAGGAGGAAGCACGCAACCTGCTCTGGTACGGCACCCGCAATGGGGCCGCGTGTTACGACTTGACAACTAAAAAGTTTCGCTATTATTTCAACCAGCCGCAACCCGACGCTTCTGGGGTGGATGTATCGGCCATCTTCCAAAGCTCTAATGGAACGCTCTGGTTTGGAACACGCGGCAACGGCCTGATGGCGCTTACCCGGCCCCACGGCCACGACCAGTTGACAACGTATACCACTGTCGGCCAGGGCCTGGACCTGAGCCGGCTCAGCATTGAAAGCCTCGCCGAGGACCGGTACGGCACGCTCTGGATTGGGGCCCGCGGCGGTGGCCTGCACCACCTCAGCCAGGCTGGCCGGCTGATGCCCGCCCACTCGGCCCCTCGTCACCCACTGCCCAGTAAGCAGTTTACCTACCTGTTGTACGACCGCACGCAGGACGTGCTCTGGGCCAGCACCTGCGACGCGGGCTTGCTTAAACTGCGCGTCACGCCCGACTCGGTGGTGCTGGTCCGGCAGTTTGCCTACCACTCGCCGCCGGGCCAGCGCCTGCAAGTAAACTACACGTGGCCGCTGCTGCTCGACCGGCAGGGGGCGCTCTGGATTGGCACCATTGGCGGGGGACTGCACCAACTCGTGACCGATACGCAGGGCAGAGAAAAGGTGCGCTCGTACCAGCCGTGGCTGCTGGAGAGTGACGTAGAAAGCCTGCTGGCCGACGACGACGGCAACCTCTGGGTGGGCGGCACCGGGCTCTACCGCTTCCAGCCCAGCACCCGCCAGTACCTGCGCTATGACGTGTCGGACGGCCTGCAAAGCAACGCCTTCAAGGTGGGGGCGGCTTATCGAGCCCAGGATGGCACGCTCTACTTTGGCGGCAAGAACGGCATCAGCTACTTCCAGCCGCGGTCCATTCAGCCCAATCCCTACCCCCCCGTGGTGCAGCTAACCGGCCTACGCATCCACAACGAGTTGGTGAAGGTAGGCACTCTGCTACACGGCCGGGTTCTGCTAAAGCGCGCCCTCTCCGCACCACAGCGGCTGACTATCAAGGCGTCGGAAAATGATTTCTCGGTAGACTTCGTAGCCCTGAATTTTGGTAGCCCGCTCAAAAGCCGCTACGCCTATTTCCTCGAAGGCTACCACCACGGCTGGGTGCTGCCGCCCCCCGGCCAGCGCACGGCCAGCTTCGCCAACCTGCCCTCCGGCGACTATACCCTGCAAGTGAAGGCCAGCAACGGCGAAGGCATATGGTCGCGACAACTGGCCACCATGCAGTTTACGGTGCTCGCGCCCTGGTACCGCACCGGCTGGGCTTACCTGCTTTATGCACTGGCGGCCCTAGGAGTCATAGCCCTGTATCGGCAAGTGGAAATGGCGCAGCAACGCCTGAAAAGCCGCTTGGCCCTGGAGCAGTATCAGGCCGAGAAGGAGAAGGAGTTGACTGATTTGAAACTGGGCTTTTTCACCAACGTTTCGCACGAGCTGCGCACGCCGCTCACGCTCATTCTGGGCCCAATTGAAGAGATAATGGGCAGCACCGGGCCGGTGGCGAACCTGCCCGGCAAGATGCATCTCATGCACCGGCAGGTGCGCAAGCTGCTGGAGTTGGTAAATCAACTGCTGGATTTTCGTAAGGTGGAGACGGGCCACGTGCCGCTGCTCGCCCGCCACGACGACGTAGTGAGCTTCCTGACTAGCCTCTACCCAGTCTTCCACCTGCGGAGCGAGGAAAAAAACATCGCCTACGTGCTGGATGTGCCGGCGGAGCCAGTGCTGCTCTATTTTGACCACAGCAAGCTGGAAATTATTCTCACCAACCTGCTCGCCAATGCCTTCACTTACACGCCCGCCCACGGCCGGGTAGAGCTGGCCGCTACCATCGTCGGCAATCCGGGGGGCGAAGCCGTGTACAGCCCCGAACAGCTCACAGGTAACTACTTGAAATTCACAGTTACGGATACGGGCGTCGGTATTCGGGCCAGCGAATTAACGCGCATTTTTGACCCCTACTATCAGGCTTCGCACACGGCAGCGCGGCGCGTGGCGGGCACGGGCATCGGGCTATCGCTGGCCAAGCAGTTTGCCGAGCGCCATGGCGGCCAGCTCACCGTAGCCAGCCGGGAGGGGGTAGGCACCACCTTCGAGTTACGCTTGCCTTTTGGCTGCCAGCACCTGGCCCCCGAAGACCTGCCGCCGGAAGACTCCATGGTGGAGCTGGCCGAGGAAGCGTCCAGCGTGCTGCCGACAGCGGAGCCAGCAGCGGCGGTGCGCGCCGCCCCCACCAGTCGGCCGCGCCTACTGCTGGTGGAAGATACCGAAGACGTGCGGCAGTACCTGAGCCAGCTCTTTGCGGATGAGTACGAGGTGCTGACCGCCGCCGATGGGCTAGTGGGCTGGGAGCAAACCCTGCGCCACTTGCCCGACCTAGTTATTAGCGACGTGATGATGCCTCGGAGCGACGGCCTGGAGCTGTGCCGCCAGCTTAAGCAGCATCCCAAAACGGCGCATATTCCGGTGGTACTGCTCACGGCCCGCACCGCTGCGGTGCACGAGCTGGAGGGCCTGGGGGTGGGGGCCGACGACTATGTGAGCAAGCCCTTCAACCCGCAGTTGCTGCAAGCCAAAGCCGCCGCCTTGCTGCGCACCCGCGGCAAGCTGCGCGAATACTACCAGCGGCAAATCTTGCTGGAGCCCACGGAAATCGTGGTGGCGGATGTCGACCGCCAATTTCTAGAGAACGCGATGTCCGTGGTAGAGCGCAACCTCGACAACCCCGAGTTTAGCGTGCAGGTGCTGGCGCGAGAGGTCAGCATGAGCCAGTCGATATGCTACCGGCGCATCAAGAGCGCCACGGGCCAGACGGCGGTGGAGTTTATTCGGGACGTGCGCATGAAGCGGGCCGCGCAACTGCTCACCCAAACTCAGATGCGGGTGTCGGAAGTAGCTTTTCAGGTGGGCGTTGCGGACGAAAAGTACTTTCGCAAGACATTTCAGAAAATCTACGGCGTGGTGCCCTCCGAATACATTCGGCAGCATCGGCCTAGCCGGGAACCACCGGCGCCGGCCAGCTAAGCCAACATCCGAGCTACTTCCTTATGGCGCCCGGCAGGTGCCGATGGCTTCGCCCTGGGCCGAGCTGGCGTTCCGCAGCCGGCCACGGCGCCCACCGACGACGCTCGGACCAGCAGCGTTGGATTGAGCACCAAGCACTGCGAGGCGATGACCTGCTTGGTATCGGCCAGCAGCTTTAGCAGCAGCTGCACGGCGGCCTGACCCATTGCGCTACCTTGCTGGTCGAGCGACGTCAAGGCCGGTTCGGCCAGCGCGGCCAGGCTTTCGGTGGTGAAAGCCGCCAACGCGACGTCTTGTGGAATGCGCAAGCCGTGCTCTTTCAGCACCTGCATCGCGCCAATGGCCACCAGTTCTTGAGTAGCGAAAATGGCATTGGGAACCACCGGCCCAGCCAAAAGGGCCAGCATGTGCTGGCGGCCGGCCGCCAGCGTCGGCCCCCCGGCGCACACCAGCCGCTCGTCAAGGAACAGGCCGTGCTCTTGTAATGCCTCTGCGTAGCCGCGCCGCTGCTCGCGGGATACGGCGTGGTGCTGAGCGCCGGTGAAGAGGGCAACGCGGGTTCGGCCTTGGGCGATAAGGTGGCCCACGCCCTTGTAAGCCCCTTGGCAATTGTTGAACACCACCGAGCTGGCGCGCCAGCAGTCGATAGCTTGATTAAAGAAAACCAGCGGTACGCCCTGCTGGCGCGTCACGTCAAAATGCCGGGTGCTGCCCGCCGCGTTGGCCACGGAAATGAGCAAGCCATCGACTTGTACTGTCAGGAGCCAGAGCAGTTGCGCCTGCTCCTGCTGCTCGTCCTCGTTCGACTCGCAGATGATGACGCGTAGCCCGGCCTGGCTAGCCGCGGCGGCAATGCTGTGCAACACCTCGGGAAAGAAATGGCCGGTGAGGCGCGGCACGATGACGCCGATAACCCCCGTGCTACCCCGTCGCAACCCCGCCGCGAGGCTGTTGGGCTGAAAGTTCAGGGTGCCGGCCAGCTCGCGCACACGCTGCTGCGTGGCTTGGCTAACGTTCGGCAAGCCAGCCAGCGCCCGCGAAACCGTTGAAGCCGACACATTGAGTTGCGTGGCTAAGTCTTTAATGGAAAGTCTGCGGGCGGCCATCGAAAAAGGAAGTAGGGAAAAGCATTACGCGCTGCGAATGGGCAAGTAACTAGCCGGGCAGCTAGGCAAAAAAGCGGGGCTGCCGCCCGATAGCTCCCGGCGCATGTGGCTGCAATAGTACTACCAGCTCCTCCGGCAGAAGGGGGGCTTTTTAGTTAATTATAAGGTACAAATTCAGTGATGCCTTTCCAGGGGGCCACGCGTCGGCGAAGGGCCAAAGCGGCGGGACGCAGGACTGGCCCAGCCGTCGCGGCACGCTCGCCCCCTGACCAAACCGCGCCGGGTCGCAAGCCCGAATTAACCGAAATGACCCAGTTTTTTCACCGAAAAACCCCGGCTTGGGTGAGAATCGCCCCGCTAGATTTGTACCGTTTCCAGAAAGAAAGAGACGCTGCCGGCAATAGCCACGGCTTTTCCGACAGCGGCACCTTGCCGGGGCAAAGCGACTACCCCTGGCTTACGCCAATTATTAAAAATGTTATTGCAAACGATTGTTTTGCTGCTTAGCCTAAGGTTCGCTCATGGAATTGCTGCCAACTAAGCAAGCCGACCGTGCGACATTAAAAACGCCGGAGCCTCAAGCATCCCGCTCGGCGAACTCATAAGCACTTAGCCGGGCCCCGTCTAGCAAAGCGATTGCTCGCCTTCTACTCCTTTTCCCACCCAAATCCTCTCTTATTTCATGAAAAAGACGGTACTTATAAAGGCCTGCAACCTGTGCTTTTCCTTTTCTTTCATATCGCTTGCCGGGGCGGCCACCGCGGCCCCAGCTAGGCTCCTCCGGCCCGCCCTGGCGACCGCCTTTTACCAGACGGCGCCCATCACCGGCCAGGTTACTGACCAGAAGGGCCAGCCCCTGCCGGGCGTCAGCATCCGGGTTAAAAGCCAGCCGACTATCGGCACCACGACAGACGGGTCGGGCCAGTACTCGCTCGGCCTGCCGGAAGGCGGCGCAACGCTGGTGTTCTCGTTCGTGGGATTCGTCAGCCAGGAAGTCGAAACGAAAAACGGCAGCAAGGTTGACATTCAGCTCAATGAGCAAGCCAACTCGCTTAATGAAGTGGTCGTGGTTGGCTTCGGCACCCAGAAAAAAACCTCGACCACGGCGGCCGTCTCCACGCTGCCGGCGGCTGACGTCGCGCAGAAGCCCGTCGTGAACCTGACCAACTCGCTGGCCGGGCGCGTGGCCGGCGTTATTTCTACGCAGGGCAGCGGCGAGCCGGGCATCGACGGGGCGAATATTCAGATTCGGGGCATCGGTACGACGGGCGGCACGCAGCCGCTCTACATCGTGGACAACGTGCCGCGCGACTTCAGCCGGCTCGACCCGAACACCATTGAAACCATCACGGTGCTCAAGGATGCCGCCGCCGTGGCACCCTACGGCGTGGCCGGCGCCAACGGCGTGATATTGGTAACGACCAAGAAGGGCCGCAAAGGGCCGCCGCAGCTGTCCTACAACGGCTACGTGGGCATTCAGAACCCGACCAGGTTGCCCAAGTTTGTCAACTCGTACCAGTACGCGCTCATGCGCAACGCCACGGTCGCCAACGACTTCCCCAACGACCCCACCCGCACCCTGCCGTACTCGCCCGACGACTTGCAGAAGTTTCAGGACCACTCCGACCCCGACGGGCACCCCGATGGGGAACCGCTGCGCGACATTATCAAGAAAAACCGCATCCTGACTTACCACAACCTGTCGCTGGCGGGTGGCGGCGACAAGGTGCAGTTCTTTACTTCGCTGGGCTACACCCACCAGCAGGGCATGTGGGACCCGACCTACCTCGACAAGTACAATGCCTCGTTGAGCGTGACGGCCGAAGCTACCAGCACCACCCGCGTGGGCTTGTCGCTGAACGGGTGGGTGGAAATGCAGCACTTTCCCACGTTTGGGGCTGGCTCCATTCTGCGGCAGGCGCAGCGGCAGGCGCCCACCACCCCCGTGCGCTACAGCAACGGGCTGCCCTCGGGCTACATCGCCGAGTCGCTGATTGGCGAGATTTACGGCAGCGGCACCCAGGTAAATCAGAACCCCTCCTTGCAGGCGCAGTTCCTAATTGAGCAGCAGCTGCCCTTTATCAAGGGCCTCAGCATCAAGGGCACCGCCAACTTCGACCCCAGCAGCTCGTTTCAGCGCAGCTACACTACCCCCATCACGTTCTACAACGTCGATACCACTTCCACCCCTTACACTTACAAGCAGGGCACGCAGGGCAACTCCAAGCCCAAGTTCACGGAGTACTACCGGCAGGACTGGGCCTTCACATACCAGGGCTACCTGAACTACGCCCGCACTTTCGGCAAGAGCGAGGTAACGGGCCTGGCGGTGGTGGAATCGCGCAACCTCACCACGCAGCAGTTTCAGGCCACCCGCGTTAACTACAACACGTCGATTGACGAGCTGGACTTTGGCGGCCCGGCTGCGGCCGACGCCACCAACGGCGGCACTTCGTTCAAAACCAAGCAGCTCGGCTACATCTACCGCGCCACCTACGCCTACGCTGGCAAGTACCTCTTCGAGGCCTCGGGCCGCTACGACGGCAGCTACGTGTTCGCGCCCGGCCGGCGTTTCGGCTTCTTCCCGGCGTTTTCGGCCGGCTGGCGGATAAGCGAGGAGAGCTTCCTCAAGGACCGCTACACCTGGCTCGACAACCTGAAGCTGCGGGGCTCGTGGGGGCAGTCGGGCGCGTACCCTTACATCGGTGGCAACATTGCCGCGTTTCAATACCTCAGCCCGTACACGCCCTACAGCCCGGCCGGCGTGCTAGGGGGCACCGCGGTACAGGGCCTCTACGAGGCGCAGCAGGGCAACCCCAACATCACCTGGGAGCGGGCCAACAAAACCGACATCGGCCTCGAAACTTCTTTGTGGAAAGGGCTGCTGAACCTGGAAGTGGACTTCTTTTACGAGAAGCGCGCCAACGTGCTGACCACCCGCGCCAACGCGCTGCCCGGCGAGTACGGCGTCGGGGTAGGGTTAGTGAACGCGGGCGTTATTACCAACCGCGGCTTCGACCTGACGGCGCGCACCTCGCGCCACTTCGGCAAGAATTGGAACTTGGACGTGACGGGCACCTTCACCTACGCCCGCAACAACCAGGTGAACGTCTTTGAAACCAGCGCCACCTACGACAACCCTAACCGCCGCATTGCCGGCCGGCCTATCGGCACGCAGTTTGGCTACCAGGCCTTGGGCTACTTCAGCGCCAGCGACTTCGCGGCCGATGGCACCACCCTCCAGGCTGGCATTCCGGTGCCCACCTTCGGGCCGGTGCGGGCCGGCGACCTCCAGTACGCCGACCTGAACGGCGACGACAAAATCGACATCAACGACCAAACGGTCATTGGCAAGTCCCAGACACCACAGGTAATTTACGGCATCGCCCCGCGTCTGACCTTCAAGAACTTCGACCTGGACTTCTTGGTGCAGGGCGCGGCCCGCAGCAGCATCTACCTGAACGGCTACCAGGTGCTGCCTTTCGACGGGGCGGGCTCAGCCAGTGCCTTATCCTTCAGCGAGTACTGGACCCCTGACCGCACCAATACGCTCTATCCCCGCCTGACCGGCACCCCCACGGCTAACAACACCCAAACGTCGTCGTGGTGGATACGCGACGCCGCCTTCGTGCGCCTTAAGAGCGCCGAGCTGGGCTACACCTTCGACAGCGCGCTGCTGCACAACGCCCTCAAGTCGGTGCGTCTCTTCGTGTCGGGGCAGAACCTGCTGACCTGGACGCCCTACATCCGGGAAATAACTGACCCTGATAACAGCAGCAATAACCAGAACTACTACCAGCAGCAGGTATTCTCGGTCGGCCTTAATGCTAACTTCTAGGCTCCCCTATTCCATGCTAACTTCTAAGCTCCCCTATTCCATGCAAACTCCTTCCCCCCTCCGCTTCGCCGCCGTGCTGCTTGGCGCCGCCCTGCTGCTGAACAGCTGCAAGAACGACGATTTCTTGAACGTGGATTCCAAGAGCGCGGTAACCGAAGTCAGCGCCTACAGCAGCGAAACCAACGCCGACCTGGTCGTCAACGACATTTACAACAACCTTGCCAGCTCCAGCAACGACTCCAATCAGAACCTGGAGCAATACTCCGACAACGGCTTTTGTGCGGCGGGCTGGCAAACGGCCCAGACCGTAGTGCGCGCCGGGGCCATCTCGCCGGCCAACGTACCCAACGGTCCCAACGGCATGTGGGCCTGGGAAACCAGCTACACCCGCATCAGGAAGTGCAACCTGTTTTTGCAGAACGTCGAGAAATACTCGGCCAACTTCTCGGCCAGCTGGAAAACGCAGCGGGTGGGCGAAGTGAGGTTCCTGCGTGCGCTCTACTACACGTACCTGTTTACCAGCTACGGCGGCGTGCCGCTCATCGACAAGCCGCTCGACTCCACTACCGACCCCGAAGGCCTGTTTGTGGTACGCAGCACCATCGACCAAACCGTGGCTTTCATCGTGGCCGACTGCGACGCGGCCGCCGCCAGTCTGCCCGCCACGGCCGCCCGCAAGGGCGACGGCCGCGCCACCAAGGGTGCGGCCCTTACGCTAAAGGGCTGGGCGCAACTCTTCGCCGCCAGCCCGCTTGCCAACCCTGGCGGCGACGCGGCTAAGTGGCGGGCTGCCGCCGCCGCCAATAAGCAGGTGATGGACCTAAACACGTACTCACTGTTCCCGGACTTCGCGGCCCTGTTTATGCAGGAAAACAACGACAACCAAGAAGTTATCTTTAATAAAGAGTACATCGCCGTTACAGCGGGCCAGTCGAAAGAGGGCACCTACGGGCCGGTGAACGTGAACGGGGTGACGCAGGGCTGGGGTAACTACGCGCCTACCCAGAGCCTGGTCGACGACTACCTCATGAGCAACGGCCTGCCCATCACCAACCCGGCCTCCGGCTACGACCCCCAAAACCCCTACCTGAACCGCGAAAAGCGCTTCTACCAGTCTATCCTCTACGATGGCGCGCGTGGCAGGGAGATACTATTACTACCCGCATTGGGGGCAACAACCAGATTGACCTGAACTCGACCAGCGACATCAGCAACACGGGCTACTACGGCCGCAAAACGCTGGACGAGCGCATTCCGGCCCAAACCAGCCGTGCGCTAACCGCTAGCGGCGCGAACTACGTCATCTTCCGCTTCGGCGAGGTGCTGCTCAGCTACGCCGAAGCCCAGAACGAAGCTGTCGGCCCCGACGCCAGCGTGTACGCCGCCCTCAACCAGCTGCGCAAGCGCGCGGGCCTGCCCGACCTGGCGGCGGGCATGAGCCAAGGACAACTGCGCGACTACATCCACCGGGAACGGCGCGTGGAGTTGGCCTTTGAGGACAAGCGCTGGTTTGACATCCGGCGCTGGAAAATCACTGCCGGCCCAACCGGCGTGCTCAACACGCCCTCGATGGGTATGCAGATTACCCCCGACAAAACCACCGGCAAGCTCACCTATGCTAAAGTGAAGGTATTTGAAAACCGCTTTTTCGACTTCCAGAACTGGATGCCCATCCCGCAGCAGGACATAGCGAAGAATACCAAGCTGGTGCAAAATCCAGGGTATTAAGGGGTTTAGCAGCGCAAGTGAGGTAGGGAGCTGGCCCGAGCGTGCGCGCCTCCCAGGGGTCTCGTAAGGCGCCTCCTACCCCCGGCGCAGGAAAGAACCCACCTTAAAACACGTTGACTTCAACACGCACTATGAAATACACCCTGTTCAAAAAGCATACTTTCAAGCTCTCGCTGGCGGCGGCGTTTATGTTCGGCGCGCAGCTCGGCTGGGGCCAGCAGGCACCCGACGCTCAGTTTCTGGCCAAGACGGACACGGCCGCCGTGCCGAAGGAGATTGAAAACCCCGAATGCATTGGTATTAATAAAGAGGCTAGCCACGCCACGCTCATGCCGTATGGCTCGCTGCCGGAGGCCCTGGCGGCCAACCGCCACGCGTCGTCTTTTAGCCGGAGCCTGAACGGGAAGTGGAAATTCCACTGGGTGGACTGGCCCCAGAAGCGGCCGGTTGACTTCTATAAGCCCGCGTTTGACGTGTCGGACTGGAAGGACATCAAGGTGCCGTCCAATTTTCAGGTCGAAGGCTACGGCACGCCCAACTACAGCAACTTCACGCTCATTTTCAAGAAAGACTTTCCCAGGGTGATGAGCACGCCCTCCGAGAAGTACACCACCTTCAAGGAGCGCAACCCGGTGGGCAGCTACCGCCGCGACTTCACCGTGCCGACCGCCTGGAAGGGCCGCCGCACCTTTATCACGTTCGACGGGGTAGACGCGGGCTTCTTCGTCTGGGTGAACGGCCGCAAGGTGGGCTACAGCGTGAACAGCCGCAACGCGGCCGAATTTGACCTGACCAAGTACCTCAAGCCCGGCCCCAACACGCTGGCCGTGGAAGTGTATCGGTTCACGAGCGGCAGCTACCTCGAAAACCAGGACATGTGGCGCCTGAGTGGCATTTTCCGCAACGTGACGCTGTGGAGCGCCCCCATGGAGCACATCCGCGACTACTTCATCAAAACCGACCTTGACCCGCAGTTCCGCGACGCGGACGTGCTGGTGACGGCCAAAGTGAAAAACTACGGCCCTACCCCCGTCAAGGCGCGGGCACTGAAGGCGACGCTCTATAATGGCACCACGGCGGTGGCCGGGGCCCTGGGCGAAAAGACGGTGCCGGCCCTCAGGCCCGGCCAGGAAACAACGGTTACGCTGCGCTTTCACGTGCGCAACCCGCAGAAGTGGACGGCCGAAACGCCCAAGCTCTACACCACCGTGCTGGCCCTGCAGGAAGGCAGCGCGGCCGTGGAAACCGTGTCGTCGCGCACCGGCTTCCGCGAGCTGGAAATAAAAGGCCGCTTGTTCACAGTTAATGGCGTGCCCATCAAGCTCAAGGGCGTGAACCGCCACGAGAACTGGCCCGACGACGGCCACGCCGTGACGGAGGCGCAGATGATTCGGGACCTAGAGCTGATCAAGCAGGCCAACTGCAACCACGTGCGCACCTGCCACTACTCCGACGACCCGCGCTGGTACGAGCTGTGCGACGAGTTCGGCATCTACCTGGTGGCCGAAGCCAACGTGGAGTGCCACGAGCAGCAAAACCAGTTTAACGAGGAGCCCACGTTCAAGGCGGCCATCGTGGACCGCAACGTGGCCAACGCGGAGAATTTCAAGAACCACCCCTCGGTAGTCATCTGGTCGCTGGGCAACGAGAACGGCGAGGGCGGCACCAATTTTCGGGCGGCCCTGGCGGCGGTGCGCGCCATCGACCCTAGCCGGCCCACGCACTACGAAGGCTTCGGCATTGGCAGTAAAAACCCGGCCGACATCGACAGCCGCATGTATACGGGGGTAGTGGAGCTGGAAAAAAATGCCAACGACAACGCCCTCACCAAACCCTTCTACCTGCAGGAGTACGCCCACGCCATGTTCAACTCGATGGGCTCGGTGGACATCTACAACGAGCTGTTTGATAAGTACCCGGCGCTGCTGGGCGGGGCCATCTGGGAGTGGCAGGACCAGGGCATCTACAACAACCGCAATCCGCAGCACCCGATAACGGCCTTCGGCGGCGGCTTCGGTGAGTACCCGAATGACCACTTCTTCATTCACAAGGGAGTCGTGTTTTCCGACCGTTCGCTCAAGCCGCACTACCCCGAGCTGAAGCACGCCTACCAGTGGATTACCATCCGCCCGAAGGACGCGAAAAACGGGGTGGTAATCATTAAGAACCGCTACCAATTCTCGAACCTGACGGGCCTGACGGCCAAGTGGGAAGTGAGCGAGGACGGCACGACCATCGCCACCGGGCCGCTAACCGTGGGGGCCATCAGCCCCGGCCAGGAAAAGAGCCTCACCATCCCGTACCAGGTGAAGGCCAAGCCCGGCGCCTTGTATTTCGCGCGGGTGTCGTTTGCGCTGGCCGCCGACCAGCGCTGGGCCAAAAAGGGCTATGAGGTGGCCGAGCAGCAGTTTGAGTTGCCGGTAGCCGTTCCGGCGGCCCCCGCCCCGGCGCCGGCCGGCTCCGTCACGCTCACCGACTCCAAGGACAACATCAAGGTCAGCGGCCCGGACTTCGCCTGCGACTTCAACAAGGCGAAAGGGACGTTCACGCAGCTCGAAAAAGGCGGCGAGAGCCTGCTCCAGGCCAACGGCGGCCCGATGCTGCACCTGTGGCGCGCCCCGCACCAGAAAGACGACATCTGGGCCTACGAAAACTGGGAAAAAAACGGCCTCAAAAACCTCACCTGGACCACCGACAACGTGAGCAGCCGGCAGGTGTCGCCCACCGCAGTTGAAATCAAGGCCAGCCTGACGGGCACCGGCCAGCAGGGCTTCGTAGTGCACCACCAGGTGGTGTACACCATCAACGGGGCCGGCCTCATCAACGTGGCCAACAACGTGACCTTCAGCGACCCCAAGCTCATCCTGGCCCGCATCGGCGTGCGGATGCAGCTGGCCAAGGACCTCAACCGGTTCGACTACTTGGGCCGGGGACCGATGGAAAACTACGGCGACCGCAAGAGCGGCTACGACGTGGGGCACTACGCCAGCAGCGTCAGCCAGCAAATGACGCCCTACGAGAAGCCGATGGAGTGCGGCAACCACGAGGACGTGCGCTGGGCCAACCTGACTTCCGCGAAGGGGGTAGAACTCACCGTTCGCGCCGACACGGCCCTGATGCAGGTCTCGGCCCTGCCCTACACCGACGAGGAGATGGACCCGGTGGAGTACAAGATTGACTTGCCCGCCAGCAAAGGCACTGTGCTCTGCCTCAGCCACAAGACGCTGGGGGTAGGCTCCAACGGTTGCGGCCCCCGCCCGCTGGAGCCCTACATGGTGTACGCGAAGCCCACCACGTTTAGCTACCAGCTGCAGCTCTCGAAAAAAGCGCCGGCCACCAGCCGCGGCAGCGTGGGGGCGCTGCTGAAAAACTAGGGCCTCTTCGGAGGCCATGTACGCGCAGTCCCACCCCCGGCCTATCCCCTGCGGGGGCCGGGGATGGGGCTGCATAAGCAGGATTATTAACAACCGCCAATGCTACTGCCTAACCACCTCATGCTAAAGCTAAAAAGCGGCCTGCTGCTACTAGCGTTGAGCGCTTTGGCCGGGTTCCGGCCGGGGCCGAAACCCGGCCGGGCTAGCCGCACTGGCCGAAACCCGGCATCGGCCGGCCTGCTGCGCTACGCCAACCCGCTGATGGGCACCGGACCGCTGACCGACCCGAAGGACATCGGCTACGCGGCCCCGAAAAGCTGGCGCGGGGCGTGGGCGGGCCTTGTGTTTCCCGGCAGCTCGCTGCCCAACGCGCTGGTGCAGCTAAGCCCCATCACCGAGTTTAGCACCGGCGCTGGCTACGACTACGCCGACTCCGTGATTTATGGCTTTGCCCACACCAACAAGGGGCACTGGAATTTGTGCCACTTGCCCATCTTGCCGGTTTCGGGCGAAGTACCGGGGGCGGGCGAAGCAGCGGGAGACGGGTATCACTCGCGCTTTTCGCACGCCACCGAGTCGGCCTCGCCCGGCTACTACGGCGTGACGCTAGCCGACTACCAGGTAGACGTGAAACTGACTTCTACCCTGCGCTGCGGCTTTCACCAGTACCACTACCGCCGGCCCGCCGGCCGCCAAATCGTGTTCAAGCTCGCCAAATCTAACGAGCGGGTGACGAACTGGCAGCTGGAGAAAGCCGGCGACGCGGCCGTGCAGGGCTTCCAAGAAACCGGCCAGCAAACCGTGTATTTCTACGCCATGCTCAGCGAAAACCTGCAAGACCTAGACGTGCGCGGCCCCGGTACCAAAGACGGCCTGGCCGTGCTACGCCTCCGCGACGGCGGCCGCAAGCCGGTGGAATTGCGGGTCGGGCTCTCGTTTGTGAGCGTAGCGAATGCCAAGCAAAACCTAGCACAGGAGGTCGGCAGCCGCTCCTTTGAGCAGGTACGACAGCAGGCCGCCCAAACCTGGGAATCCTTGCTCTCGAAGGTGGAAGTGAAGGGCGGCACGGCCAAGCAGAAGGAGATGTTTTACAGCTGCCTGTACCGCTCCTTTCTGTGGCCGGCCTTGCGCAGCGACACCAACGGCGAGTACCGCGACGTGAAAAACAACGTCGTCAAGGCCAGCTTTAACTACTACACCATCCCGTCGTTGTGGGACACTTACCGCAACAAGGACGTGCTGATGAGCATGTTGGCTCCGCAAGTCACGACCGACGTAATTAAGTCGCTGGAGGACATTGGCGACAAAACGGGCTTCATCCCCACCTTCTTCCACGGCGACCACGCCGCCTCGTTTATTGCCGCGGCTTATCAGCGCGGCATCACCGATTTTGACGTACGCGACGTGTACCGGCTGCTGTTGCGCAACGCCAACGTGGAAGGCGGCACCCGTCCGCACATTGCGGAGTACATCCAAAAAGGCTACGTGCCCACCACCGAGGTAACGAACCCGGAAGTGGAGACGAAAGGCAGCGCGGGCGTGTCGAAAACCCTGGAGTACGCCTACGACGACTACGCCGTGGCCCAGCTGGCCAAAGCATTGAATGACACTGCCAACTACCGCGTGCTGATGGCGCGCTCCAAGAACTACCGCAACGTGTTCGACCCCGGCACCAAGTTCATGCGCGGCCGGCTGGCGGATGGGACCTGGGTCCAGCACTTCAACCCCGAATATCCTTACTACGAGTACATGTACCGGGAGGCCAACGCCTGGCAGGTGTCCTTCTTTGCCCCCCACGACATGCCGGGCCTAGTGGCCTTGTACGGCGGCGCGCAACCCTTTGAGGCCAAGCTCGACTCGCTGTTTACCGTGCCCTGGAATAAAAGCTACATCGCCCGCAACGTGTCGGGCTTCATCGGGCAGTACTGCCATGGCAACCAGCCCGACCACGAGACGCCGTTTTCCTACTACTTCGTGGGTAAGCCGGAGAAGTCGCAGCGCCGGCTCGACGAGATTATGGCCAAGTTTTACGGTATGGGACCAAGCGGCTACGGCTATTCTGGCATGGACGACGCCGGCGAGATGTCGGCCTGGTACGTGTTCAGCGCCGCGGGCCTCTACCCCCTCTCGGCCGCCGATGCCCGCTACCTCGTTACGGCCCCGGTCTTTGATGAAGTGCGCTGGCAAGTAGACAGGGGCAAGGTGCTGAAGGTCAGAAAGCCAACCGCGGGCCGTAATCTCAGCGCCATCAAGGTAAACGGGGTGAATAATGCGGGCTACTTCGTGCCGTATGCGCTGTTTCGCAGCGGCGGCGAGATAGAGATTATTACAAACTGAATCAGTTGAGAATCAACATGAGCGTCTTGCTTTGCCCGGTAGAGGCCAGATGAGCGTGACGTTACTCGTCATTTTTAAGCTCCCCCTACCCCTAGCGCGGCTTTCCAGTTAGCATAGGCGCAACCGCTCTCCCGGCCATTACTAGCTTATTTATCGCCATACTATTCGCTTGCTTGATCTGATTTTTTATTTTTTTCCACCCATTCACCCCACCACAACCTCATGGAAAACAGGATGCAACAGTTGAAATTGGTAGGCGCAGCGCTGACGCTAGCCGCCGGAACTCTACTGCTTGGCTGTACCAAGACGGAGTTAAGCCCCGGCAGCGGGCCGGCAGTGGCGAGCAGCGGCGTGCCAGCCGACGCTGCGGTTGACCCCGGCAACGCCGATGCGGCTTTCAACGCCTTCAACAACTCTTTTCTGGTGAACACGGGCGGCCAAACGTATTACAAGTCGTCGGTTAATGACGGGACGCCGGAGCACACTTACCTGGCCGCCTTGGACATTATGTTGGCGGAGGATGTGTACGAGCGTACGGGAAGGGCCGCCCACAAGGACCTGGTCAATAACTTGTGCAACACTTTTCTTCAGAAACTGCCTACGCCTTGGGGCTATAATGGCTGGAACGACGACCTCGGGTGGTATTCAATGGCGATGGTCCGGGGCTACCAGATGACGGGCACGTCTAAGTTTTTGGTCGCGGCCAGGAACGGCTTCGACGAGGCCTTCGCCCGTGGGTGGGATACCCGGTGGAACGGCGGGGGCATCTGGGAACAGCAGATTGAAATGGTGCCGTCCGGTGAGAAAATTAACAAAGAAGCCCTGTCTAATAACACCTTGGGCATCGTGGCCTGCCTGATTTATCAAAGCAACCACGACAAATGGTACCTGGACCAGGCTACCCAAATCTACGACTGGATGCGGCGCACCATTTACAATACCAGCACGGGCCAGGTCTATACCGGCGTTTTCCAGAACGGTAATATTGACTATGGCGAAGCGGTGTACAACCAGGGCGCCTTTGTGGACTACGCCAACCTGCTCTACCAAATTACGGGTAACACCAGTTACTACGACGATGCCAAGCGGTCGATTGACTACGTGAAAAACAGCCCCACCCTGACCACTGGGGGCGTCATCAGCACCGACGACGGTGGGCACGATACCTGGGCCGACGCCTTTGCGCGGGGCCTGGGTCACTTCGTCCGCGACAACCGCCAGTGGGACGCCTACTACCCCTGGATGGCGCAGAACGCCGGTGCCCTCTGGGCTAACCGCCGGACCGACCAAAACTTGACCTGGAACGCGTGGGCTAGGCCAACGCCCAATGACAATAACATGAAAAGTATCAAATTCGTCAGCGCCGTGGCTTGGCTGCAATTCACCCCGGCCACGAAGCCCGGTGCTATTGCCGGCGTGCACACCATCGTGAGCAAGCTGGGCAACATGGCCGTCGACAACGCGGGCTTGACCGACAACGGCACAGGCATCGTGCAGTGGGGCGCGGGTAACAATCAAAACCAGAAGTGGAACTTCACCCAGAACGAAGACGGCTCCTGGAACATCATCAGCCAGCAGAGCTGGCAGGCGCTGGACGTGCCCAATAGCAACGTGGTCAACGGCACGCAGCCCGTGCAATGGCCCTCGAACCGCGCCGCCAACCAGCGCTGGTGGGTGGAGGCGCAGGCCGACGGCACCTACCGCATCTGGAGCCAGGTAGTAGGCGGTGGCTCACTCGACAACGGCAGCACCACGACCAACGGCGACAAGCTGCTGCTTTGGGGCTGGGGCGGTGGCGACCAACAGCACTGGCAGCTGCGCTAGGGGGCCTTAGGGGGGTAGGGAGTAGTGAAAGCGTCCGCCACAATAGGAGCGGTTTCAACAGTCCCTACCCCTCTTAAGCTAAATCAGTGTACGGGTACATTTCAGATTTCAAGCACTTTAACAAAACCTCTTAGTATGAAAAAGCTTATTTTGTTACTTCCCTTACTAAACGTTTGCTGCTCGTTTCTGGCGCGTGCGCAAATCACCCGGGTGGTGTGCGTCGGCAACAGTGTTACGGCCGGCTACACGCTACAAAGCGACCAGGAAGCCTGGCCCGCCCGGCTCGGGGTGATGCTGGGCAGCAAGTACACCGTCTACAACTGCGGGGTCAGCGGCACCACTATGCTCAAGCGCACCAACACGCCCTACTGGAACACGATGCGCTTCACCGAAGCCAAAAGCTACGACCCGAACATTCTCATCATCTCGCTCGGCACCAACGACGCTCACCCGGACAACTGGCAGTACAAGGCCGATTTTGTGAACGACTACTCGGCCATGATTGACGCCTTTCGGCAAAACGGCCGCAACCCCACCATCTACCTGTGCTACCCGGTGGCGTGCTACGGCGACGCCAGCCAGGTTTCCAATCTGCAGAACGAGGTGATTCCGCTCATCGCGCAGGTAGCCAAGGCGAAAGGGGCAAACATCATCGACTACAACACGCCCACGCAAGGCAAGCGTGGCACGCTCTACAACGACAACCTGCACCCCAACGCGGCCGGCGCACTACTGCTGGCCGAAACCGCCTTCAACACGCTTAACCCCGTGCTGCCGGCTTTCTACCAGAGCTGCTCCTACGGCGGCTACGGCGTCAAGCTCACGCTGGGCGACTACAACTACGCCGCGCTGCAAGCCCTGGGAGTTGCCAACGATGATATCTCCTCCATAAAAGTCCCGGCCGGCTACAAGGTGTTTGCCTACGTGGAAGACAACTTTGGCGGCAACTACCTCACCCTCACTGCCGACAATGCCTGCCTGGGAGGGTGGGATAACCTAACAACCTCCATTCGGGTGCGCGCCAACGGCGTGACGGGCAAAAACGGCACCTATTCGCTGCAAAACCGCAACAGCGGCAAGTACATGGACGTGGCGGGCGGCAGCACGGCCGATGGCGCGAACATCCTGCAATGGCGCGGCACCGGTGCCGCCAACCAGCAGTTTGCCCTGACTGACGTGGGCGACGGGGCTTACAAAATCAGCAACGTGGCCACCGGCAAAGTGGTGGACGTGGCCGGCGGCAGCGTCAACAACACCGCCAACGTGCTACAATGGACCGCTGCCGCCGGGGGGGCTAACAACCAGAAATTTATTCTGCTCGCCGCCGACAACGGGTACTACAAGCTGAAAGCAGCCCACAGCGGCCGGCTGGTGGAAGTAAGCGGGGGCGGCCTCAACGACGACGACAATATCGACCAGTACGACGACAATAACCAGCTCCACGGTCAGTGGCTGCTCGCGGCGGCTAGCGCCTCCCTGGCTAGCAAGGCTGCCACTGCCGCCAAGCTTGGCCCCCCGGAAGCAGTGCTTTTTCCCAACCCGGCCACCGAAACAGTAACGCTGACCGACATTCCGGCCAATACCACGCTCACGGTGGTAGATGCAGTGGGTCGCACCGTGCTGCACCTAAAATCGCCGGCTAGCGGCGGCGCGGTGCAGGTGAACGTCAGCAGCTTAAAAGCTGGCAGCTACTACCTCAGGACCGGCAAGGGCGAAAGCAAAGCCCTGAAAATACTTAAGCAATGAGCTTCCATAGCCTACCCCCTCCGAGACATATAACTTGTATACCAAGTATTTAGGAGGGGGGTAGGTGTATAGTCACAGGGTGAGGTGGGTGGGGTCACGAATAAAGATAGTTGGGTTTAAATACCATTGTTGGCAGATAAATTCGTGTGTGGGTTTGCTCCGTAGTCGTTTGAAGCGCTTGCCGTGGTTGTAAGTCCGTAGAAAGGCTTGAAATGGTCGTTGGGCTGAGCCGTAGTCTGGTAGTGATAGCGCTGGACAGTAGCCTCTTTGAGGATGCGGTTGAAGCGCTCGACCTGCCCGGGCGGGTTTGTTAAAGCGGTGCTCGCTGCCGTGCTCGTCGCAGACACGGTCAAAAATGTGTCACCAGGTATGCCCCTGGTGGGGCATATTACCGAACTGGGTCCCGTTGTCGGTTAACACTTTATGCACTTTGTTGGGGATGGCCGCCAGTACCCGGCGCAAAAAATCAGCAGCCAGCATTTTCGTCGCCTGGGGCTGTAGTTCGGCAAAGGCCCGAAAGTGCACAGTGCGCTGGGCGCATGGCTCGTCCTACAAGCCGGCTAGCACTTTTTGGTGCCGGTAGCGGCGGCAGTGGAAGAGCATACGGCCTAGGAAGGCGGGCGGCTCGGCTGGTGAATCATCCGAGCCGCTGCGCACGTATTTGGCCTTTTGCTTGCTTATGAACTCCGCGCCTGCCTCTTACCTGGTAACTTACGATTCGGAGTTATTTCCCCAAGCCCCCTTGGCAACGAGTGCTGCGCAGGCGTGGCCTGGCTTGCGGGTAGAGCATTACCAATCGCCCGCGATGGAGTTGCCCGCGCATTTCCACTTGCACCACTTGTTATTGCTGCACCAGCCCCAAGCACCCGTGCTGGCCCGCCGCCGACAGGGCCGCCACGTGGAAGTAACCGCTTTTCAAGCTGGTGACGCGGGCCTGTATCCGGGGGGTGAGTACGGGGCCGTGATGTGGGAAGGCTTGTTGGATACTACGCACTTGTATTTGGATAACGAGTACCTGGAAAAACTGGCTGGCCAGCGCCTGGACCGCACGGCTTTTAGCTTGCACAACCGTTTCCAGTTCGCTGACCCGTTCCTCACGCAGGTTGGACAGCAGCTGCTAGCGGCTGTCATCATCCCGCCCGCGTTAGGCCAGCTTTACGTTGAGTCGCTGACCCAAGTGCTTATGTACTACTTGCTAGAGCACTACGCCACCCCCGCCCCACGCGTAACTTCCGGCGCTCAGCTACCCGTGGCGGTACTGCGTCGCATCGACGAGTATCTGGCCGCCCACGCCAGCCCGTGACGCTGGAGGCACTGGCTAGCCTGGCCAACCTCAGCGTGTTCTAGTTCGCTCGCCGCTTTAAGTTGACCTTGGGCATCCCCCCCTACCAGTACGTGTTAGGGTGGAAAATGCGGCGCGCGCAGCAGCTTCTGCGTACCGGCACTTTGCCGGTGGCGACCGTCAGCGATGCGCTCGGCTTTGCTACGCCGGCGCGCTTCGCGGAGGCCTTTCGGCGGGCCGTGGGGTGCAGCCCGCGGAAGTATACCAGCCAGCGGTAGCGGGCAAAACGAGCAAGAATGCGGAAGTAAAGGCGCAAGAATCAGGCGCAGTTCCAAGACCGGGCCGGTGGAACTTTGCCCTTGTCAAATAGGACGAGGCAATTGCTCTGCGCCAGAACTGACCAGTGGCGGCAGGGGCTAGCACCTGTTGCCACGGCCGACTGGCGCGAGGAGCCGCGCTGACCCCTGTTCCACCTAGTCAGCCATTTTACCCTGCTGCCCGCATTATAGGCATTACTTATGAGTAACCCAAAGCTGCATATCGCCTTCGGCGAGTATGGCCGCACCCGCGTGCTGGCCGATGGAACGGTCAAGATGGAAGGGGTTGAAGTGGATTTCTACTCTAACCGCATCGTGACCGAAGTATTCGAGGGCATGGTGCGGGGCAAATATGACGTGTCGGAGCTAGGCCTGTCCCATTTTCTGCGCACGATGGACTTCGACGACCCGCCTTTTCTGGCCATTCCCGTATTCCCGAACCGGTGCTTCCGGCACTCTGCCATCTACGTCAACGTCAATAGCGGCATTAAGAAGCCGGAAGACTTGGTGAGCAAACGCGTGGGGGAGTTTGCTCTGTACGGTCACGACGCGGGCGTGTGGCCTAAAGGCATCCTCTCGGACGACTACCGCGTGAAGCCCGAACAGTGCAGCTGGGTTATCGGGGGCCTCGACTGGCCCCTGAAGCCGACTACCTTCGTGCCGCAGCCCCACCCGGCCAACGTGCAGGTTACGAATATGCCCAACGGCACGGACCTGGGACAGCTGCTCGAAGACGGAGAAATTGATGCCCTCATCTCGGCCGACATTCCGAAGTGCATCTTGGAAAAGTCGCCCAAGGTGGCGCTACTTTTTCCCGACTACGTGGCCACCGAGCGGGCCTACTACCAGCGCACAGGCATCTACCCGATTATGCACACCGTGGTGGTGCGCAAGGAGCTGGCCCTGCAACAGCCCGACCTCATCCGGGCAGTTTACCAGGGCTTCTGCGACGCGGAAAACCTGGTGAAGCAGCAGTACACGCAAAGCATAATTTTTCAACAACATGAATAGCATGATTCCGTGGCTCACCAACCTGTTGACTGAAGACCGCGCCGTGCTCGGCAATGACTGGTGGCCGGCCGGCCTGGCCGCCAACCGCAAGGCGGTGGATGCGTTTCTGCGCTACCATTACGAGCAGGGCCTTTCGAAGCGCCAGCTAACGTGCGAGGACATTTTCGTGCCTTACCTGCTGAACACCTAAAAGTTCGGCGCCAGGGCGTATTTGCTTGCTTATCAGATTAGTATGCCCTGGTGCCGAAAATTAGGTCTGTAACGAAGCGGGCGCGGCCGGCGCTGGTATAGTTCGTTACTTACCGTGCCGGCTCAAGCCTGAAAATCTAGCGCAATTATATGAAAATCATTGACTTAGAAGAACATTTCTGAACACCTGAAATTGCCGCCGCGTTCAACCAACCGGGCAAGCGGGAAGCCAGCATGAACCTATACCAAGACCCAACCTTGCTGCATCGGCTGCAAGACCTAAGCGACGACCGCCTGCGGCAAATGGACCTGATTGAGCTGGATATGATGGTCTTATCAGTGACAACCCCGGCCACCCAGGCGCTGCCCCCGACGGCAGGCAGTACTCCTGGCTTGCCAGGCCAACGACCGGCTGGCGGCGGCTATTCAGGCCCATCCCGACCGCTTTACTGGCTTTGCTACCCTGCCGACTCCCGACCCGGTTGCAGCCGTGAGCGAATTGCACCGAGCGGTGCAGGAGCTGGGCCTGCGCGGGGCGATGATTCACGCCCGCACCGGGGATGGGTACCTTGACCACCCCGACTACCGGCCCCTGCTGGCGGCAGCGGCGGCCCTGGAAGTGCCTGTCTACCTGCACCCGCAAATTCCGCCTCAGCCGGTGCGCGCCCAGTACTAGGACGGGTTTGACCCGGCGCTAAGCCTGAGTTTTGCCACCAACGGCTGGGGCTGGCACCTGGACGCGGGGGTGGCCGCACTACGCTTGATTCTGGCCGGAGTATTCGATGAGCTACCCAACCTGCAAATCGTGCTGGGGCACTGGGGGAGATGGTTACCTTCTTCCTGGAGCGGGTCAACCTGATGACGGCCAGCGCGAAAAACCTGAAGATGCCCGTAGTGAAGTATTACCGGCGAAATTTCTACGTCACGCCCAGCGGCATGTTCAATGCCCGGTACCTGCAAGAAGCCCTGGAAATAATGGGGATCGAGCGGGCGCTGTACGCCACTGATTACCCGTTCGTTTACCGCCCAGATGGTACCGCCCCCTCACTTTTTGGAGTAAGCTGCTATTTCCGATGACGCAAGGGCCAACATTGCCCACCGCAATGCTGAAAGGCTGCTTAAGCTGTCTTGACTAGTGCGTCAAGCATAAGGTAGTTCTAACAAGCGTATTTTACTAAGCTGGCTAGAGAATTCCGCCCGCGCCGCTAGGGTCGTGCAACGACGCGGGCGGGGTTCTTCAGCCAGCGCGGAAGAGCCAGTTTTTACTCCTTCCTCTTGCTGGATAAGTACTTAACCCCTAAGCAGGAAGGATGCGTTGGCCTAAGTCCTTCACTACCTCAGCACTTTGCCACTCTTAGTAGCGGCTGGCTACCCAGCCCCGCAAGTAATCAAGTCGGCAAATTGTAGCTGACTACGGGAATTCACCCTAAATACCAACCATTCCTGCTCGCATTATTCATGACCGTATTTCACGAGGCTCGTTCTTTCAACGGCCATGACGCTGGCTAACATAGGCTACGGAACTGGCTTCTGGCGGGCCTGGTGAGGAATACTCTGGCTATCTCCAATTTGGTAGCTATCCCCTGCTCCCTGGCGTGCGCCCTACTAGTGACCCGGCTGGCCAGCTGGCTGACCTTCCCTCGCCCATCGTCGGACCGGCCGTAGCCCTAGCCAAAGATAGTGGTGCCCCAGCTCCAATACGTTCACCTTCACTTCGGGAGACTGGCAGTACCCCCACCCAGCGCGGCCGCTTGGCAGGGGGCTATATTTCTTCGTTCCTACCTGGCTGGTATGCTCAGCTGTTATTTTTTAGTCGCCTGCCTGACCGGCCTGCTTGCGGGGGGGCCAGCGGTGCTACCCTCCCGTGGGCAGGCCGGTCCCATGCCCACGCCACCGGCCCCAGGCTTTACCCGGCACCACGTTCTGCGCGGCGAGGAAAATTTCGGCTTCTTGCGCCAGGCTGAGCGAATTGGCGAATTCTGCCACAGCCACGTTCTTGTTTAGAGCCTATTATGTGCTTTCCAGCAAGCTGAAGTTGTTTTCTCATCTTTTGTGTTTCACTAAACAGGCCGCAACTTTACTAAGGCCAAGAAAGTGTCGTGATGCGCTTCTTTGCGCGTCGGCCATTTTTTAATAGCACTCAAAACGCCTGCAAAAGCACAGCAGACTCTAGCGACTCGGGGGCGGCGAAGGCAGTGGCTGGGCTGAGTGCACGGTGTTGAGCACACTCAGCAGCCGGTGCAGTTCGGTCTGCTCAGCGGCCGTCAGCGGGTCGTAGAGGTATTGGCTGAGCTGCGCAACGAGGGCCTTTCCCTGCGTGTGCACGGCTTGCCCGGCCGGGGTAATTTTCAAGCGGCGGGCGCGACGGTCCTTGGGGTCGGGCACCTCCGTTACTAAGCCGGTTTGCACTAAGCGGCGCGTGACCTCCGTAACAGTGCTAAGCTCCAACTGCGCATTGGCCGCAATTTCCGACTTGGTGGGCGTCTGGCCACCAAGAATAGAGGATAGTACGCTAAACTCACGGATGCCTGCAATGGGCAAACCAGCCAGCAATTGCTCGGCCGCCGCGTGGGTGAAGTAGTTGAGGCGCGTCACCAGCGGCACCAACTGCATGAGGGGGGGTAGGGTATTAAGATACTGCGGCTCGCGGTGCAGCGGCACAACTGCCTCGCCAGCTAAGTCCCCGACCGGGCGGTGCCGCTGGTGCAGCCAGGCCGCAAACTCGGCCAAGTCGATTTCGGAAGTGGCCTGGGCGTAGCGCTCTAGTTCAGAAATCAACTGCTGGAGCACAGGCAAAATGTTTTTCATACGGCAATAAATTATTTCTACGGGCAAAGCAACTAGATGTATTACAAATTCGTAGTATATTTGATAAATATTAGTAGTAAATCTGCTTTCCTAATCCGAATCACTACGTAGTCGCTCGGCCGGCCATTCACCAGCAGACTTCGCAAAGGTCAGCTTAAAAATGTGCTCTCCCCTGAGATAAACTCTGGCGGCTGCTCGTCGCTCTGCCATCACTTGCTTACCAGCTCCGTGTTTTTCCTCTCCTATTCTATGATTTCGACAGTTGCTCGTTACAAGAGCCGGGCCGCTTGGTTGCTAGCCGGGCTGCTGTGGCCCGCAGCCGGGATAGCCCAGTCCGCACCCCGGTCGCTGCCCCTGGTTGAAGCTGTTACGCTGGCCGTGCGGCAGAGCAAAGCGCTGAAACGCAACTTAGCCTCGCAAAACGTGACGCAGGCGCGGGTGGCCCAGGCCAAGAACGGCCTGCTGCCCAGCGTAGCAGTAACGAGTAATTTCTACCGCATTTCCGACAACGTCACCCCGTTCGTGGTGCCGTTTCCGGGAGCCGGCGAAGTCACGCTCAACCCCCAGATTCTCAACCAGAGCTTCAATAACTTCCAGGTCCGGCAGGTGCTGTGGGCCGGGGGCCGGGTGCGCAACGGCATCGCCGTGGCTGAGCGCGAAGCCCAGGCTACGACCGCCGAAGCCGACCAGTATCGCCTGGCTGCCGCCGACAACGTGACCACCATTTGGTACACGCTTTATACGCTCAACGCCTCGGAGCGCATCATTCGCGAGAATATTAAGGTGCTGCAGGACCGGCGCCGGGACCTTACCAACCTCGAAAATCAGGGCGTAGCCCTGAAAGTAGACGGGCTGAAAATCGACCTCACCATCTCGCAGCTCAAAAGCAGCCTGGCCGACCTGCGCGCGGGGCAAGCTACTAATAGCTTCAACTTGGCCCTGGCCACCGGCCTGCCGCCAACCACCGAATTTGCCATCGACCCGGCCGAGTTGCCCGGCACCGCCACCCTGGGGCCCCTGGACGGCTACTTGCAGGAAGCGCTGCAAAAACGGTCAGAACTACAGGCCCTGGGCCTGCGCCGCGAGGAGGCGGTGCTCAACCAGCGCGTCGCGCGGGCCGGAAGCCTGCCCTCGCTCAGCTTTGGCGGCAACGTGGACTACAACCGGCCCAATCAGCGGGTTTTTCCTAACCAAGCGGCTTTCAAGGGGACTTCCAGCGTCTTCGCCGCGCTGGCCTTTGACATTGGCGGCCTGTACACGAACCGAGCGCGAGTGGCCGAAAGCCGCTTTCGCGTAGAAGAGCAGAGCGCCACCATCGACGACACCCGCGACCGGATTTTGAGCGAAGTAAACGCCAACTACCGCACCTACGAGCAGCAGGTAGAAAAAATTCAGCTTCAGGAAACGGCCCTGGCGCAGGCCACCGAAAACTTCCGTGTCGAGCAAAACCGCCTGAAGGCCAACGTGAGCACGCCCACTGATTTTCTCGACGCCAATACCCAATTGCTGCAAGCTCAGCTCAACCTGCGCTCGGCCAAGGCCAACGCCGAACTGGCCCGTTGGAAACTACTCAAGAGTACGGGCCGCCTACCCGCCGCCAACGCCGCTAACTGAAGGCCGGGTACCATTCTTCGCTAAAACCCTCGTATTGCCATGAAAGTCAATCTTTTTACCGCCCGTGTCTGGTCTGGGCCGGCCGTGCTGCTAGCCGTGCTACTGACCGGCTGCGGCGCCGGCCAAGAAACCGACAACGCCCAGGTGCAGGCCGACATCAGCCCGGTTATTCCGAAAGTAAGCGCCGCGGTGGTAGTCATCCGCGTGAGCGATAACCAGCGCGTGCGGCGCGGCGATACCCTGGTGCTGCTCGACGACCGGGACCTGAAGCTGCGCGTGGAGCAGGCCGAAATTGCCCTGGCCCAGGCCCGCGCCAACGTGGTGGTGGCCCGCAAAAATAGCGCCGCCGCCCGCCTCGGCATCGCCACGGTGGCCAGCACGTCGGGGGCCGCCACCGCCGGCATTGCCACGGCCCGCGCCACCGTCGAGAGTGCCCGCGCCCGCCTGCGCCAAACCACCCAGAATTTCCAGCGCCAGGCCGCGCTGCTGGCCCAGCAAAGCGCCACCCAGCAAAGCGTTGACAATGCCCGGGCCGACCGCGACGGGGCCGCCGCCAGCCTGGCCGCTGCCGAGGCCCAGGTAAAGGTGCTGACCGGCCAGGCCGGCGCGGCCACCAACCAAGTCGCCACTGCCCGCTCGCAAGCCGACATCGTGGGGCAGTCGGTGACCCTGGCCCAGTTGGCCGTGAAGCAGACCGAAGCGGCCCTAGCCACGGCCCGGCTGCTCGAATCCTACACCGTGATTACGGCTCCGGCCTCCGGCGTGGTGTCGGACCGCAACCTGCAAGTGGGCCAGCTCGTGGCCCCCGGCCAGACCCTGATGAAAGTGGCCCAGGACGGCAACCTCTGGGTGGTGGCCAATTTCAAGGAAACCCAGTTGGAGAAGATGAAAGTGGGCCAGCCGGTGGAGATTAAGGCCGACACCTATTCCGACAAGGTGTTTCAAGGAAAGGTGCAGTCCCTGTCGCCAGCCACCGGGGCCCGCTACTCGTTGCTGCCGCCCGACAACGCCACCGGCAACTTCGTGAAGGTGACCCAGCGCGTGCCCGTCAAAATCGTCTTCACCGAGCCGCCCGCCGCCGACACGCCCCTGCGGGCCGGCATGAGCGTCACGGCCAACGTGAAAGAGTCGAAGTAACACTCATTTTTTCATCCGCTATGGCTTCCCTCGCCCTTCCCGCCGCCGCGGCCGACCCGGCCCGGCCCGTTACCCCGGCCCCTACCCCGGCCGCCGACGAGCCTACCCACGAGGTGGGGTTTCGCAAGTGGCTCATTACGCTCACGGTCATCACCTGCGCCATCATGGAGTTGATTGACACCAGCATCGTGAACGTGGCCACCCGCGACATTGCCGGTAACCTGGGCGCGACCACCGACGAGGCGGCCTGGGTGATTACGGCCTACGCCGTGTCGAACATCGTCGTGATTGCGCTCACTGGCTTTTTGTCCAACAAGTTTGGGCGCAAGCACTACTTCACGTTTTCGGTGGCGTTGTTCACGTTTGCCTCGTTTATGTGCGGCTCGGCGCACAGCATCGGGGCGCTCGTGCTCTGGCGCTTCGTGCAGGGCCTGGGCGGCGGGGCCTTGCTGGCCACGGCCCAAACCGTGCTGGTCGAAACCTTCCCGCCCGACGAAATCAACAAGGCCAACGGCATTTTTGGGGCGGGCATCGTAATGGGCCCCGCGCTGGGCCCAGTGCTGGGCGGCTACCTCATCGACAATTTTCACTGGGGCTGGATTTTTTACGTCAACGTGCCCATCGGCCTGCTGGCCACGTTCTTGTCGTGGCGCTTTATCAAGGACATCAAGCGGCCGGTGGGCCGGGTCGATTACGTGGGCATCGGGCTGCTGGCCGTGGGCATCGGCGGGCTGCAAGTGGTGCTGGAAGAAGGCCAGCGCAAGGACTGGTTCGACAGCGCGTTCATCGTGACGACCAGCATTTTCGCGGCGCTGGGCATTGTTTTGTTCGTGGTGCGAATGCTGCGCCAAGCCGAGCCAGTAGTGAACCTGCGCGTCCTGGGCAACCGCAACGTGGCCATCGGCGCCGTGCTGCGCTTCGCGTTCGGGGTGTGCCTGTTTGCGTCGGTATTTCTCTACCCCTTGTTCGTGCAAAGCTTCTTGGGCTGGACGGCTACCCGCACGGGCCTGCTCATCCTGCCCAGTTCCCTGCTCACGGGGATGACGATGGGCGGCATGAGCGCGGCCATGCGCAAGGGCCTCAACCCCAAAATCCTTATCATCGTAGGCTTTGGTTTCGTGATGGCCTACGAAATCCTTACTTACCAGCTCGCCACGCCCCAATCGGGGGAGTGGGACCTGTTCTGGCCGCAGCTCTTTCGCGGCGTGGGTTTCGGCTTCATCTTCGTGCCCATCTCATTTTTGATTCTGGCCGGCCTCAAAGGCAAGGACATCGGCCAGGTTGCCGGCCTCGGCAATATGATGCAGCTGCTGGGGGGCGCCGTGGGCTTGGCCGCCATCAACACGTTTGTGACGCGTCGCACCAGCGTGCACCGGTTGGATTTGCTACCCAATATCTCCCTGGCCAACCCCGCCGCCATCGCCCGCTTCGACGGCCTGACGGCCTCCTTCCTGCGCAACGGTCATTCGCTGGGCGAGGCGCAGCGCATGGCCGTGGGGACGTTAGAAGGCATCGTCAGCAAGCAGGCGGCCATTATCAGCTACGCCGAGGGCTTTATGCTGCTGGCCTTCGTGTGCATGGCCGCCGTGCCATTCGTGCTGCTTGCCCGCTTCCGCAAGGGCGGCCCCGCCGTGGACCTGAGCGCGGCCCACTAGCCTAGCTACCCCCTGGGGCGTTATCCAACAGAAACCCTACGTGGCCGGCCCGTTGCGGCCGGCGGCACCTGGCGCTTGCTCGGGTACCCAAGCTGCGCCGCGGTCTACCAAGTAAATGCGGCTTACCTACTCAATCAATATGAAACTCATCGGCTTAGAAGAACATTTCATAACGCCCGAGCTGGCGCAGGCGACCAACGACCTGCCCGCAGAGCAGGTCGGTAGCTTTTTTCAGCTCTTTACGGGCGGGCCGGTGCAGGAGCGCCTGTTGGACTTGGGCGACGACCGGCTGCGGCAAATGGACCTTATCGGGCTCGATATGACGGTGCTCTCCACCCCCGCGCCGGGGGTCGAGCTGCTGGCCCCGGCACCGGCCGTGGCCTTGGCGCGGCAAGCCAACGACCGCTTGGCCGCCGCTGTGCGGGCCCACCCCGACCGCTACGCCGCGTTTGCCGCCGTGCCTACCCCCGACCCGGCCGCCGCCGTGGCTGAGTTGCAGCGGGCCGTGCAGGAGCTGGGCTGCTGCGGCGCACTGATAAACGGCCGCACCGCCGACAACAAGTACCTCGACCACCCCGACTTCCGGCCCCTGCTGGCAATGGCGGCCCAACTCGGCGCGCCCCTTTACTTGCACCCGCAGATGCCGCCCGCCGCCGTGCGGGCGGCGTACTACGACGGCTTCGACCCCGTGCTGAGCGCGGTTTTTGCCGGCGGCGGCTGGGGCTGGCACCTGGACGCGGGCATCGGGCCGCTGCGGCTCATCCTGAGTGGCGTGTTCGATGAGCTGCCCACCCTGCAAATCGTGCTCGGGCACTGGGGCGAGATGGTGACCTTCTACCTGGAGCGGGCCGACGTGCTGACGGCATTCATGGCCCAACGGGGTTTGAAAAAGTCCTTGGCCGAGTATTTCCGCCAGCACTTCCACGTCACGGGCAGCGGCATCAACACCACGGCCTACCTGCTGCGCCGTGGAGGTGCTGGGCGCCGACCGGGTAATGTTTTCCACCGATTATCCCTACGCCTACGACTGCGCAGACAGTACCAAGAGCGGCTGCTCGCGCTCAAAGACGCGCTGGAGCTAGTGAGCGGCAAATGGAAATTCTGCCTGCTGGCTCAAGCTCTACAACCACGGCGCGATGCGCTTCACCGACTTGCAGCAGCCGCGCCTGTTCGTGGCGGGCACCCAGGGCCCCGGTCTGCGCGCCCTGCCGCCGGCGCTGCCCCGTGGCCAGCTGGCGCAACTGGTGGGCCGGGGCGGTAATGACCGCACCCGCGGCCACGGCTGATTGTTCCGGGTGCCCGGCCAGGTGTGGGCCGCTGGTACCTGCGGCCTGCTTTTCCCGCACGGCTTCCAGCGACGCGTTGGCCTTTACCGGGGCCGAGTCGACGGCCTGGGTGTCACCAGCGACCAGGCCCCGGGCCACGCACTGGGCAAAGAAGTGGTCGAACAGGCGCTTGAAGACGGCGGCCGGGAAGAGCTGGCGGGTGCGGCTAACGGTCGAGTGCCACGGCAACTCCTCGTCCACTTCGTAGCCCAGAAACAACAGGATGTCTAGACGTAGGGCGCAGTGCTCGACCAGGCGGCGGTCGCTGACCAGGTTTTCCAGCCGGCCCACCAGCACCAGCTTGAAAAAAACGACCGGGTCCAACGAAGGCTGGCCCGTGTGGCTGTAAAGCGTCCGGGTCTCCTCGTAGAGAAACGTCCAGTCCACCAGCTCGGCCAGCCGGCGGTACAAATTATGGGGCGGCACCCGTTCGGAAAGCCGGAACCGGGTCACCTCTTTATCGAGAAACGGCTTTTTGCCTTGCATCTCCCTTCTACGAAACCGGGTTATGCAACAGCCACGACCCTTTCCGTGAACAAAGGCACCTTTCCTGAACCGGCCCTCTTGGGGCCGACGGAGGCAGCTTGCTGCAGTGCTGTACTTAGCTCTATCTTGCCCCTATGAATACTTACTCGCTACCCTCGCGTTTGGTGCGGCTGTTTATGCTACTCGCTCTGGTAAGCGCTTGTAGCCAGGACAAGCAAGAAGAGCCTAAACCGAAAGAGTACGCGGTGCGCGTGCGTGTTACGGGTAGTAATATGATTGGTGGTACGGCCATCATCAACTCCACCTCTAACTACAAAAGTGCACCCGTGGAGAAGCCGGTTATTGCGCGCGTTTACCCCGCCGAAACGGTAAACGAAACCATCGACCTCGGAACGTTTGGGGCCGCGGACCGGATACGCGTGGAGGTGGCGATGAGCGGAGTCAAAAGCGAAGCGGTTATCAAAGCCGAGATTTTAGTGGACGGGGTAGTGAAGAAAAGTTGCTTTGTGCTCGGCGGTGGCCTATTTGAGCGGTGTGAACTGGCCACAGATACCCTGTAATCGTTCCTGCTCATGTCATACGGATTGCTGTTGAAAGGATAATCAATCGCTCGCGGCTGTTGCACAACTCGCCAGTGCACTTGACAACAGGTCATCGCGCTCACCAATAGGTGAGAAAAGCAACCTTACGGCCGGTTTGGTTGGGCACAACCGCGTACGAGCCCTAGACTGAGTTCTGCAACAGCCACGACCGTGGCTGTTGCAGAACTACCAGTCGATGGCCGCTTTCATGGGCTGGCCACCGACGAGTGCTTGGGTTTGCCTCTCGCACCCGTTGCGGTGCCGCCAACAGCGCGTTGTAATAGCCAGTTGCGGCGCTGGCAGGGCAACGGCTAGGCTCAGGTGCTGTTGGGGCCGGTACTTCAGTAGCTTTTTGAGGTTGTAGGCGACCGCTGTAAGCAGCATCGTTTTCTGGGCGCCGGCGTGGCCCCGCACATTCATGCGGCGCAGGCCGTAGTGGTGAATCAGGTTGCCGAAGACGGGTTCGACCGTGCTTTGCCGGACCCGGCGCATGCGCTGGCCCCGACGGCTTTGTTGCCGCTGCCACGCCCGACGGTACGGGGCGTCGTAGATGGTGCGGGTAAGCTGCTTGCGCTTGGCTCCAGGCACACACGTGGGTTTTAACGGGCACTGCTGGCAGTCCGAGCAGGTGGCCCAGTAAATTTTAAGCCAGTTGCCGTCGGCCCGGGTGTCGTACTTGCGAAACGGGAGCACCTCGCCGGCCCGGCAGTGGTAGACGTCCTGCGGGGCATCGTAGCGGAAGCCCTCGATTTCGGCCTTGTACTGGCCAAAAACGGGGATCCAGGCCGTTATCTGCGCCGCCTCGAGCAAGGCGTAATTCGACCCGTTCGCGTAGCCGGCATCGGCCAGTAGCGCGCGTAAGGGCAACTCGTTGGCGCGTAACCGGTGTTGTAAACCCGTGCGCAAGCGCGGCAAATGCCGGCTGTCGCGGCTATCGGCCAAGTCGGCCTGCACGTGGCCGATGACGCCGTGGGCCGTGTCCACGGCCAGGCTGCAGCGGTAGTTCAGCGCCCGGGCTTTGCCGGGCTTGACGGAAATGCGCGCGTCGGGGTCGGTGGGGCTGTAGTGGGTCTTGTTGCGGAGCAGACGCGCCTGTTCGTGCCGCGCACCCAGCGCGCCAGTCTGTGCGCCCTGCCGACGGCGCTGCCCCGTGGCCAGCTGGCGCAATTGATGGGCCGGGGCGGTAAGCACCGCGCCCGCGGCCACGGCTGACTGGTCCGGGTGCCCGGCCAGGTACGGGCCACTGGTGCCCGCGGCCTGCTTTTCCCGCACGGCTTCCAACGAGGCGTTGGCCTTGACCGGGGCCGAGTCGACGGCTTGCGTGTCGCCCGCGACCAGGCCCCTGGCCACGCACTGAGCAAAAACGTGGTCGAACAAGCGCTCAAACACCGCCGCCGGGAACAACTGGCGGGTGCGGCTCACGGTCGAGTGCCCGGGCAACTCTTCGTCCACTTCGTAGCCCAGAAACCAGAGAATGTCGAGCCGCAGGGCGCAGTGTTCGACCAGGCGGCGGTCGCTGACCAGGTTTTCTAGCCGGCCCACCAGCACGAGCTTGAAGAAGACCACCGGGTCGAGCGAAGGCTGGCCCGTGTGGCTGTACAGGGCCCGGGTCTCGTCGTAGAGAAACGTCCAGTCGACCAGCTCGGCCAGCCGCCGGTACAGGTTATGGGGCGGCACCCGTTCGGAGAGCCGAAAGCGGGTCACCTCTTTGTCGAGAAATGCCTTCTTGCCTTGCATCTTCCCTCTACGATGCCGGGTTCTGCAACAGCCACGACCCTTTCGCTGAACCAATGGAAAACCTATTCCTGAGGCGCTTGGTCTTTACCTTCGGCCCATGACCGACGTGGAGGCAGTCGTGGAAGAGGGGGTAGCACAAGACCAGGAACAGAAATCCCCGCTAAGATTATGCGCTACGTTTAATATATTTCGTGCAGGCAGTTTCGACGAGGTTTTGCTTAGAATGCTAGCCTAAAAGTCGGGATTGGCGCAGGGGCCGGAAATGGTAGTGAGCGTGCTAACAATTTTTAAACGGTCGTAGCTGTTGCAGAAGTATCTGGAGAGTAGGCTGTTCGTAAAAGGAGGATGCAAGAACATAAACACTTCACGGACAAAGTCGTCACGCGCTTTCGCTTGTCGGAGCGGGTGCTGCGCCACAATCTGTGTCGGCGGCTGAGCGAGTTGCTGGACTGGGATTTTCTCTACCAGCAGACGCACGCCCTATATAGCCACACCGGGCAGCCCTCGCTCGACCCGGTCGTCTTCTTCAAGCTCGTGCTGGTGGGCCGCCTGGAAAACATCGCCAGTGACCGCCGCCTGGTCGCGCACTGTGCCTTGCGCTTGGACATCCTGTGCTTCCTGGGCTACGAAGTGGACGAGGACTTTCCCTGGCACTCGACCCTGAGCCGCACCCGCCAACTCTACCCAGCGGCCGTGTTTGAGTACCTGTTTGACCACATTTTCGCCCAGTGCGTCGCCGCTGGGTTAGTGGCGGGCGACACCCAAACCGTTGATTCGGCGCCGGTCAAAGCCAGTGCTTCCCTGGACAGCCTACGCCCCAAACAGCCGCCTGTTGCGCCGACCATGCACCTGGCCGGTCAGCCAAGTACGCCGCCAGAGCCGGTGAACCACGGGCAGCCGGTGCCTGCTCACCAGCTGCGCCGCGAAGCGGCGCGCCAAGCCAAGCGCCGGGCCCTGCCCGGTGGCCTGGGGGCCAGCATGCGCAAGCGAAGTTGCTGCGCAACAAGACGCACTACAGCCCCACCGACCCCGAGGCCCGCATCTCCGTCAAGCCCGGCAGAGCCCGGGCCCTGAACTACCTCTGCAGTTTGGCCGTGGACACGGCCGCGGGCGTGATCAGCCACATCCAAGCCGATTTCGCCGACGGCCGAGACAGCGCGCACCTGCCCGCCCTGGTCCGGGGGTTACGCGCCCGGTTCACGCGCAACGAATTGACGCTGCGTGACCTGGTGGCCGACGCTGGCTACTCGACGGGCTTTAACTACGCGTATTTGGAGCAACGCCGCATCACGCCGTGGATTCCCGCTTTTGGGGCCTACAAGCCCGAGGTGGCGGGGTTTGCTTATGACCCCGCCCAGGATACCTACGGCTGCCCAGCGAGCAAGCGGCTGTGGTTTCGCGCTTACCGGGTCACCGAAGACGGCAACTGGTCCAAGCTCTACCGGGCCAGCTACCAGGACTGTCAGCAGTGTCCCTTGCGGCCAACTTGTGTGCCGGGGGCGCAATACAAACAGCTGGTTCGTTCGGCTTTCGATGCTGCCTACCGCCGGGCGTGGCATCGGCAGCGCACGCGGGCCGGGCAGCACATGCGCCGCGTCCGACAGCGCACGGTCGAACCCGTCTTCCGCCACTTCCTGTACCACTACGGCCTGCGGCGCGTCGCCACCAAGGGCCGGGCAGCAGCCCACAAGATCATGCTGCTCAGCGCCCTTGCTTATAACCTCAAGAAGCTGCTCCGGCACCAACCGAAACAGGTGGTGAGCTTGGCCCTGGCACTCCGACCCGAGCGACAAGGGCCCACTAGCCGTCTTCTTAGTAGCTGGTTGCTAACTGGCTATCTTAATTCAGGTCGCTCGCTCAACTAGCTCGCAACAGAAGCTGAGTTCTGCAACAGCCACGGTCTGTCAACGACTGTGAAATAAGTCCGTTGGCGAACCGCCCCGCGGAAATCCTTCGCGCCGAAAGCCAATCTCTGCCTTACTTAGGCTCCACTTTCCACCCTTCCGCATGCCGCTGCTAAAAACCGTTCCATTCATTGCGCCGCGATAGATCGCGAAATCAAGGCGTGGCTAAAAACCCACGGGTTGACCGACCCAAATCAGCATGTGGTCAATACCGAATACAAACGCTGGCTTGGGCAGGATACATTTCGTGCACAGGCCGCAAACGTGACGGCCTATTACCTCCCTAAAATATTGCCTTGTCTAAAGCTTCGCGGCCAGCGAGTTAAGCGTACACTTTCCCTATAGTGCTAGTGGGGCAGGCTTTTTCTGCCTGCATTATACACCTCTCACCTATTTCATTTTTACGTTATGAGCGCGAAAACATTTTTCGGTCTGTTAGGCATAGTAGCAATTTTTAGCACTAGCTTGTACCTGCTTTAGTCGCTCACAACAAAAAGCCCCGCCGGATTCGGCGGGGCTTTTTGTTGGCAGGGTGAGTTGGTTTGCATCAAGCGCTGCCGCCGCTGCCACAAAAGGAAGCTGTTAGTCGAAGCAAGGCCATATGTGCCTATGATTTGCATTTTAGCGATTTTTGCGTGACTGTTTTCTCGCGTATTTCAGTAATAAAGAGAATATTTACAAACCAAAATCTGTAACGGCCCGTTATATTTGTAACGGCAACGGCAACAATGGTCACCTATTGATTGCCGTTGTCAATACCGTAGCCCTGTGTTGGTGTGTTGCCAACGCGTCGAAAATCGCCCCCACCATGCCAACCGAAGCCGACATCCAACGTGCCGCTCAGCGCATCCAAAACGGTGATGGAATCATTTCCACCGTCTTGCAAATGAAGAATGATGCCATTGAAGCCCTGCGAACCGGGGACATGACCAAGCTGAAGAAGGCAGGATCTAACACCTTCTCTTTTAATGCTGCTTCCTTATAGAATTGTCTTTGACGAAGAGAACATAGCATACTTTACCGCAGACAATCGAGCTAAGTACAAAGCCCTCTTTTCCGGTCGTCCCCTCCCAGGGCTGCCAGAACTAGAGGGCTTTGTTTTTGACTTCTCTTTTCAGCGCGAAGTCAGCGACTGCACAAAGCCCACCCACCCAGGCTACGACCGAAGGATACGGCTGACGCTGGAAAAGCTCATGAACCGCTTTTTTGAGATTGACCCGTACAACGTCATGGCCTTCGTGTGCGAGGCAACCGATTATAAGCACAAGATGCGGCAACGCGTGTTTGGCGATTGGCACGCGGCGCACCGGAACAGGATCGCCAAGGTGACATTTAGCTTGCCCAGCGGTACCGTTGGGGAAAACGGTTCGGCAGGCGAGTCTGTGGGTGGCTTGTTTTATTTAAAGGACCATCCCCTCGCCTTAAAGATTGAGTCGGGCTTGGGGGCGGAAATAGCTTACTATACGACTATAAAAGCCGAATACTGACCGTAAAGCGTCGGCTTCGTGCTACAGTAACAGAAATAGCTTACCACAAAAAATCCCCGCCGAACCCGGCGGGGATTTTTTGTAGATCAAAACAGCGGCCGGTTCTTCTTGATGCTTTAGCGGCAGGCGAGGCTTTTGAGCTGCGCGTAAGGCAAACCGAGGTCGGCCGCAATTTCGGGCAGGGTTTGCCGGCCGTAGTGCTGGCGAATGTAGTGGGTCGTGGCGGAGGTGTGGAACGTGTAGGGGCGGGGCTGTTTTGTCATGTAACAGGCAATAATAAACCTCCGTTTTGTGGCTAAAAAGCCGAAGATTCAGTTGCTTATGATGTGCGTTGCATGGCTACCTTTAACCTTCACTTCCCACTACAAACAGTTTTAAAATGCCTCAGAACTACGCGCAGCTTACCGAAGGTATTGTTTATAGGACCAATCCCGAACACCTTGAAATAAGACAATCAGTCAAAAGCGACCTAGCAACGCTCAGATATGGTGACGTTTTATATTATATTCAGAGTAAGCATGAAAGGCGTCAAGCCTGAGTATACTCGAAGAAATAAGGAGGCTGGAGAAAATGCTAAACAGCATTTGAGCTTTTTAGCGAATGTGACCTTCGCGTACCAAGGTTCTGTAATGACAAATACTCATTGAGGTGGTCGGGTAAAAGTGGACACGGCGAAAGTAACTTTCCCTTGTCATGGAAGCAGCGAAACCAGCCGGTAAACGGCAGCGAACTAAGTAGGATGCGGCGTTTCGGACCGAAGCAGTCCGCCGGGTAACGCAGGATGGGCAGGCGGCGACGCACGTTGCGCAGGCGCTGAGCATGAGCGAGGCCGTATTGGGCAAGCGGGTGCGCGCCATGCGGGCCCTTGCAGCACCAAGGACTATGTCTTAGCCTTGGCGTCGTCCCGCGACACGGTTAACTGCTTCAATCTGCCCGAAGGCCTCTTGCCCACCGCCCTAAACTTATCGCGCAGTGGGCGGGGGGATGAAATATTTGCCGATTCCACGTTCGTGCGCCTCAAAATTGGCTACACTACGCTTGCTCCGGCCGACCGAACGATTGAAGTCTGTAATGCTACGGTTTACCTCGCCCCGTGGTTAAAGCTGACCAAAGGGAAAGAGATTAAAATCCTTTGCGCTTCCAAACGCTAACCTGCGAGCCGCTAGGTTCAGCAGCTAGCAAAACAAGATTTTGGGGGCAGTGGGGTTTGGGCCAGCAGTCGGCTCCCCGCTGCCCCAGCGCGGCGGGGTGTTTGCCCGCGTGGCCCAGGCTCGGGCGGTAGGCGTCGTTATAAAACTGCACCAGGTCCGCGCCCCACCACAGGAACATGAGAAACTTAGAGTTGAGCAGGATGCTCACGGCGGTGCGCAGGCTTTGCAGCCAGGTGTTCGGGGGGCTTAGGACCGTCGTGGACCAGTCGTAGGCCCGCGTCAGGGCCCCCCATTTCCTCGCCCCCGGCTAGGAAGCCCGGGCGCGTGACGTCCGTGGCTGCGGGCGGCGATACGGGTTCCGTCATGGGAGCAGGGCTGAAATAGACGAGGGAGAACCGCCCGCGTGGGCCGTTCTCCCTCTATTTATGCCGGCCGGTGGACGACCACCAACATAAAGTAGGCAAAGATAGCAACTTGCCCTGAACATCTTGGATTTCCTGAGCGGGCTTTGTTTGCCGTTTTTTGAACGGCCCCCGCCTGTTTCCTAGCCGATAATCCCCTGTTCTACTCTTGTGCTCCCCTTTTACTGGCCCATAAGGTGCTCAGCTGCTGCTCGGCATGGCCGTAGAGGCGCTGCAAGGTCTTGTGTTTGCGCCGCAGCAGCAGGTAGCGCCAGGTAGCGCCGGTGCGCGGCCACGGCCAGGCAGTTGACCGTTAGCAACAGGGCACCCAGGACCGCTTCAAGCCACGTCATACCTCAGTCAATAAGCGAACCCGTCCTAAATAGACGAAGGAGAACCGCCCGCGTGTGCCATTCTCCTGCTACGGCTGCCCAGTGGAGGCCACCGTACGTCAGGTGTTCAAAGAGAGGAGAAAATGCTAAATTCCACGGTTGAGGGCGGCGAGTGTCGCATCTTTGCCGACCTTAAATTACTTAAGCTCCCCGTGAAAGCAAACGCCCGTTTCGGCCCCGCCGAGCAGACCCCGGCGCAACGCCAAGCGTTGCTCGATGAGGCGCAGGCCCTCGGCGCGGCCCAGGGCCTGCCCCCGCTGAGCCCGTTTGGGCAGCGGCTTTACCGTCGCTACGTCGCGGGCGAGTTGAGCGTGGCCGAGTGCAGCGCGCAGTTGCGCCAACGCTACAACCCAACGTAACCGCTCCGGCCATTCCAGCAAAGTACCACGCCGGCAACCAGCTGCGCATGAAAGCCAAACCCTGAAGTGGTCCAGTTACGCTGGACAGTTTGAGGGCCTAATCGACTTCAAAAAATTGTAGCAGCTGCCCCCAAAAAAAACTAGGTGGGCCGCGCGTCAGTCGCAGTAGGCAATAGGCGCTGCACGGTGGTCGCGTGAAACTCCTTCCCCCTTCGAGTTCGGTAACCAGCCTCATTGAGCTTGGCCGCGATTTGCCACAAGGTCTGCCCCTTGGCTCGCAAGAGCTCGGCCAACTGCGCGGCCTGGCGATTGGCCTGGTGCTCGCGGGCATTGCGCTGCATGGCCGCCTGCCCCTGGCGGTTGATGGCGGGCGTCATGTTCTGGGGGTTGCCCAGCACCGCTCCCCGCGCTTTTTTGGCGGCAAGCGCGTCTTTGGTCCGTTTGGAGATTGTCTCGCGCTCGTGTTGGGCGAGCACGGCAAATAGGCCCACGGTTAGGGTGTTAGCGTCGGGCATGTCGCAGCAGACAAAGTCTACCCCCGAGTCCCGGAGCGCTAGGATGAAACTGGCGTTGCGGCTGAGCCGGTCGAGTTTGGCGATGAGCAGCGTGCTACCTACCCGACGAGCCTCGGCCATGGCGGCGAGTAGTTGGGGGCGTTGATTCTTCTTCCCACTTTCAATCTCAACAAATTCCCCCACCAGTTGGGCGGGGTCCGCCACGAAGGCGCGCACCGCGGCTTGCTGGGCTTCGAGGCCGAGCCCCGAGATTCCCTGCTTTTGAGTGGACACTCTATAATAAGGAGTATAGGTCCGCAGCGGAGTCATGGTACAAAAGGCGAGTACAAAAGGGGTTTCGGCGAGAATCGGGGTAAAAGTACGAGATTTTACATCTTAGCAACGCTCGTTTAACTTTTGTGACAAGCTGGGATTTAGGGGTACTTTTGCCCCGATGACCAAATTCGTGGCCTACTTCCGCGTCAGTACCGTTCGCCAGGGCCAGTCCGGCCTCGGCCTCGAAGCCCAGCAGGCGGCCGTGCAAAATTTCCTGCGCGGCGACGCGCAGCTCGTGGCCACCTTCCTCGAAATTGAGAGCGGGAAGAAAAACGAACGGCCGCAATTAGCGGCGGCCATTGCCCGTGCTCGGGAGGACGACGCGGTGCTGCTCGTGGCCAAGCTGGACCGATTGGCGCGGAACGTCGCCTTTTTAGCCACCCTCATGGAAAGTCGGGTACGCTTCCAGGCCGTCGACCTGCCAGCCGCCGATGAGTTTACCCTTCACATCATGGCGGCCGTCGCTCAGAAAGAGGCGTCGGCCATTTCCACCCGGACCCGCGAGGCGCTCGCCGCGAAGAAAGCGCGGGGGGAGCAGCTGGGCAGCCCGGCTAATTTGACCCAGGCCGCCCGGGAAAAGTCGTGGGTGGCTATGCGCGAAAATGCGCAGACCAACCTCAACAATCGGCAGGCCGCGCAGTTGGCGGCGTTGCTACGGGCGAATGGGGCCACGCTGCGCGCGATTGCCGAGCAACTCAATCAGTCCGACTACCGCACCCGGCATGGGAAGGCATTTCATCCCATGGGTGTGCAACGTCTATTGCCCAAACCAGCGCAATAGGCTGTTTACGTGTAGCAAGGCTTCGTTTACAATATGTAAAAAGCGCCACTTTACGACTCCCACCTAAATTATTCGTCCCAACCGAACCGCCTTCGTTAGGCTTGCAAGAATTCCCGCATGTGAGTTGGCAAGGGGTAGCTGCCCTGCAGCCGACGCATCAGCACGACCTCGCCCAGGTGAAAGGACAAGTGCAACGCGACATCTTGTAAGATTACTCCCTGCGTCAGGACTTGCTGCGCATCTCCTTTCGCCCCGCTGGCCCAGGTTTGCAACTCAACCAATTGCTGCTGGAACTGCGTGACGGCGGCTTGCAAAGCAGCTTCGCTGGAGGGTACGCGTGCCATATCCCAACTGCGCGTTTCGTCAAACCCCTCCGCGGCGGCTATTCCTTGTAATTGCGCTAACTGATGCGTTTGCCATACCAGTAGGTGTTGCAAGATTTGCCAAATAGTGGTGGGAAACGCTTGCTGCTCCGCGCCACTACTACTCACGGTCAAATTGTCGAAGGCCTTGAATGTATCAAACGCTTGCGCAAACAAGCTCTGGCGGTCCGTTGAGTCCATGGGTTTTGATTGCTTTACTGTAGTAGGGTGCCTCAGGGCCTGTATACCAGATTCATGAAAGCTCTCGGCGGCCGCGAAGCTACAGCAAAGCTGCCTCGCCTAAGACACTATTTAAAGGGTCGTTTGAAGCATGTGAAATCACCGAAACCCCACCACTAGCTTAGCAGCGACGGCGGCCCAAGTCCCCCTTCTACCAACCAAGGATGGGAAAAGGTGACAAGTAAAGATCCTTTTAAAAGGATGAACGTCTTCTGGCAGATAATGCTATAAATTGGCCTGATTGACTGCAAACGCATTTTCTTTGAAAATGCTGGCAGAAAGGGTGGCAGTCTCTAAATGATTAAGTATTTCGCCACAGTGCTGGGCGACATCTTCAGGGCACGGCCAATAACCTGGTTCGAGGCGCCGCTGGCCTTGAGCCGGCGCACCTGGTCGATGAGTTCTTGGCTTTTGCTGGGGGCCCCCAGCTTAATACCGGCGGCGCGCTTCTTATCGAGGGCAGCTTTGGTGTTCTCCCGGATCTTGATCAGGTCCTGGGCGGCGATGGTGGCCAGCATCGAGACGATGACGTCGCCGAAGGGCCCCAGCGAGTCGAGGTAGGGCTCGGTGAAGGACTTGTAGGCCACGCCGTGGCTAGCCAGCTCCTTTAAATACTTCAGCGTGGCCAGGGCCCCCTCG